>CALVJT010000019.1 GCA_944332315.1 uncultured Clostridia bacterium
GGTCATATCTCGCTTGTTTAGCAACGGATTAAATTACCTCCCCCCCCCCCCCCCCGTTGCAAATTGATTTTTGCTGTGTTATAATAATCTACAAAAGGTGTAAGATGAAAAAGTTTGATTATAAAAATAGAAAAGATATCACTTTACTTGTTGAGCAAGAACAGCCTTTTGATAAGGGTACTTCCAAAAAATGCATAGTTATGATTGATGGTAAAAAATATTTGTTTAAGTACAACTACAGCGCTATTGATGGTGAAGCAAAGCAACAATATTTTGAGGAAAATTTTAGCGAGGATATAGTAGAGTTAAATGGCGATGTCAGCGAAGTTTTTTCCTACTTCTTTCTTAAACGCGTCAATTGTGACTACTGCTTGCCCTATGATTTTGCAAAATATAAAGGTAGAGATGGGTGCATATCTCCATACTTTGTAGACGAAAATTCTAAACAAATCACCCTTTTGAATATTTTAATGCTTAAAGATAAGGGGGAAAAATTAGGTAAACTTTTACCATTAGATTATGAAATTAAACAAGATGATGTCCTTTCGTTTTTAAATGAGTTTATAAAAAATTCGCATTCGCAACAATACACACACTCTACAACAAGCATTTTAGAACATGTAGGCGAATTTTGCAAGACTTACAACTTAAATTGCGATTTCAAGTTGCTTGAAAGGCAGATAAACAAAATGGTTATTTATGACTTTTTTATGTTTAATTTTGATAGAAACTGGAACAACATTGTATTTATTGTAGATGGCAAAGGGAATTTGAAACTGAGCCCGCTATTTGACCACGGCGAATGTTTTTTGATGGAAAATTTTGACCGATCAGAGCAAGATTACGATTGGGATGGCGGTAGCTTAGAAGTTGGAATAACAGAAAATGGCAGATTAAACGCGTTTGAAAATAACAAATATTTTAATGGCCAAAATATTATTGCAACGGATATTGCCGAACTAGCCAAAACCGACTGCGATTACAAACAAACTCTTGAAAATTGCTTGAATATCGACTTGCCACAAACACTTGCCGATTTTGAAAAGCAATATAAATTGATTTTGCCCCCAAATTATAAAAATATTATTACTGCTTGCTACAATATGCGCAGAGATAAATACATCGAGGCCAACAAAAAACTTGAAAAACGCATAAACAAGGCTTTGATAAAAAATTAATAAAAATATTTGATAAATTACAAAACAGTTCGAATGGTATTTATTGATTCTTAATGAATTTATTTATAAAAATTTATACTTAAAAAACGAACCCTATATAGGGTTCGTTTTTTATAAATTTAATTGATTCTATGCAAATTGTTGGGGGGAAATATCGTATTTAATAGACAAAATCTAATTAAATTACATCAATACCCCAATATTGATTATAGAATCATTTAATTTTTATTCATAAATATTGATTATTAATTTGATGTGCAAATTTTCATTTGCAATTTATTAATCAATTAGCACAAAGTTTACAGGAACAAGTAATTCATTCATATTTTCTTGCGTCGCGGTTTCTGCCATCACATAGATAGTGGCTATATTATCTACAAAAGTAAGCGTTATTGTTGTTGTCAAGCTCCCCTCGGTAGGCCCCACAAAATCCTCAATGTTTTGTGGAGGTGTTGTGCATAGCATATAGCTATAATCACTATAAAATTGTGTCCAATTTATAGTAACTTGAACCTCCGTATCCTCGGCCATCATACCAAGTTGAGCTCTTGTAACTTCAATGCAAGCCCCAGAAATGTCAACCCCAGATGCCATTTCAAAATCGCCAAAATCAAAAATATTGTTAGGGTTAAGTTGTATTGAACATGTAAAATCGTCCGCATCTACTTGACTATTGTTGTTGGAATCAAATGTAAATGACATTGGATAATCTAGTTCAGGGAAATCTACAAATATTATATAAAAGGCAAGGCTTCCTTGTTGTTCTGGCATAATAACCCAAACAACGGCATATTCAGCATTCTGCACTTTTGTGATTGAGCCATCAGCATCAACAAACACTTGAAGTTCCAAATTTTGTGTGTTAGTGATAGGAGTTGTTTTATCGTGATAGAATAGATAATCGGCATACATAGTATTTATGTTCACAGTAACTGTGTTTTCATCATCTTGCGCTTTAGCACCTATGTAGGAATAAATATTGATGGTCAACTCCTCTTGAAACATTTCAATTATTAAATTATCGCCACCCATAAGTCCGTTGCTTTGCACCCATAGTGATACTGATTTATCGTTGTATCCAACCTCTAAAACCGTATTATCAATGCTAATATCTATTGTAATTTCGCGCGTAGTTTTGTTATCGGATGCAACAATTCTTATTGTGTATATTCCTGTTTCATCTACAGAAAATGTGGTGTTTCCATAAGATTCTCTAATCAAGTCTGCGCCATTATACACAAAAATTTTAGCATTATAATCCTCTATTTGCACATAAAAATATGCAGTTATCAATGCTTCCACTTGCCAATAGTCATCTTGAAGTTCGGCAGTAATATCGATATCCGTAGTTGTCGAATCGCTATATGTAAATGTGGCATCGGTACTATTTGATATTGACCCCATCGTATCAATGTGTGCCCTAAATGTTTTATTCCCATCACTTGTAGAAAGTGTGTATTCTAGATAGCACAATGTATAGTTGTTCGCAAACACAATTTGCTTACTTATAACCGTTACGCCCGCTTTTGTAGTGATGGTTATATCATCCGCCTCAACTAATACAAGGGCGTACGCATCAAATTCGCCATAAGGGCAATATCTAAAATCATCACTAAATTGCAAAGTTTGATTGATTCTGGATACATTAATTTGTATATTATCCACATATTGTGTTATATCCTCGATGATAAAATCGACAAACATAGTTGTTAAATATGTGTAGGTAACCCCATCAATTTGTGCAGTGTAGCTGACATTTACATCATTTAAGCCCGCACTTAGGTTAAGCAGTTGTTGGCTATCAAATGTAATAGATTGATTTGTAACAAATTCTGTATCCTCAAAGTTTTTAGATAAAGTGCCATTGTTGGTTAAAAGTACAGGTATATCTCCATCGCCAAGATGTATAACTTCGTCAATAAAAGGCAAAGCGTACTGTATGTGCATTTCAAAGGCATAAATTTCGTTGTTGCCATTATAGATTTTTACCAAATATGTTGCATTTTGCGCGATAGTAAAATCTGTTATTTCCTGATTAAGAGCATTGAAAACCTTATTGGTGCAACCTTGATATCCTTCTGTATAAGTAATTTCTAAGCCAACTATAAATCCATTTACCGAAAAGCTAACAACATCATTAAACAAACCATTTTCCGTCTCTGATAAACTATTTGCGTTTATGGTTGAAACATTTACATATTCAACTGGGCAGAACTCCATAAATTGAATTTGCAAAATGTATGTGAATACTTGGGTTTTCCCATCCCAAATATGAAGGTAAAAACTATTGCCTAGTTCGTTTGCTTGCAAAGTTAAGGTCGATTGAGTTAATTCCACAAAATTAGATAGTACACTTGTATAGTAACTTATACGATATTTTGATAAATAAGATTCGTCAATACTAAATGTAAAACTATTTTCGCCGTAGTCTTTATTATACATATGGTAGTTGTTTTCTACAATATCAAACTCTTTGCCGTTTACTATAATTTTTTCGATAGTTTTAGTTTTAATTTGTAATTGCTCTAATACAGACATACCAGTTTGCTCGTCAATAAATGATAAGGTCAAATGTCCATCTACCGAATCAAATGTGTAAGAATAGTTGCCTGTGATGCGGTTTTCGTCAGAATTATCATATACCATTATGCGAATGCTATCTGCATATTGGGTATTTACTGTAAAAGATAATGTGGCTCCATATTCAACAGCATTCAAAGATAGCAATTGGCTAAATGTCATTGGTGTATTGTTCAATGCTATGTTTATAAGGTATTCATCGTACGCACAAATAACTTCTACCTGAGCCACCTCTTGGTTATTATGGGCATTGTAGATATAAATTGTCTCGTTTTGTATAATGGTAAAATCTTGATTTATCACATAAAAATCATCTACAAATTTTTGTTTTAATTCAACTGCTATGCTTGCACCATACGCCACATTAGGGTTGGCAACAAACTCCGCCCATGTGTACTCATTACCATCCACAATCACTTGTTCAACGGGGTCAACATCTGTTTTTACAGATATTATTTTTGTAAACACCGTAGCATCATTTTGCTTTATTGTAATTGTATGGCTAACATCATTGTAGTTAAATGTAATTTGGCTTTGTTCAACATCATCAATAAATACGGTAAAACCTTCGTTCACATTAATTTCTAGCACGCTATTAAACTCTAATTCGGTCAGTGCGTTAAAATCGCTTATTTCTAGATTTTGCGAATCGAGTGTTATACTTGTAATAGGGCTTTCGATTATATACCAATTATAAGTTTTATCCTCTTGATTATCCCCTGCCCACTTGCAATTTACGGTATCTTTGATGCTCAAAATCAAAGTATAATTGCCAACTTCTGTTTTCTGCGTATCTCCAGATAAAGATACATAGGTTTCATCAACTTGCAAGTTTGGAGATTTTGCAGTGTTATCGTAAATAAATGTCTCACTCTCATAGGTTGGCACCGCAATCTCTCTTATAAAAATCTCAAACTGCACTTCGTTACTTTCTGCAGATTCATAATTCTCATTACCTTCTACAACGCCTTTAACAAAATAGGTGCCAGCGTTGGTTGGAACTGTTGTGTCATATTCGCCATTTTGCGCTTTATACTGATAGATAATTTGCCCAAGGGCAGTTATGCCAGTAGGCGCATTTGGCTCATCACCAAAAGTCCAATCCTCTATGGATAAAGTACCTTGTATGCTATTTGTAGCTTTGTTAATAGCCCAAGATAAATTTTGCACCGTATTATTTATTATTTCACAATTTATGGAATCATATGTAAATGTTACTGTTGCAGTGTAATTGCCTACATTAGTTTTGACATTATCTACATAGTTTGCAGTAACACCATTCGGCAAATTTTGTAGCAAAACTGTTTTTGCATCTCCATCATATGTAAACGCTTGAGAATAATTCCAACTTACATTTGCAAAATCAAATTGCGCCTTTGCTATAATCCAATTTATATTAATATCGGTAGTTGTGCTATCATCCCAAACATAGTTTTGCTTATCAAGCAGTGCTACTACAATAGTGTAGCCTGATGTGTTCGCGTTCGTCTGTTTATTCCCGCTCACCGACATAATTTGCGCATCAAAATTAGCAAGCACTGCTGTTTGCTCAAAGCCCGTATAGGTGTAGGAACCACTCAAAGTTGGCTTTGTGATGCTTTTAGGTGCAACTTGAACCGTGACATTTACATTTACCGTTTTGTAGTTATCTAAATCATATGGGGTAAATATAACCACAAAAGTGTTTGCTCCTACATTGCCAACTGGTGTTGTGGAGGCTTGCTCCCAAACAAAAGTTCCGTTTTCGGCAGTAGGCAAAGAGATATCTGCCAATGTTTGCCCATATTCGGCATTGAGTACGCCAACGGGCGCAAATTCTGGCGTAGCTTTTTGTACATTTAATACAATTGATACATTGTTTATGATGTTATAGTTGTTGACATCACTAGGTGTATAAGTTGCTAAATGTGTGCGTTCGCCTGCCTCGCCCACCAAATCATCTAGATTATTCCAAGCAAAACCCTGTGGTAAAGTTACGCTAGATAACCTATCACCTACCTCCGCCGTCAAGTTTGTTGGAACAGTGTAGCTCGGTGTACCTTTATTGATGGTCCGCTCTAAATCTTGCACATTATAATTTGCTATTTGGTAGTTTACATTATCATAAATAATTGTAGCGCTTGCAGTGTAGGTTCCAGCATTAGTATAGGTATTGTTTTCATAGTTTGCGCTTACACTATTTGGTAAATTCGATAACAAAACCGACTTTTGTGTGCCATCGTATGTGAATGCCGAAGTATAGTTCCAATTTACACTAGATAAATCTATAGTTGCTCTATTTACAACTAGTTTTATTTTTACTGCATCAAAATCGCCATATGTAAGAGTTAATGCGTATCCCTCAAGATTTGCATTAATAACTTCTGGCAACCCATTTACTTTGTAGCCGTTTTGGCCCTCAGAGATTGCTTCCTGCACGCCATCACTAAAATTGCGCTTTACTGAAAGCAAGTTATCCCAATCAATATCATCACCGTATGTGATGGTGATGGTATTATTTTCGTCTGTGACAAGGCTATCTCCTATGTACACATTAAACCCCGTAACTTTAGGGTCCTCACTGCATCCGCAACCTGATAGCCAAATTGCACAAGGCAACAAAATTGCTAGAATGCAAATTGCAAAATATTTCTTTCCCATAGTCCCTCCTTAACAATAACTAATACTTAATAGACTTCAAATTTAGTTTAGCACACATAATCAAAAAACACAACTAAATTAAAGCAAGCTCCAACTAATAAATAGTATATGCAATATCTAAAAATTTACAATATTTTATAAATGCAAAATTTAAGTTTACTTTTTTGTGATTACAAAATTAAAAACCTCATCAGTAAATTACTAAAAACACTATTTTTATTACTATTTATTTTGTATTTAATTAAATTTTTGATATAATTGACTATAAAAGCAATTGTAAGGAGAATTAATTTATGATTAATGTTGTTGCATCTTTTATAGACGATATTAAAGATAATGCCATTTGGTGCGCATCTTTTCAACTTGCATTTAACGAACTGCAGTACAAAGTACTAGATAACTATTTTACTTATTCGCAAAATTTAGAGGAGGTTTTACATTTACTAGATAAACAAAATCGCGATTATTTTGTTAATGATGATGATTGCTTCGCCGTATCTGGATTTGCTACTCCACAACTAAAAACAACTATTGAAAACGCTATTAAAACTAAATTTAACGAAACTAGTGATATATTAGATCAATTTAATTTTGAGTACCCAACTGATAATATTTTTGTGTATGCAATGATAAAAAAGATTATGTCTTTTGCAAAAGAGTTTGAAGCACAAGGCAAATTCCTATTTGGAGATAGTGGATTAGCTTACTTTTTTGGCTCGGATAAACAAGAAATGTTACAGCAAGTAAAGCCAACATTTTATTATGATAAAAATAATTATGCCGTAGAAATACAAGCTAGCAACGATAACACAATAATTCTTTATAGAACAGATAAACCCATGAACTTTGAACAAGCATACAATGAATACCTTAAAAACACTCAGCAATTTACCGATAAAGTTATCGTAAACAATTTTAGAGCGCCATTGCTAGATGTAGATATATTGCACGATTTTACCAACCTAAAAGGACAAACTTTTGTGCGCAATAAGGACGGCTTACCTTTATCAATCTATAAAGCTCTGCAATCTATAAAATTTAATCTCAATAAAAGTGGCGCTACACTTAAAAGCGAGGCAGGCATTATGATGAAAGTTACCTCGGCTCATATTGAGTTGCCTCCAGAATATAAAAACTTTATTTTTGATAATACTTTTTACCTATTTTGCATTGACAACTCTAAAAAAACCGATAGCAAACCATATCTAGCAATTAGAGTGCAAGATATAAAAGATTTTCAAAAATAATGTTTATAAAAAGCCACACACAATTAAAGTGCACCCTCTAGTGTCTAACTTTGGGTGCATTTGAATTTGGATGTACCCCAAATTAAGCATATACAATTATAATTATAATTTATTAACAATTTAATAATAAGGCTTAAAACCCTAAAAAGCAAAATGGGACATTAATAAATAAAGCACTTGCATATATTTTACTTATAAAATTATGGTATATAATAAATTGGAGTATTCAACATTTTGAGTAGCATCAAAAATTTTCGAGTTATTCTAAATTTAATTTCATAACAAAAGCACGGTTGAAAGACAAACAAATCTACAACCGTGCCTTTTTAGTTTGGCGGAGATGGTGAGATTCGAACTCACGTGCCACTTTCGCGACAAACGCATTTCGAGTGCGTCTCGTTACAACCACTTCGATACATCTCCATTAAGCTACTTTAACTACATTATTGAGCTATTTTATATTATATTATATTTTTATAAGAAAATCAATCGTTTTTGATAAATAAAATTTGCTTTTTCAATTATATTGAGTGTCCGCTTTGAATATTGGCTTTTTATTAAACACAATTAAATTTATAGACCATTTTTATAATTTTATTTGCGTTCACACTCATAATGTGATATCATATCAATATGAAAAACAAAGCCCTACATTTTACAAATTTAGACAAATATATTATTAATTTACTAAAAGGTTAAAAATTTTTTAACTTTTTTTATTTATTTGTGTTATACTAATGGTATGGAAAATGCTAATTTATGTGTGGGAGGTTGCAGAATAAAGCAACTTACCGAAATTATTGATAAAATATTAGACCCCGAAACGACTGTCGTGGTGACCACTGCGCCAGCTCCTCGTTCTGCATTAGGCGAATATTTTGGCAAATTTAATTACAATGCGCAAAGCAAGATAGTAGGTTTTTTGAAAATGCTTGGTGTAGACTATGTTTTTGATACAGCTTTTGGCGCGGACCTAACAACAATAAGCGAGGCATATGAGTTTATTGAACGGCTTAAAAATGGCAACAATTTGCCTATGCTAAATTCGTGTTGTCCTGCCTTTGTAAAATACATAGAAAACTTTCATCAAGAGTTATTGCCAAATTTAAGTACGGCTAAGACGCCTATTGCCGAAATAGCCACCTATACTAAAACAATTTTTGCAAAATTGAATGGCATTGATTGGCGCAAGATTTATATAATTGCTCTAACTCCTTGCATTGCAAAAAAAATAGAAATTAAAGGTGATTTTATAACCGAAAAACAACTTGAATACTTTAACAATAACTATACCCCCGATAAAATTTCAATCAAAAAGCAAAAAAATTTATCGCAGAAATCAATAACCCTATTAAAAAAGTTACAAGTGCACGAGGAGCAGTGCGAACTGAGCTGTAAAAAATTTGATGTATGCCCAAAAAATGAAAAACCAAAAAATAATACACAGTGGCAACTGACTGATACTGTTATAACAACACTTGAACTTAGGCATATGATTGAACTGTGCGGATTAACTCTTAATGATATCGAAGATGCCAATTGTGATGATATATTTGGCGAAAGCGTTAAATTTGGCGCATCTGGAGGCGTTCTAGAGTGTGTGGCAGAAAATGCCTATTATCTACTAAACAAGTCAAGTCCCCCTACCGACTTACTTGTTTACAACGAAACCAGCAACGAAATGTTAGAAGCAAATGTGCCACTCACCCCAAACCTAAACATAAAGGTCACGCGAATTATGGGGCTAAAAAGTTTAGAAAACCTTATAAAATCGCCTGATTTTAAGGGTTATAAATTTATTGAAGTTATGGCGTGCAATGGAGGATGCATTGGAGGAACAGGGCAACAAACTTCAGATTCAAATTTAATAGCTCAACGCAGAAAAATTCTAAAAAACTCTGGGGCAAAGCGATATGCATTTCAAAACAACAAAGCTCTTGAAGCATTTAATATGCTCAAACCTCTTTTTTATGACGAATAATTAAAATATCCTAAAACATATTTATAGTATTTTAAGTATTCCATAATAAAAGCAATCCTAATAATTGCAAAACGCAATAAACTAATTGCATAATCAAACAATTGGGATAGTTTTAACAAATTTTGCAAATTATAACATAAAGGTGTTATTTTACAGTAGATTGCCGTAAAAATTAAATAAACAATGTTTGTTAGTTGCATTATAACATTGTAAATTAATGATAATTATACTAAGCAATTTTACTATAAAAACATATATTCAAAAAAAGACTGTTTACAAAGTCTCACTAAAAGGAACTTTATACAGCCTTTTTATAATACTAAATTTACTTATCATTATTATAGCCATCAAAGATATTTTGTTTTTGTAAATTGATAACCGAATTTAAGTCTACTTTAACATTTGCCCCAACATCCAAAATATAAAAAATATCATCAGGCTCCATACTAATAGTTTTTAAACAACAAATTTTATATAATTATATTATAAAGCAACAAAATATATAAACAATTCCACTAAACATATTAACTAATTTATAAAATAAAAAAATTATTAAAACAATATAATAAACACATTGATGTTTGATTGCAGTAATTTTATAAATGCGCATAACAACTCCATAAAAGCTTTTACCCCACACAATGAGAAACGCAAAATAATTAAAACTATTATTTACTGCAATTTTAACTTATAATAAAAAACATTTATAAAAAGCTATAAACATATAAATAAAAATCGTTTATAACATTCTTTTTTATAAGTTAATCAACTAGAGGGCAAATTTTGTTGACTTTTGTCGAGATTATAGGTATAATTTATTTATGAAAATTAGTCAATTGCCCAAAGCGTGTGCATTGCCCTAATTTTACTTACACAAGGAGGGGTCTCATGGACGGAGAGTTTCAGGATGAAACAATCGTTTGTCAAGACTGCGGACAGGAATTTGTTTTTACTGCAGGCGAGCAAGCTTTTTACAAAGAAAAAGGCCTGCAAAACAAACCTAAGCGTTGCCCAGAATGTAGACGCAAAAGAAAGCAAGCTAAAATGAACCAGACAACAAACGAACAAACAGAAACTGTAGAACAACCAAAAAGAGAATTTTAATTAAAGTTAAAAACAGATGGCAAATTAAAGCCATCTGTTTTTTGTTTGGTTCTTTTTTATTATAATGGTATAGTAAGTTATAAACTTAGACTTTGCTATGCTCCTTCCACTAAATAATTAACTAACCTCACTAATAATATAAAACCTTTTGTTTTTACAATGAATGTTGCAATTTTGCTTTTACAAACTACTTATAATTATTTATTCTTATGCAATTAAATATTATAGAATCTTTAAGAATCTCTTTGTTAACACTTATCACCATAAAGTTGCTTGCATGTATATTACTGGTTGATAAAGGACTGTGTAGTATCTAAAGGCAAAGTTGGTTGCGCATTGAGGGCGATATCTACATCCACATTGCCATATTTTATTTTGTAATATCCAGCTGATGCAATCATTGCAGCATTATCTCCGCAGAGGCTCATTGATGGAAAGTACACCTTTATACCTTGTTTTATAGCCCGTTCGGTCATCTTTTCGCGCAGATAAGAGTTGGCAGCTACGCCACCAGCCAGTGCGATTTTTTTTACGCCACTACTAAGACTGACATCTATTGTCTTTTGAATTAAATCATCAAAGGCCTGACTTTCAAAACTTGCACACACATCGTTTATATTGTATTCAATGCCCTTTTGCTCACAGTTGTGCACATAGTTTATAACCGCCGTCTTTAACCCGCTATATGAAACATCGTAAGGATTTGCAAATGTGTGTTTTTTGCAAAATGTTATATTGTTTTTTCCTAATTTGGCAAGTTTATCAACTTGTGGCCCACCTGGATACTTTAACCCTAGTATACGCGCCACTTTATCAAAACTTTCGCCAACAGCGTCATCTAGCGTACTACCATAAAGTTTGTGGATATTATAACTTTGCTGTAGCACTATTGCGGTATGCCCGCCACTTACTATTAAGCACACAAAAGGTGGTTGTAAATCGTTAAAATCAATAAAATTCGCGCAAATGTGGCCTGCTATGTGATTTACTGGCACAAGCGGGATATCCAAGCCATATGCCAAACCTTTTGCAAAGTTGAGCCCCACTAGCAAAGCGCCCACTAACCCTGGGCCATAAGTCACGGCAACTGCATCTATATCTTGCTTAGATATGCCCGCCTCAAGAATTGCTTGCTCGTAGACAAAATCTATATTTTGTATGTGATTACGGCTGGCGATTTCAGGCACTACTCCGCCATACTCTGCGTGGATTGGTATTTGGCTGGATACTACATTGCTCAATACTTTTTGCCCGTCTATAACAACGGCAATGCCAGTTTCATCGCAACTACTCTCAATCCCCAAAACAACTAATTTATCTTTAGTCTTTAATTTTTCTACTTTTTCTTTCATTCTACTATGATAGTTCATTTTATTCCCTTATCCGTTAGCTAGATTTCGAATTAGCTTTAATTAAATATGAATTTATAAATTCTTGTATATCGCCATCCATAACAGAATTAATGTCCGCTGTTTCGTAGCCTGTGCGGTGGTCCTTGACCATTGTGTATGGATGGAACACATACGACCTAATCTGACTGCCCCATTCAATCTTTTTTAGTTGACCTTGAATATCAGCCATCTTTTTTTGCTCCTCTTGCTCTTTGAGTTCGGCTAATTTAGCAGTCAAAATTTTCATTGCGGTTGCCTTATTTTGTATTTGAGAGCGCTCGTTTTGGCACTGCACCACAATGCCAGTAGGTATGTGCTTTATTCTTACGGCTGAATCAGTTTTATTTATATGTTGTCCGCCTGCACCGCTTGCCCGATAGGTATCAATCTTTAAGTCCTCATCTTTAATTTCGAACTCCTCGCTTTCAATTACGGGGATAACCTCGACGCTTGCAAAAGATGTATGCCTGCGCGCGTTAGAATCAAAGGGAGAAATGCGCACAAGCCTATGCACGCCCTTTTCGCACTTAAGGTAGCCATATGCATTTGCGCCTTCCACCTCAACTATTGCGCTTTTTATTCCAGTAGTATCGCCTTCCTGCACATCAATTATGTTAAACGAAAAATCGTGG
Organism: uncultured Clostridia bacterium; assembly: GCA_944332315.1. GTDB lineage: Bacteria > Bacillota > Clostridia > Christensenellales > UBA1242 > CAKVOD01. The sequence goes on from CALVJT010000019.1 coordinate 12,754, forward strand.
CGTTCGCAGTAGCGTTTGTACATTCTAAATAACATATCCGCCCAATCAGTTGCCTCGGTGCCACCAGCTCCGCTGTGCACAGTGAGTATAGCATTGCAAGCATCGTATTTTCCGCTCAAAAGCGCCCCCACCCAAAGCTCTCGCAATGAACCTAATGTATTCAAAGCCTCCTGCGATATTTCGTTTTGCATAGATAAATACTCGCTATCATCCACCACACAAAGCAAGTCATTAAGGTCTTTCACTTGTTTATTAAAATGTTCTATATCTGCAAGCACCTGCTCTAAACTCCTAAGGCGTTTGCCAACTGTGCTTGCTCGTTTACTATCACTGTAGAAATCTGGGGTTGCCATTTCGTCTTGCAACTTAGTAATCTCTTGCTTAATAGCAACAATATCATAACGCGCGTTTATCTGCTCCATTTTTTCGTTTACTTCATCAATAATTGGCTGTAATTCATCCCTAGTCATAAATTCCTCTTTATCAAATAATTAATCATCTTTAGGCTTTTCGGAGTTGGCATCAACAGGCTTGGCATTAGTATCTTTGCTTACACTATCTAAATCTGCGCCATTGCCTATATTGGCATTGTTTATATTACTATCTGTTTCTATTTTGCTCATATTGCTATCAAAATCTGCTTGATTAGCGCTACTTTCTACATTATTGCCAACAAATTCATCGACCTTTTTAGCATCTACAATTTCGCCCATATCAGTTGTTTGTTTGCTAACAGCTACACTTTTGCGTTTTTTAATGATGTAAACTATATAGATAACTGCACCAAAAATTACTACCAAAATGAGTGCTGTAATGTACCACGATACAGAGTGGATGCTATAACTATACAAACTTATGTTATTATCGCCATCTGCATCATAGTTCCAAACAAAATGTTTCATTTGATATGTTAACCCTGTTAAAGTATTGGTTTCGGTTTGCACATATTCACGATCGGCATTGCTCCTGATTCTAGCAACTTGCGCATCTGTGTAGAGGATTGCATAATCGTAGGCTAAATTTAATTGTTTTATATCAAAGTTAAAACTGATATTTTGCCCGGCAAGAGCACTTTCGATAGAATTATAAACCGATAAAATTGAGTTTTCGTCTGCCACGGGATTTTTGGTACTTAGATAAATATTTTTATCATAAAACAATCCCTCCTCAACCGTGGTAGATGATTCTTGATCATCGCTAGGAGTTTCGCCTGAAACATATTCGTTATATAGATTATAAAATTGCGCACTGCTAAATAACACCACTGCGGTTATAGTCAACTCATCGGTGTTATATTCCACCCCGCCTATGCAGTGCGGATTGATAGTTGAATATCCGTTTTCCTGCGCACATTGCTCCGCTTCGCTTTCCACATTTTCGACATACCTTTCTAGGTACGCGTGCGTAACATTAAATATTGTAGATATTTCCTCATCAGTATAAAGCGTGCTCAGTTCTGCTCTATCTAAACTTACCGTGTACATTTGTCTTATAGAGCCATCTGGCAGTGTATGCAAACCTATAGTAATTGTGCTTGAACATCCGCCAAATAACACGATTACGCTTAAAATCGCTGTCAATATTATTACTTTATAATTCATAAAAAATCCTTATTACTTTATTTACAAAAAATTTTACAAATATATTTGATACAATTATAATTATATTAATTTTATTGATAATTTATTATTGTTTACTTGCTATTTTATAGCACTTTAAGCGCGAGCTCAAAAGTTTTTTATAAAATATTGTTTATGCCACACAAAATTTTATAAAAATACATTATATAAAGATAGCAAATTATAATTGTAGGCAAAATTTATTATATCATTTTTTTATAAAGTTTACAATTTATTAAGCAAACAAATTGCAAAAGACTTAAACTTTTTAATCAAAAAGAATAATATATCCCAACAAATATTGCAAAACATTTTATTTTTATACTAATATGCTAAAAATTATTGTAAAATTGACTTTAATTTGGTATAATTTAGATAAAAAGGAGTACAGTAGTATGAGAGCTTTTATATTTGGAAGTACGGGTTTAATAGGCTATCACTCTGCTATGGAGCTTATAGCACGCGGACACGAAGTTTACAGCATTGGTTTGACAAGTCTACCTAGCAACACCCCTTTTGTAAAAAAAACGCACTATGTTCAAGGCAACATTGAGGAAATGAGTGATACCGAAATCATTAAACTTATTAGTGGTGCCGATTGGGTACTTTATGCCTGCAGTACTAATGCTATTGAAATTGTAAAGGCGCCAGCAGATGAGTACTACAAGGTGCACAATGTACTAACTACCGAACGCATACTGCGTTTAGCACAAGAAGCAAAGGTTAAAAAGGTGGTTTTAATTAGCAATGCCTACGAATACTTTAATGTGAATATGGCTACTTTAAGGCTTGAAAAATGGCACCCATATATTCGCGCAACGCTTGAACAGGAAAATGTTGCAAGGCGCTTTAATACCACATCCTTTCAAGTGGTTATACTCGAGGCTCCGCAAATTTGGGGCGTGATGCCTAAAAGAAAGCCCCTGCACTACGATAGTATTATGGAAATGTACCGCTCTAACGATTTTTCTGTATTTAAGGGAACAATACCGGTTATTACAATAAAACAGCTTGCGCAAGCAGTGTGCGGTGCGTTTGAAAATTTGAATCGTGGACAAACTATCCCCATTGCAGGAGATAACTTTAGTTACAAAAAGATAAACGAAATTATTATGCAGGCTCTTAATATGAAGCCTCATGTGACAAATGTAAACAAATTAAAGTACAAAATTTACGAAAATAGGCGCAAAAAAGTGCTAGCAAAACAAGGGCTTGAGGCAGGCATTGACCCAATTAAAATTATAGAATTTAAGGAACAAAATGCATATATAGACCCTAAAATAGCAAAGAAAATGCTAGGTATGCAAGAGGATGATATCGAAAAAGAAATTGCCGATACTACACGCCACATTATAGAATATGCGCACTTACACAAGCAAATTTAACTTTAATTTTATTAAAAAAACTTTTAACCATATACAAACAAAAGCCTGATAGCAAACTATCAGGCGTTTGTTTATAAAATAATGAATATGACTATAAATAAATATATGGTATTGATGCTAAAATTTAGAGTTTAACTACAATTTATATAAGGTATCCCTAAATAATTTGCATAGAATCTTTATAATATGTTCTACTTTACGCTAGAGCTAAAAGTTTTTGGCACTGTAAAAACTAAATTTTAGACTGACATTAAAATATATTTTTTAAGGTTATAGTTTTAGTTTTTGTAATTTCATCAAAAGTAGACATAACACCCTCGGTGCCTATACCAGAATTTTTGTATCCACCAAAAGGCATTTCAAAGCTTCGGTGAAAACTTGCCCCGTTTATGACAGTTCCACCACACTCTAGGCACTTAACTGTTCTAAACGCCTTGGTGACATCTTTTGTAAATACGCACCCACATAGTCCGTATTCCGACTGATTGGCTATACTCAAAGCTTCCTCGATGGTATCAAAAGGAATTACGCTTACAACAGGCGCAAAAATTTCTTCATTGTTTGCTACTTTTGCTGTTCGTGGTATATCAACAATTATTGTCGGTTCAATAAAGGCACCGTTTCTTTTACCGCCATAAACAATGCGTCCCCCCTCGCTGACAACCTCGTTAATTTGGCGCTCAGCATTAATTGCCGCTTGCTCGGTTACAAGACATCCTATATCTGTTTTAGCATCTGCTGGATTGCCAACTATAAGTTTACTTAATCTTGCCTTAGCCTTTTCTATCCACTCCTCGTACACTCCGCGCTGTATTAAAAAGCGTTTACTTGCACAGCAAACTTGCCCTGTGTTGTACATTCTGCCCCACACCATTTCCTCGATAGATAAATCTATATCTGCATCGTCATACACAATAAAGGCATCGTTTCCGCCAAGTTCAAGAGAAACATGTGCTAAATGCTCCGCTCCGTTCAAGTAGGTAATTTTGCCAACTGCTGTGGAACCTGTAAATGTTATGGCGTGTACCCCTGCGTGTTTAGCAAGCGCATTGCCGGCAACCGAACCTTCCCCAGTGATAATCTGTAAAACACCTTTTGGCAAGCCCGCCTCGTGCAACAAAAGCGTAAGTTTTATGAGAGTTAACGGGTTTTGATGCGGTGGTTTTACAATTACAGTATTGCCCGCAAGCAGTGCAGGCGCTACCTTTTGGTCAAAGAGGTCGCATGGGAAATTAAAAGGTATTATGCACCCAACAACCCCCAACGGCTCGCGGATAGTCATTTGCAAAGTTGCATCTTGCCCCGCCTCTGTGCCATTTGGTATCACATTGCCGTATAAGTGTTTAGCTTTTTCGCAGAACGCCGAAAATGCTATGCGAATATTATCAATTTCGCCATAAGCTTGCGTAATGGGTTTACCGGTTTCGGCACTCAATGTTTTTGCAAGGTCCTTACGGTTAGCATCGACCAAATCCATAAACTTATAAAGTATATCAGCCTTTTTATGCACGGGCACTTTTTTCCATTCAACAAAAGCATTTTGTGCATATTTAACTGCCTTATCCACATCTTTTTCGGTACCCGCAGGTACAGTATCTATTGTTTTGCCATTATAAGGATTTATTATTTTCATAGTCTCCTTATTTGAGGCATCACAAAATTTGCCATTAATAATCATCTGCATAAAACATCCCTCCTTATTTTTTGCCAAATGCAGTAAACGAAAGCATCAAACCACCCACTGTGTTTCTGCCATCATCCTCAAAGCCGTACTCACCAAAAGTAAATTCCATAATAAACGGCGTATCGCCAACTACTTTTTTAATGCCATCATACACTTCGTTTATTCTATCGGCAATGCCTGCACGGCGCCCACCACAGTGAACTAGATGATAACACTCAACTTCTCCGCCAATTTTAGCCTTTAAGATATTTAGTGTATCTTGCACGCTTTGAATGAGCTCATCAACAGTAGCTTCCATCCTTATAACTGCGGTGCCCACTGCAAGGTTAGCGCCTATGTTCATAGATAAATCGTCATTACCATTCATAGGATGCCTAATAGCTACAAGGTCACCCAATCTATCCTTAACACCAAGCGGGCTAACTATTGTTGCGCTGAGCAGTTTGTTGCCCATAAGGTCCTCAACCTTCATTTTGCGCCAACTAGCGTACTTTTTAAGTGCCTTTTCGTTATCAATTTCTACAAGGCATCTGTTGCCTTCAACCTTAGTTATAATGCCCATATCTTTAGTTTCGCGGTAAGCCCCAGTAAACTCGTTTGCAAAAGGCACTTTCGTGTACATAAGCGCAACAGCAACGCCCTCATTTGCAACTTTATCATCACAGTAAAGCGACCAATTGCCTTCTATTGTATTATCAGCAGCAGACCCCCCAAATAGTGGTGCGCGCCCTACCACTCTTGATATGCCTTTTAGGTAAAACTCCTCCTCTGTTGGACTTGCGCACATATACATCATATCAGGCTCATCATAGCGTTTTAGCATAGCAAGCGCCTTTTTTGCGGCATCTTGTCCAGCATCTCTAGCACTTTGATAGTTCTTTTTAGCAGCAAAACCTACTCCTACTTCAAGGTCCTTGCCACCCAATGCCATAACTCCAACAAAATAATCGCCACCCACAAAACCTGTTGGCACTACAACGCCCGTAAAGCTTGTGTTGCCTATTATTGGACACTCAAATACACTTTTTAACCCTTTTAAGAGTTCGTTTAAGTTATAATTGCAACTAGCATAGACAAATGCAATTTTTGCATCTTTCATATTTGCCATTTTTGCACACTCTACGCCTGCAGAGTATGCATCTTGATTTTGACTATAACCTATTTTAGTTTTCATAATAATATCTCCTTAAATAAACTATAAAATTAAAGTATTTGTTTGTATAGCTCTTTGATATCCGCTACACTAGTGTTGCGAGGATTGCCACCTGTGCAAACATCGTTGTATGCATCTACACTTAATTTATCCAAATCTTGCTCTTGTATGCCAAATTCTTTAAGAGATTTTGGAATATTTAGTTTTGCGCGCAATTCCTCAACAAGCTTGATTGCAAGCTCCCCTGCCTCATCATCATCTAGCCCATCGGTCGAAGCACCAAAAGCCTCGGCAATCAATCTAAATTTTGGCTTTGCAACCGAATTAAGGTTGTACTTCATTACAGTTGGCAATAGCATTGCATTGGCAACACCATGTGCCACATCAAACTGTCCGCCCAACGGATGCGCCATAGAGTGCACTATGCCTAGCCCCACATTGCTAAAGCCCATTCCTACTACATATTGTGCAAATGCCATTTTTTCGCGCGCTTCAATATCATTACCATCTACATACGCGCGTTCCAAATATTTGGCAATAGTGCGGATGCTTTCAAGGGCGAACATATCACTAAACTGCGTTGCTCCTTTTGTAATAAGGCTTTCTATTGCGTGCGTAAGCGCATCAAGCCCCGTACTTGCTGTAGTGCCTTTTGGCATTGTAGACATAAGCTCGGCATCCACTACCGACATAATTGGTATATCGTGCGGGTCTACACACACCATTTTTTTCTTGTTTTCTGTATCCGTTATGACATAATTGATTGTAACTTCTGCCGCCGTCCCTGCAGTTGTCGGCAATGCTATAAGTGGCAAACATTTGTTTTGAGTATTCACCGCTCCATTTAGGCTTACAACATCATAATGCTCAGGATTTTTTGCAATTATTGCAATGGCTTTGGCAGTATCTATAACACTTCCTCCGCCTACCGCCACAATACAATCGGCTTGAGCACTTTCTAATGCTTTTAGCCCGCTATGGACATTTTGAATAGTTGGATTAGGTTGGATGTCCAAAAATTCCTCGTACCGCAATCCACTCAAAACAGCCCTAACCTTTTCTAAAAGTCCAACACTATCTATTGTGTGATCCGATACAAGCAATATTTTTTGGAATCCTCGTTCGGTAATCTCTTTGGGTAAAATTTCCCTGCAACCATACCCAAGATATACACATTCGTTAAAAATGTACTTTTCCATATAACCTCCCAACTACAATTATAATCATTTTGAAAATTAAAATCACGCGTTTTACAACCTATTTACATTTTTTTATCAAAATTTGTCGTTTTTTAGATTTTTTAATATAAATTAATCTTATACTAAAACACCATGTTATTTTAGCAACAAAAAAGAGTCCAGCTTTAACTGAACTCATTTTTATATCAAGCTATATAGAATTGAAATCTTACAAATTTGTTTTTTACACTTTATACTTATCTTTCTAGGTCATCTTCCATTTGCTTGTTTACCTTATCTAACTTATCTGCTACTTTATTTGCTCGGCGCAATTTTGCAGCATCGGATATAAGTTTACTATTTTTTAATGCTACAGTCAACCCAGCACCTACGCCCACTCCTGCAGCAATTTCAACTGGTGAAACATCTACAGCTTGCAGTCCATCAAGCGCACTACTTAGACTATCTTGCATATCGCTATCTAAAGTTAAGTCGGACATTTTAGCATCTGTTGTGCCGCTATTAACAACTAGGCCTTCGATGGTATCCTCGCCATACTTGTTAGCTATTTCTATAGCCTCAACACCCATCAATTGCGTTGTGGTATCAGGCGAGTAAAAGATGTTTGCATCATCGGTGATTAGATTTTCATAAGCAGAATTTACGATGACTTCTTGCGCGGATAACTTCATAGATAACTCATTTAGGGTTTCATCCTCCACAACCGTCAAATTTCGTGGCCAGTAATAACCCCTTAATTGTGCAATCTCATAGTTATAATGTGCTTCTATGTAATCTAATTGTGTAGCAAGTGCTTTAGCTGTAGGAGAATCGTACGCGTATGACGACCATCCCGATTCAATTTCGGCTGTACCGGATGTTTTATGTTGGTTAAGAAATGTTACCAAATTGTTATAACTATCAAACGAATTTTGATTTGCAAATGATTCTAATGCAAATTGTTGCTCGTTTTCTATATTGTTTAATACTTCATTATAATATAACTCTTTATTTACAGAAACTTCATTAATAGCATTTATAGCATCCTCGTTGCTTTCAAAACCAAAATCAGCTGAAACACTATCTTTGCCTGCCGTAATTAAATTATCATACACTGCCTTTGCCTCATCTGGAGTTAAATATGAAACAACTGCATTGTTCATATTGTTTACAAATTCTGCAGAATCTGTATATCCAAACTCTTCGGCAAGCAAATCTAACTCCTCCGCCTTTGCTTCATCACTCTTAGTTGAGTTGTTGGACATCATAAAACCTACAATTAAGCCAAGCGCAAGCCCGCCTGCAACCCAACCATATACTCCAGCACTACATGCTTTTTTGCCAGCTTTTACATTCTTTTTTGCTTTCCTATAGGCACCAAGTAAACCAACGCCAGTAAGTCCCCCGCCTACAATTAAACTTGAAATAAATGGTGTTAATAAAATACCATTTTGACAAAGTTCTTTCATAGGATTTTTGCTGTGTTGTATTACATACATCTCTTTGGTTATATCCGCCAACTGTTCAAATTCTTGATCTTTTTGTTTTTGCCATTCTTCAAACTGCTCGAACGCCACACGAGCTTGAGGATTTGCCGACTTTTCCAATTCATAATAGTTATCTGTGCCATATTCTTTTGCAATTTGACTTTCTGCATAAGCCACCGCATTTTTATAAATTGTGTAAGCTTGCGATATGTTACGAACTTTATTTACATTTTTTATAAAACCCCCGTTAACATTGCGTAAAAAGTCATCGTTCAAAATTTGCAAACATTCGCTATCCGAAAGTTTCTTATCGCCCTTTAATGTTCTTACAAATTCTGCAAAGTATGGAGCATATTTTGCATCATAAAAATCAACCGAAACTCCGCTATCCTTTGCCATTCTTTTTGTTGCATTTAAGGCAGCATCCAACATATTTGCTTTTGTGTTTTGTATTTTTGCCATTTCCTTTCTCCTTTTATTAATTATAACACAAGCTTAATGGGTAGTCAATACATATACAAAAAAAAATTTGCTACAAAATTTTTGTCTTAACTATGTTATAATTCTACAAAATTAATAAAAACTACCTTTTTATTATAAGTTTTTCGATACTATAAAACATTTGAATAACACAATCTCTAGCAAATAATTTGCTATACTATTAGGCTATAAAGGCACTTTCTTAAAAATTAATTCAATACTAATTGCAATATGTAATTAAATGAACAAAATTTAGCCGTATAAAATATTTGACGATTTTTTAGTATTGTGTTACAATTTTTTAGAGGTTAATTATGTACTATACTCAACACAACACTCCAATAGGAAAAGTAGTAATACAAAGCGATGGCGCTAATTTAACTGGCTTGTGGTTTACCGGACAAAAGTACTTTGGCCTAGATAAAAGTGCCGTTGAGTGTGAACTGCCCATTTTTGCTAAAACAAAAGAACTGCTAAATGCCTATTTTATGGGCAAA
>CALVJT010000020.1 GCA_944332315.1 uncultured Clostridia bacterium
CTCTCGGCACTGCACGCAAGCAAAACCGCCACAGGCTCAATAACATTCTCGTTGAGTTCAAGTCCAAAGATAACAATGAATATGAACTTTGATGTCGGCACAAACTCAGTTACATACCTAGGTACATCGCAGGATGCAAAACTAACAACCAACAGCAATGTATTAATAGCGAATATTGAGAATGCATCTGCCCTAACAATAACCGCCATATTTAACGGTAGTACAATAGGCTTTGACAGCAATGTGATACTCGGGGATGAAGGCGCAACCAGTGGCACTACAAAAATACGGTTGAGTAATGGATCTGCGCTTGCGTGGTCTAAAACAACCGAGAACGGCACAGATACCATAACATTCACAGGTACCGCAAGTGTAGGAGAGGCACTAGTTCTAGATAATATACTGTGTGCCATACATCCGCTAAACGAGGTAAGTAACCAACCATACGAAATAACAATAACCGCGCAGGAAACGGACTCCGTTCTAGCTACAGCCACAATCAGCGGGAACTATTCAGCTACCTTGCAGGATGAAACAGTAAACTTTGTAGTAAATTCCTCAACAAATTATGGAGCAATAAGTACAAGCAATATATCAGTGCCATATAATACAACTTATACAGTTAATGGCAATACAATAGCGTTTAATGATGAAAACAACTCAACTATAACCGCCACGCCAAACGCAAGTAATGCACAATATTACTACGCGTTTAGCGCATGGCATATAGATGGACAAAATGTCACAAGTGGCACAGACACAATAAAAGCCGATAGTACAATAACCGCTATATTCACTCGCACTACAAATGCATATCAAGTGACAGCAGTAAGCAATAATACAGCATATGGAACAGTAAACATAACAAATTCCGCGCAACTAAACGCAGTGCCATACGGCACAACCTATACAGTAAGTGGTAGCACCTTATCAATAAACGGAGCAACTATAACAGCAACTCCACAAGAGGCAACCACTCAGTATAGATATGTATTTAGTAAATGGCAAGCCAATGGACAAGATATAAGCAATAATAGTGGCACCATAACAGGTGCAACAACTATAACTGCGATATTTGAACAACAGTTAAACACTATCACAGTGCAGTTTGTAAGTAACAACACATCATACGGAACAGTATCTACAAGTAGTGTGATAGTTCCGTATGGAACAACCTACACAGTAAGTGGCAATCAAATAACATTTGCCGATAGCGCAAATACAATTGTAACAGCCACACCGAATACGGATACTGCGCAATATAACTACGAATTTAGCAGTTGGACAGTAAGTCAAGGCACCCTCGGTGAAGCCATAACAAGTAGTATCACCATAACTGCTAATTTTGTTGCTACTCAGACAAAATTTGTTATTTCATTAGTTATAAATACTGCTAATGCAAATAATATTACAATAACGGATACAGTTACAGGGGCGAATATCAATAATGGTGATAGCGTTGAAGCAGGACATTTAATAAAAATGTCAGGAGGCTCGAATTGGATGCCTACTATAATTACGGATGATGGAGAGGAAATAACTTGCGAAGTCGCTGGAATATGTTTGCGTGTACAAGCTACATTTACTATGCCTAATAGTGATATTACTATAACATGTAATAGTAAAGGGGGTTGCTGTGTCTACGAGGATACGCTTATAACTATGGCAGATGGCTCCTATAAGCGCGCAGATGAAATAAAGGTTGGCGATAGCATACTATCTTATAACTTCGAAACGGGCGAAATAGAGGTGGATACTGTAACATATATTTTGCAAAGAAATAGGCTACAACTAATAACCATAAACTTTGCCGATGGTACGAACATAAAGTTGACAAATGACCATCCACTGTTCGCCGAACTTGGCTGGAAGTGTTATGATAGTGAAACTGGTTCAATAGTTTATAGCGATTTAGGCATAGTGGGCGATTTCGAAATTGGTGATAAGCTGTTCTCAATATCTAAATATTTTGATAAAGAAATAGTTTCAATAGATTACGAGGAAAGCGAGCGCGGATACAACACCTATCAATTTGGCACGCAAAATAATCGAAACTACTTTGCAAATGATGTGCTATCAAGTGCTTTATAAATTATAATATTGCAACAATTTTAGCAAAAAGCAATTATAAATATATTTTACAAACACATTAAGTGGATGCCGCTTAATGTGTTTTTGTTTATTTGTTCAGCTGTAATAGATTTAATATTTTATTTTACTTAATAAGGTATCAATCAATTTTGTTATCTGATTATTGTATGTAGATATTTTTACATAAAATTTGAAGGATATTTGTGCAAAAAATTTTTTCTTTTTTGGCTAAAGATATTGTATTTTTATAAACAATTTGCTATAATACTATCAAAGGAGAGATGTATGTTTTGGGATGAATTCGTTTCGTTATTCACAGAAATGAACCTAGTTCCCGCAATATTGTTGATTCTAGGCCTCATATTTTGTATAATTGAGATGTTTGTTCCAGGTTTTGGCGTTTTTGGCATAACCGGTGGCATATGTTTGCTGGGTGGGGTTGTAGCAAAAATGCTGTATGGTGGAACAGTAACTCAATTGTTCATACTTCTATTTTTAATAGCAATTGTTTTGCTAATAATTTTTGGCATAGTTGTTTGGTCAGCAAAGCGCGGGTTGCTATCGCGGTCGCCACTAATTCTAAAGGAAACTGCACTGCCCGAGAACTATGACCAAGTAGATGCTAAACTCGAAAAACTAATTGGGCAAGAGGGCATCACAATCACAGTTTTTCGCCCTCAAGGCACACTGCAAATAGGCGATAAATTTTACGATGCCATCTCGATAGATGAGTATCTTGAAAGAGGCACGCGCGTAAAAGTGGTGGAATTGCAAGGTTCAACACTGTATGTAAAAAAGTCTTAAAACATCATATTAAAAGGAGAAAATAGTAATGATTACAACTTTAATGGCAGGAATGCCCTCTTGGGCTTGGTGGCTAATTGCCCTAGCAATACTTGTAGTAGTGGTAGTGGTAGTTTGCATACTGTGCCCAATAGGCGTTTGGTTCAGAGCGCTAGTATCGGGCGCCCACATCTCAATACCGCGCTTGATTGGTATGAGATTTAGAAAAGTAAATGTCGGTTTAATAGTCGATTCGTACATAAGTGCGCGCAAAGCGGGTTTAAACTTGACTGTTAACGAACTTGAAGCACACTTTATGGCTGGCGGAAATGTTTATAATGTTGTCACAGCGCTAATAGCGGCACACAGTGCAAAAATACCGCTTTCGGTAGATACTGCAAAGGCAATTGACCTTGCGGGGCGCGATGTTTTGGAGGCTATCAACAACAGCGTTACGCCAAAAATTATGGAATCGGATACAATTGCCGCAATATCTAAAGATGGTATTGAATTACGCGTGCGCGTGCGTGTTACAGTGCGCACAAACATAAGCCGTCTTGTCGGCGGTGCTGGCGAGGATACAATTCTTGCAAGGGTCGGCGAGGGTATAGTAACAACGGTTGGTGCAAAGAACTACAATGAGATTCTTGAAAACCCAGATTTAATTTCCAAAACCGTGCAGGATAAAAACCTTGATGCTGGAACGGCTTACGAAATTCTATCAATCGATGTAGCGGATGTAGATGTCGGCAAAAATGTGGGTGCAAAACTAAAAGTTGCGCGTGCCGATGCCGATAAGCAGGTTGCGCAAGCAAAAGCCGAGGAGCGCAGGGCTATGGCAGAGGCTGCCGAGCAGGAAATGATTGCCCGCACTCAGGAAATGAAAGCGCAAGTATTGCTTGCCGAATCTGAAGTGCCAAAGGCAATGGCAGAGGCTTTCCGCAATGGTCAACTGGGCGTTATGGACTATTACCGTATGCAAAATATGGTAGCAGATACCTCTATGCGCAACTCACTTGCAGGTACTACAAGTAAAACTGCACTCGAGGCGCCAACCCACGATGGCAAAGATAAGAAAAAAACTAACGATAATAATGAACAGTAATATAAAAGGTTCTTTATTATTAGTGGTGGTATAGTAAGTTATAGATTTAGACTTTTGCTAAGTTCTAACTCCCCCCACGAATATTATAAGACCCAATAAAATGGTTTTATTAATATATTGCTTGCAAATAGTTTATCTAGCATATAAAATTGTCATTTTGTAAATAAACAAAAAATATAGTAGTTAGCATATAAAATGGTTTATAATAAAGTTGAGGAGCAAAAGGGTAAAGATATGTTTTGCAAAGCCTTTTGAAAGTCTTGCAAAATTATGCGTACAATTTTTGCGCCTCTATTAGTTATAAACCTAAAAACAATGAGGTGTATTGATGTCGGTAGTAATTTGGGCTTTGCTCGCGGTTTTGCTAATTTTCTTTATTATAATTGGCTCTAGAATAGTTGTAAAAGCCAAGGCTAAAAGTAAAGCACCTAAAGAGGAAAAGCCAAAAGAAAAGAAGGAAAAAAAAGTAAAAGAACCCAAACCGCCTAAAGAAAAAAAGGAAAAGAAGGAAAAACCTAAAAAGGAAAAACATAAAAATGAATTTATCCGTCCTAGCGATATCGCTTGGGCTGAATTAAGAGAAAAACAAAAACGCGAAGCGGAACTTAAAGCACAAAAAGAGGCCGAGGAAGCTAAACGCAATGGCCTAGCAGAGGGCGAAAGTGATAACCCTAACTTCACCGAACCCGATGACGATTGGAATATGGATGACGAAAAGCCCGAACCAACGCCAACGCAAAAGCCCGATGGGACAGGCTTGACAACCGAAAAAACAAGCGAAATGGCAGAGGAGATAAAAAACTTATCGCCCGAAATGAAAGCTCTACTGTTTGGCGATGTGCTAGATAAAAAGACAAAATAAGATTGCATAACCCGCAATCTTTTTTTGTTTGTTTTTTATTATTAATTGAGGTTTATCAAGCTTTTGAAAAGCTTTTTTACCCCCCCATGAATGTTATAGAACATTATTGTCTTATACTGCTAAATTGTTTTATAAAAAATGATTGTATAATAAATGTTGGGGTGCAAGAAAAATTCTAAGCCTTTTTTATATAAAATAAGTTTTTCTAAAATAAGACTTTATGCAAAATTTTAGAGGTGCAATAGTCTAAAAATTTTACTGCATCAACTATCATCAATTATAATATCATAAACTAACGCTTATCAAATAAAAATTGTAAAGATTTTGAAAAAGCAATTATATTCAAAGCCTGGCATTAATATATTATAGAAAGGGCTTTTATGGAATATTTAGATTTTTTGAAGCAAGATTTGCAAGAATTAGAGTTTAAGTGCTACTTTACAAAAAATTATCTATATTTGATGGGTTCAAAGGGGCTAAAGGTTTGCTCTAGTACCGAAATTGTTGTGCTTTTAAGGCGTAAAAAGTTTTCTATTGTGGGGGAAAATCTTGAAATTGACGAACTTTCGAAGCACGAAATTCGCGTAAAAGGCAACATTATAAGTATTTCTATTGTAGATTAAGTGGGGTGTGTATGAAAAAATGTAGAATATTGGTTCGCGGAGAAAATCTACAAAGTTTTCTGAATGCCCTTTCTAACCGAAAAATTGTGCTATTTGATGTGGTATTTGAGCAAGATTCCTTGCTTTTTAGCACAAATTATAAAAATGCAAACAAAATATTGGAATTATATAGCCGTTCTAACTACGAACTTTGTGTTGTAAAAGCGCCTAAATATGCGAATATTAAAGAATTTTTCCTCAAAAATCTAGGCATTTTGATTGCTGTGTGTTTAGTTTTTGTTGCGTGTTTTGCCTACACAAATCATATTTGGCAGTTTAAGGTTTATGGGCTACAGAATGTAGAGTACGCGCAGGTGGTGCAGGCTATTGAGGATAGCGGGGTAGCAAAGGGCGCAAGCAAAGCAAGCATAGATACGCAGAGCATAGAGAACGCAATTGTGCACAACATAGATGGTGTGGCTCTAGCCTCGGTAAACATAGTTGGCACAACATTAATTGTAACTATAAGCGAAAAGATAAACAACGATGCCGTTTTAGATAACACAAACCCAATTGTTTCGCAATACGATTGTGTTATAACAAGCATAAAAACTACCGCTGGCACAGCGCTAGTTGGTGTTGGCGATAGAGTAGCAAAAGGGCAAACAATAATTGCAAATTATGTTATAGATAGCCAAGGCAATCACATAGCCTCCAAAGCCTCTGGGCAAGTGTATGCCGATGTCTACCACACCTATAACAAAACTTATTTTAGCAAAGATGCAGTTTTGCAAAGGAGTGGCAAAACTTATACATATAATGATGTGTACATATGTGGCATCCCCGTTTTATCCAAAAATAAAAGCGGATTTGAGCGCTACGAAATTGAAACTTCCACCCAGTATTTAAGTAGTCCGATACCTATAAAAGTGGTAAAGCACACTGTTTACGAACTTGTTGAGGCGCAGGTTGATGTGAACCTAAATGATACTCAAGCCTTACTAGAGCAGACCATTGAACTTGCTAAAGAGCAATTAAATATAACCGAGGCTGACGATATTATCACCTATTTGTCGAATAATGGAGATGGCATAACTATCTCGGTAAGTTTTGTCACCAAACAAAAAATTATATAAAAATCAATTAAAAGTGTTGTTAAATAAACAAAAGTATGCTATAATTCAACAAAGAAAACCAAAGATAAGGAGGATGCTTTATGTTTAAGATTAACAACCAAAATAATTATCCAATAAATCAAAAACTTTTGCAAAAAGCATCCAAAGCGCTTTGTAAAACAGTGGGGCAAAAAGATAAAAATTTTTACGCTATCCTAAACTTTGTGGATAAACAAAAAATTCACGAACTAAACAACGAGTATAGGCACAAGGATAGGCCAACCGACGTTATATCCTTTAGAATGCTCGAAAACGGCTTGCAAAATAAAATTAACGAAAAAAATTATCCCTATGACTATGATAGAGTAGAAAAAAAAGTTTTTATTGGCGAAATTTTTATCTGCTTTGATGTTGCGCAGGAGCAGAGCATCGAGTACGGGCACTCGCTTGATAGAGAAGTTTGCTTTTTGGCAGTGCACGGCTTGCTACACTTGCTCGGCCTAGACCACGAAGCAGAGTTCGAGCGCGCCATTATGTTCGACCTGCAAGATAAAACTATGGAAAAAATTAAATTGGGGAGGTAATTATGGAATTCAAATCTGGATTTGTGGCATTGATAGGGCTACCTAATGTCGGTAAATCTACGCTAATAAATGCCTTGCTAAAACGAAAGGTATCTATAGTAACTCCAAAACCTCAAACAACACGCAACAAGATAATAGGGGTTTACAACACGCCAGATAGGCAGATTGTATTTGTAGATACCCCCGGCATTCATAAACCTAAAAACAATTTAGATAAATTTATGAATAAAAGCATAGATTCGGCTATCAGTGATGTAGATGTGGTGCTTTTGCTTGTAGATGCATCCAAAGTGTTGTACGAACAAATATCCACACCGCTAAAAAAAGTGAATACAAAAAAAATACCAACCTTTTTGGTAGTAAATAAAGTGGATGAATCGTCTATAGATAAAATTTATCCGCAAATAGAAAAATTAAAAGATAACAACGATTTTAAGGAAATTGTGTTTATCTCGGCAAAAAAAAGACAAAACCTAAACATTTTGCTAGAACTCATAGACCCATATCTTTCCGATACAGTAAAGTACTATCAGGATGAGGACCTAGAGAGCAAAAAGAACGATGAGTTTTTAGTAAGCGAAATTATCCGCGAAAAAGCGCTTTACCTTATCCGCGAGGAAATACCCCACGGCATAGGCGTAAAAGTAGATAAAATGCAAAAGGATGGCAATGTACTAAACATCTCTGCCACCATCTACTGCGATAAACAATCGCACAAAGGCATTATAATAGGCAAAAACGGGCAGATGCTAAAAAACATAGGTCAGCGTTCGCGCCAAGAACTAGAGAAAATATTTGGCACCAAAATTTATATGGAATTGTGGGTCAAAGTTAAGGAGAATTGGAAAGATAGCAATAGTTTATTAAACGAATTGGGCTTTAATAGCAACGATATATGAATTATATTATGTATAGTTATTCATAAATTGTTGTTAGTTGCAAATAATAAAACGGAGGCAAATTATGAACGACGATAAGTTAGAACTGATAAAGTTATTAGATAAGGCTTTCTATAAAACTGGCAACATAGGCTATAGAAACCTAAAAAATATAATTGTTCATCCCGAGTGGTTTCCGTTTTTGAACATCGAAAAAGATGAAGACAAAACGCACACGAAGGAATAAAATGGAAAATACTAAATGCGATGCAATAGTTTTGAGTGCTAAAGATTATAAAGATTATGATAAACTGCTGACAATATTTAGTGCACTCTTTGGCAAGCAAAATGTGGTGCTAAAGGGGTGCAAGCGCCCGCAAGCAAAACAGCGCTTTGCAGGGCAACCATTCTTTTTTGGCGAGTTTATGATTGCAAAAGGTAGGGGATACGATGTGGTTGCGCAGGTTGAACCTAAAAAAAGTTTTATAGATTTAACTATCGACTACGATGTTTACCTAGATGCAAGTTTAGCACTCAAAGCCATTGATAAAACTTGTCTTTCGCAAAACAGCGAAAGGCCATTTTTGCTATTGCTAACCTACCTAACCGTGCTAGAAAAACATTTGGAAAGCTCGAGTTTACTTACAAGCAAATTTTATGTGGAACTATTAAATCTGCTTGGCTTTGGAATAAATGTAGATAGTTGTATTAGCTGTGGAGGGCAGTTAAACGATTGTGTCTATTTTGATTATTCGCAAAACAGTTTTGTGTGCAAAAATTGTTTTAGATATAATAGTATAAAAGTCAGTGCAAGTGTGTTTGAACTAATAAAAACAATAAAAACAAATAAATTTTTAAAATTGCTACAACTACCGCTAAAAAACGAGGATATTGCGGTGGCTAAAAAGTTAATTTGCACTATTTTTGATAGAATTATTACATAATTTTGAAAATTTTTGTTAAAAAAAAGGAAAATCGCGCATTTTAGTTGTATAGTATCATAGAACGCGATTTTTAGGGGAAATTGGGAGTTTTATTTATTTAATGGAAGGCAAACTTAAAGATGGATTTGTGGCGGACTTAAAGTCGCGCTGTAGTTTTACCCAAATTGCGTCTAAGTATCTTGAACTTACGAAAAAAGGGCGAACATACTGGGCTAGGTGCCCATTTCATTACGAAAAAACGCCGTCGTTTTCAATAGATGAATTCGAGGGTTTTTATCATTGTTTTGGCTGTGGCGAATCGGGCGATATAATCACCTTCATAAAAAAAATGGAAGGCTTGAGTTTTATGGAGGCGGTGGAGTTTTTGGCAAAATCGGTTGGGATGGAAGTGCAGTACGATTCCGAGGCCGATATGGCTACCATTGCAAAGCAGAACCAGCAAAAAAAGCAAGTGCTAAAAGCACTCTATGATGCCAAGGAATTCTACAAAGCGCAAATATACGAAAAAACAGCTATCAAAGCACAGCAGTATCTTAAAGATAGAAAAATCAACAAAAGTTCGCTTGAAAATTTCGAAATAGGGTACAGTCCAAATTTTCAATTAATCTTAAACAAACTCAAGGCTTTGGGCTATGACAACGACACACTATTACAAGCAGGGATAATTAGTGAATCAAAAGGAAAATTATTTGATGCCGTAGCCGAGCGCCTTGTTTTTCCTATTTACAACACATATGGCGAGGTAATAGGATTTTCGGGCAGAATATTGGATAACGAACTAGATGTAGCAAAGTACAAAAACACGCGTCAAACAATAGTGTTTGATAAATCAAAGGCAATTTTTGGACTAAAGCAGGTTATGGATGCCAAGCGCGCACAGCATTTTAATACTTTGATACTTGCCGAAGGGCAAATAGATATTATAATGCTACACCAATTTGGCTTTCAAAACGCAGTTGCAACTCAAGGCACCGCGCTAACCGAGCAACACGCACGCATACTAAAAAAGGTGTGCGATAATGTTTTGGTGTGCTACGATGGCGATACGGCAGGGCACAAAGCCACATTCCGAGCGCTAGATATCTTGCAGGGCGTAGGCTTGCAAGTAAAAATTATAAACTTGCCTGCTGGACAAGACCCCGATGAGTTCTTAAAAACAAACGGCAGTGAGGCTTTTCAAAAACTAATTGAAAACGCCGAGGAAGTTATGGACTACAAACTGCGCACGCTTGCCGAGCAATCTAAAATGACATCCAACGAATCGCGCTCGCAGTTCCTAAAAAAGGCAATAGATTTACTAAAAACTTTGCCAACGCTTGCCGAGGCGGATGTCTATGTAAACTCAATAGCAAAGTACGCAAATGTAGCAAACAATGTGGTGCGGGAATCGCTAAACAGTGCAATGTCAACGCTAAAAAAGGTAAAGGAGCCTAAACGCGAGCTTTCGCAAATAGCGCAAAATTTTAGTGATGCGTATCAAAAGGCAGATAAAATTATTTTAGCAAGCATAATACATAAAAAACCTTATATTTTAGATAATGTAAATTTGAGTTTTGTCAATACTAATTATCAAAGGTTGTATGCGCTCTTACTTTCTAAAAAGGATAAAGGGCAGGAATTTAGAATAAGCGACCTATATGATATATTTAACCTCGAGGAAGATAAGGATATAGCAGAACTCGTAAACTACAAATTTTCGGCTAGCGAGGAATTGGACAAGCAGGAGTACCTAAACTCGCTTGATGTCAACCGTATGCGCGGTTTGGAAATTGAAATTAAGGACCTAGAAACGCTTTATAAAAACGCAGTAGATTTATCTAAAAAAACCGAATTGCTTACCAAAATTGGCAATTTAAGCAAAGAATTAACAAATCTAAAAACATCTTTTGTAAAATAAAAAATTGGAGAACTTAAGAATGGAAACATTATCGCTTAAAGCAGAAGTTGATAAACTCATTGCTATGGGTAAAAGAAAGGGCAACCGTCTTAATGACGATGAGATTTATATGAATTTACTCAAATTTGACGCCAGTCAAGAGCAAATAGATAATGCTATGCAACGCATAGAGCAAGCGGGCATAACCATTCAACTTGGCGAGGAGCAGTTTAAGGAAGAGGATTTATATTCCATCGAAAATTTGATTAGCCAAGCTAGTATGGATGACCCCGTAAAAATGTATCTAAAGGATATAGGCCGTCTGCCAATGCTTTCGCCCGAGGAGGAAATCGAAATTGCTACCCGTGTCTCGCAAGGCGATGAACATGCAAAAGAGCGCCTAATCGAGGCAAACTTGCGCCTTGTCATATCCATAGCCAAACGCTTTGCCAACAAAAGCAGTTTGCAGTTGATGGATTTAATTCAGGAAGGCAATCTCGGGCTTATAAAAGCAGTTGAAAAGTTCGATTATAAAAAAGGTTTTAGATTTTCAACCTACGCCACTTGGTGGATAAGACAGCACATCACGCGTTCCATTGCCGACCAAGGCAGAACAGTGCGTCTACCCGTGCATATGGTAGAAACCATCCACAAACAAGTAAAAGTAGCGCGCGATTTATTGCAAAAGCTCAACCGCGAGCCAACCACCGCCGAAATTGCCGAAGCTATGGGCATTAGCGAAGCAAAGGTAATCGAAACCCAGCGCATCGCGCAGGACCCATTGAGCCTTGAAAGCCCACTTGGTGAGGAGGATGATAGCAAGCGCGGAGATTTTATCGAGGATGAAACAATAAAATCACCAACCGAACTTACTATGCAAAATCAGTTGCGCGAGCAAATTTTGAGCGTGCTAAACTTTTTGACCCCACGCGAACAAAAAGTCATCCGCCTAAGGTATGGGCTAGATGACGCCCACCCAAGAACTTTGGAGGAAGTTGGCAAAGAATTTAATGTGACCCGCGAAAGAATAAGACAAATCGAAGCTAAAGCTCGCAAAAAACTTATGCGTCCAAATATAACCAAAAAACTCAAATCTTTCTCGGAGAATTAATGAAACGCCTAAAAAAAATTGCATCCCTGTGCCAAGGGGATATTTGTGCGGATATTGGGTGCGACCACGGCTACCTCTGCGAAATGCTAATTGATAAACAGGTAAAACAAATTTTTGCTTGCGAAGTTACTACTAAAAATCTTGAAAAAGCAAAGCAGAATATCACGCGCTATGTGCAAAAGCATTGCAAAAATGTATCTATATCTCAAAATCAAATACAATATCAGGGTGGTTCAGTCACCTTTGTTTTGTCTAACGGCTTTAGAGATTTGCAAATTTTGCCAGAATGTGCTATAATAGCAGGAATGGGTGGCGATTTAATTATCAACATTCTTTTCGAAAATCTCCAAAAACTGCCCAATGTGCTAGTGCTGCAGCCTAATACTAAAGTAGATAAAGTGCGCACGCAAATAATAAAGTACTACAAAATTTTAGAGGATGCTATCCTCTACGATGGCGGTAAATACTACAATATAATAAAAGCAGTTAGAGGGTGCGATAGTTTAAGTGAACTGGAAATCTTGTTCGGTAAAACAAATCTGCAGTTGTTGCATAACGATTTTAAGCAGTACCTAAAATCACTTAAAGCCTACGCAAAAAATATAAAGAATGAAAAATTTAATAAATTATTGAGCCAAATTGAGAAAGTAGAGGAATTGTATGAATAAAATTTTAGAGTATCAAAAATTGGAAGGGGAACTTATCAGTATCGATAAAAAAGTCAACCAAAGCCCTGCTATGAAGGCTATCGAGCAAGCCAACCAAAACTCGAACAACGCTAAAAACGAAATGAAGGAACTCGATAAACGCGCAGGCGAGTTGCTCGCATCGTTCAAAAAGTTGCAAGAAATTATGCAACGCAATGTGCAAAATATACAGTATCTTGAAAAGCAAAAAATCGAAAATTCGGATAAAGGGCAAATCAAAAAACTTTACGATAATATCAAAAAAGTAAACAATAACCTAAATATCATCGAACAGCGCATAAACGAAATAAATAAAAATATAGATGGCGTGCTAAAAAAGTTTAAGCGCGTAAAAGAGCAAGCAAACTTTAGCAAAGATAAAAAGGTAAAAGCACTGGCCGAAGTTGATAATTTGCGCAAGTCTTTCGATGCACAAAAAGCCGAAATACAAAGCAAAATGCAAGCACTGCAAAATGATATCCCCGCAAAGTCGTTCGAAAGTTATCAAAGAAAGCGCAAGGAAAACATCTTTCCTGTCTATGTAAACGCCATAGACGAGCAATCGCAAATGCGCTGTGGCGGGTGTAAGTCCATCATACCTAGCGGACGCTCAAGTAAGCTAAAAAGTGATGGCTTTATTGAGTGCGAGGAATGTAGACGCATTATATATATTGATGAAAATAAATAGTTCGCGTGGCATACAATCAGTAGATTATATGCCTTTTTTAATTAATTAAAGATTCAAATTTTGGTTCAATATTATTAATGGCGGTATTAAAATAAATTTAGACTTTTCCTAGGCTCTCTCTAATAATATTTCACTAACCCCCAAATAATATAGAACCCCAATTTTTTTTACTAAATAAAATCTCATTTTTGATTTATTTAGTAAAATGTGATAAGGAGAAAATTTTATGTAAATGTAAAAACATTTACAAATACTATACAATATATAAACATATTTTTATTGGGCTAATATTTTATTTTGCTCATTTTTTGTTGGACTTGTTGCAAAATTAGATATTACTTGGGCTTCTTTTATTTTAATGATGGTATAGATGTAGTGTATTTTTAACACACAATATATTCTATCGGCATAAAATGTTTAGAGGTATTTTATGTGTGGAATTATAGGATATGTTGGCACTAAATCTGCCAAAGATGAACTTTTGGAAGGATTAAAAATGCTCGAATATCGCGGGTATGACTCAGCAGGGGTCTGCTGTTTTGAAAAGGGCGATTTTCGTGTTATAAAAAAGAAAGGTAAAGTAGATGCTTTAATTGAGGTATGCCAAGGGCAACTAAAGGATACCCACTGTGGCATAGGGCACACGCGCTGGGCAACCCACGGCGACCCAAGCGATAAAAATGCACATCCGTTTTTAAGCGAAAATAATTCTGTGGCCATCGTACATAATGGAATAATCGAAAATTTTGAGGCACTAAAAGGTGGACTGCAAAAGCAAGGCGTCCGCTTCCGCTCCGATACCGATAGTGAAGTTATTGCCCAACTGCTACAAAAAAGTAAGTGCGAAAGCGAACTTAAAAAGGTGCAGGAACTCTCCAATCTGCTAGTAGGCTCTTACGCCATTGCAATACTTTTTAGAGGGCTAGAAAATCAGATTTTTGCAATTCGAAAAAATAGCCCCCTAATTGTAGGCAAGGCAAAGGATGGCTACTATCTAGCTAGCGATGTCAATGCTCTCGTGGATAAAACCGATGAATACCATATTATGGAGGAAAACGAAATAATTTGGATAGATAGCCACGATTGCTACGCCTTTGATAAAAATTTGCAGGCTGTGGAAATAAACTATCATAAAATGGATTTATCTAAGCAAGATATATCGCGTGGCGCGTTTGAGCACTATATGCTAAAGGAAATTATGCAAGTGCCAAATGCTATAAAGCAGACTATAAAGGAGTGCGATGCCCCGCATAACCCCTATATGCGCATACCTAGAGAAATTTTGAAAGACCTAAAGCACATCACAATTATAGGTTGTGGCACAGCTTTTAACGCGGCTATGACGGCATCTCACTATGCAAGAGAACGAGATATCATTGTAGATTGCGCTTACGCAAGCGAGTATAGGTACCAAAAGTACTTGAATATTGAAAACGAAGTCTGCATTTTTGTCAGCCAAAGTGGCGAAACCGCAGATACAATCGAGGCGCTAAAAATTGCAAAGGAGCATAACATTCCAACAATTGTGGTGACAAATGTGGCATCATCAACACTAAATAAACTTGCCGATTATATCATCCCAACCAAAGCAGGGCCCGAAATTGCAGTTGCCTCAACCAAGGCATATAGTGCACAAATCACCGCACTTTATGGGCTTATGGACTATATCTACTGCATAAAACACAAGCTAAATTGTCGCAGTTGCATATTAAAAGATAAACTTGCTGATGTAGTAGATAAGTTGCAAAATTTTAATTTTACCAAAATCAATAAACTTGCCGAAATATTAAAGGATAGCGAGCGCGTGTTCTTTATCGGGCGCGGAGTGGACTACGCAACCAGTCAGGAAGCCTCGCTGAAACTAAAAGAAATCTCCAATATCCATAGCGAAAGCCTCTTTGCAGGCGAACTAAAGCACGGCACCCTTGCACTTATCGATGAGCAAACCACCGTTGTTGTAATAGCAACGCAAAAGCATCTTTTTGATAAAACAATGAATAGCATCTACGAAATAAAGGCAAGGGGCGCAAGAGTTGTGTTAGTAACACAGTTTAAGGCGGATAGCGATGCCATAGATATGATAGTAGAACTACCTTGTACCGACCAAGCAATTATGGCAGAAATTGCAATCTATCCAATGCAAATGCTCGCCTATAAGACGGCGGTACTAAAAGGGCTAGACCCCGATAAACCGCGCAACCTAGCAAAATCAGTGACAGTGGAATAAATTGTTTATTAAAAATATAAATTTGTCATAATGCAACACTTTATAATAAACTCTTTTGATGTTAGATAACCCAATCTCTGCAACGGAATAGAATTTTTAGTAAATCTTAAAAACATAAGGGGGCACCAATAAATGGCATTAATAAAATTGATAGAGCAGGATAATATTTAATGCAATAAAAATATAAAAGAATAAACATTTTAATAATGATTAAAAACAATACTAAACCAGAACTAAACCTATAATAAAATAAAACTGTAATGAAAACATAAACTCATTGCAGTTTTTTTTGAGTTTATATAACAATTTTATATATTAATAAATTAATTCTATAAAAATATGTGCCAAAATTTATTAAAATAACATTATAAAAAGCGCCTAAAACAATAAACAAACATTCCAAATTGTTATCTGGTTCTTTATTATTCGTGGGGATAGAAGGAACTTAGCAAAGTCTGAATTTATAATTTACCATACTATCCCCCCCATTAATAAAAAAGAATTTTTTATTTAAGCACAAAAACAGTTGATAAAATTCTTATATTTGTGATATACTAAAAACAACAATGTTGAATATTGTCAGCAATACAAGCGAAAAAAGAGCAATAAAGTTATGTTTTTTGATAATAAAAAAGTAGGGGGGGGGGGGGTAGACAGTAGTAGCAAAACAACTAAAAACATTAATTTCGCAAATTGTAGCATAGTGCCTAGCAAATTAAATCGCACTATCCACAATAAAAACGGATACAAAATTAAATACCAAAACATAGGCATACAACCCCCGTATGCTTTTTGCCGTATGTGGAATAGCAAGTTATCTACATCGCAAAAAGGTGCGAAGTTTGAGGTAAGTTATAAACTGTGTTTGAACAAAGCCAGTATATTAAAAACTGCAAACGAACAAGGAGCGTATTCGCTTTTGTCCATTAATCTTGAACAAGGGGGTGCAAGATAATGAACAAGAGTACAAACAAAACGCTTTTTGTAGTGCACTTTGCATTTATGCTGATATGTGCAATATTTGTAGGCATCTCGCTCTCGGCACTGCACGCAAGCAAAACCGCCACAGGCTCAATAACATTCTCGTTGAGTTCAAGTCCA
>CALVJT010000021.1 GCA_944332315.1 uncultured Clostridia bacterium
TGCATTATAGTAGGGAGAACAAAAAGAATAAAGAATTGATACTTAGTAAAAAGCGATTATAGTGTAAAGTAGCATAATTAACCCTATATAGTTAAATACTTAACTATAAATTAGAACATTTTATCCAAAATATGCAAAAATTTATTAAATTTTTGTGAATTATTAACAAATTATTAACAAAATGTGCAAAAGTGTTCAAAAGTGGTTGATTGTGGATAAATTTTGTAGTATAATATCGGCAGAAGGAGGAGAATAGATGTTATTGGGTACATACTTCTATACGGTCGATGAAAAAGGCCGTATAAGAATGCCTCAAAAACTTAAGGCACAATTGGGCGAGAACTTTGTTGTCACCAAAGGCTCGAACGGCTGTCTTTTTGTGTTTTCGCAAAGCGAGCTTCAGCACGCAATATATGATAAATTAAAAGAATTGCCTTTAACTGCTATCGAAGCTCAAAAGCCTATAAGAACAATAATGTCATCTGCCTTCGAGGTACAAGAGGATAGCGCAGGCAGGTTCACATTGCCCGCTTTGTTAAGAGAATTTGCACAAATAGATAAAAATATCGTGATAATAGGTGTAGGTTCCCGTTGCGAAATTTGGAGCGAGGAGCGTTGGAACGCTTATAACGAATCTTCATTGTCATTTGACGAAAGTTTTGCAAAACTTGGGGAATTTAATATATAGCAAATAGGGGGTTAATATGTTTCAACATAAGTCGGTTATGCTTAATGAAGTTATTGAAAACTTGAATATCAACCCTAATGGTATTTATGTAGATTGTACTGCTGGCGGTGGGGGGCACAGTTCAGCAATCTACGAAAAGCTAAAGAATGGTTTGCTGGTTGCAATTGATAAAGATATTGATGCCATAAATGCGTGCAAAGAAAAGTTTGCTGATAAACAAAACATACGATTAGTTCACGATGATTTTTATAATATCGATTCAATACTAAGCGACCTAAATATTACCGAAGTTGATGGAATACTTGTAGATTTGGGCGTATCTAGTTTTCAAATTGATACAAAAGAAAGGGGCTTTTCATATAGGTTAGATGCGCCTCTTGATATGCGAATGAATCAACAACAAAGTTTGACTGCCTATGATGTGGTCAATAATTATACCGAACAAGAACTAGCCGATATTATGTTTAGGTATGGAGAGGAATCTTTTGCAAAAAAAATAGCAAAAAAAATTGTAGAATATCGAAAGACAAAAGATATAAAAACGACTTTAGAATTAGTAGATGTAGTAGAAAGTGCCTTACCCGCTAAAATTAAATTCGAAAAAGGGCACAGTTGTAAAAGAGTTTTTCAGGCCTTGAGAATTGAAGTTAATAATGAAATAGATGACTTAAAGCAGGTTATTGAAAAATTCGTTAATTACCTAAAATCGAAGGGACGATTGTGTATTTTAACCTTCCATTCGCTTGAGGATAGAATTGTAAAAGACACATTTAAGGAGTTTGCAACCGATTGTATTTGCCCTAAGGAATTACCTGTTTGTGTTTGCAACCACCATCGTACAATAAATATAGTAAACAAAAAGCCAATTGTTGCAAGTCCAGCTGAGCTTGAGAGCAACAGTAGGTCGGCAAGTGCTAAACTAAGAGTGGCAGAAAAAGTTTAGTTGCTAAAAGTTCTAAAAAAATATAAAAAGGAGTATAATGTTATGTCAAATATCAAAACAACATTGGAAACAAAAGTGGAGACAGATGTTCAAAAGAAGGATGCTAAAAAGATACTTTTTGATTGGGCTGATGTAGAGGATGAAAATAAAATTTCTGATATCTCTAAAGAAAAATTAACAGAATTTTCCACGGCACACGAAACTGATAAATTGAAAAAAATATATGATAATTACGATTTAGTTAGTTATGTAAAAGATACAGGCACCAAAGATGAAAAGTTAATTGAACAATCGCAGAAAATAGAAAAAGATTTTCAAAAAGTTGCTGAAACTGCAACTGCTCCTGCTACGGCAAGAATTGAATTTCAAAGACTAAGTACTCCTAAAGTAGCAACTAAAAAGGATGTAAAGGCAAAGTTGAATTTTAGGGGCAAACTTATGGTATTTGGGTACACGGCAGTGATGGCGGTACTTGGATTTTTGGCAATTTTTAATATTGTGCAAATTAATAGTTTGGCTACTCAAAATGCACAAATACAAACACAAATTTCTCAAAGCGAAAGTTCTTTGAACGAACTTTATAATATCTATCGAAATCTTAATAACGAAAACCGTATTTCAGAAATTGTAGATGATAGAAATATGATAAAATTGGAGTCTACGACAAATTCCAGCATAGTTTTGCGTGACCCAAAGGAATATACAAAGGAAAGCAATTGGTTTGATAGCTTATGTAATTTTTTCAGCAGTTTATTTGGAGGCTGATATGAAAACAACCTTTTCTTTGTTGTCAATTCACAAAAGGCTTTTAACTGCGCTTGTAGTTATAGCCTTTATTTTTATGGCATTATTTGCAAGATTGTTTTTTGTGCAGATAATTTACGGCAAAACATACAGTGCTAGAGCTGTTGATCAGTGGACTAGAGATTTGCCTTTAGAGGCTAAACGCGGTTCAATTTTTGATAGGAATGGTAATGCTTTGGCTGTATGCCAAACTACATATAATGTTTATGTAAGACCGAATGCTGTTAAAGATGCAACATCGGTTGCGCGGGTTTTATCGGATGTTTTAGGTGTTTCCTTTGAAAAAGCATATACCTTATGTAGTACTAAAGGGGTATCGGAAGCGCTTGTAAAAATGCAGGCAACTGAGGCGCAAATGCAGGCGATAGTGGATGCAAACGCGCTTGGTGTTTATTTTTCTCAAAACATACAAAGGTATTATCCGTATGGAGATTTGTTAACGCAAGTGCTTGGCTATTTAAGCATAGATAATCAAGGGCAATCGGGTTTAGAGGCATTCTATGATTACTATCTCAAAGGCATAAACGGAAAAGCTTTGACAGAGGGAGACTTGATAGGGCGCGAATTGGATGATAACCTTGTACAGTATCTCCCGAGCATTGATGGTAATTCGCTATATACTTCACTAGATTTAAGTTTGCAAGTGGCGCTAGAAAATGTGCTAGAGGTTATAATGCAGAAGCAGGAGGCTAAAGGTGCTTATGGCATTTTAATGAACCCTAACACGGGCGAAATATTAGCTATGAGCAACAAGCCAAGTTTTGACTTAAACAATGTTCCTAGAGATGATTTGACTACAATGCTAGACCAATCGAAAAACAAAACTGTTGTTGATGTTTACGAACCGGGTTCTACCTTCAAAATTCTAACCATGGCAGCCGCCTTAGAGGAAAATATTACTACCGAAAACGAAGTATTTTATGACCCCGGCTATAGAATAGTAGATGGTGATAGAATTAAATGCTGGCGTACGATAGGGCATGGTAGCCAAACTTTGACCGAAGGTTTTTGCAATTCCTGCAACTCTGTTTTTATGGATTTAGCTTTGAGGCTTGGCACCGATAAGTTTTATGAGTATCTCGAAAAATTTGGTGTCAACAGTACAACAGAGATAGACTTTTTAGGCGAAAGTAGTGGTATTTTGATGCCTATAAGTCAAGTAAAAAATGTTGACCTTGCCCGCATTGGATTCGGGCACGCTGTTGCTGTTACAATGGTGGGGCTTTTGACGGCAATCTCTAGCATCATAAATGGTGGAACTAGCATTACGCCAAGTTTTGTTAATTCCATTGTTGCAAGCAACGGGCAAACAATAAGCCTAAAAAATAATGCATCTAAAAGGGTTGTTAGCGAAAGCACAAGTGCGCGAATAAGGGCAATGATGAGTCAAGCAGTAAACAAGCAAGAAATACGAAGTTTTGTTCCTGGGTACGATATTGGTGGCAAAACGGGTACCGCGCAAAAGTATGAAAATGGAGTGATTGCAAGTGGCAAATATGTATCAAGTTTTATAGGCATTTATCCAGCAGAAAAGCCAGAATACATACTTTTAATAGCTGTGGATGAGCCAAGCGCTGGTGCCTACTATGGCAGTTTAGTGGCGGCTCCGTACGGAAAAATGTTTTTTGAGCAAATGTTTAGTATATTAAATATTCCACCGCAAGACCTTGAGGCGGACTTAGAAAAAATGGAAAAAAATATTGTTGTTCCTAACTTAGTTGGCAAAGGGCTTGCAACAGCGGTATCTGAACTTATAGAGTGTGGTTTGCAGTACGAAATTCAAGGCGAGGGCGAGATTGTGCAAAATCAACTTTTGCCTGCTGGTAGCTTGACTTATAAGGATGATATCGTTTTGCTAATAACCTAGCCATAAAGCATATTATATTATAAAGGAGTTATGATGAATATAGAAAAACTTGTAGAAGGCATAGAACTTAAAAATGTTAGCGGAATTAGTGGGCAAGAAATTAATAGTGTCAGCTTTAAAAATGATGAAGAGTGCGATTTATTTATAAGCCTAAAAAGCGATATTAGTGAATGTCAAAATGATGTAGAAAAGGCATTAAAATTAAACCCTAAAGTGGTTGTCACACAAAACAAAATTGACACGGATATTCCTAATATTGTTGTAAAAGATATTCGTTCTGCTATGTCTTTGATGGCTTGCAATTTTTATGAAAATCCTTCGCAAAAGATGAAAATTATAGGCATCACGGGTACTAACGGCAAAACAACTTCTACCTATATTATGAAATCTATTTTGGAAAAAGCTGGCTACAAGGTGGGGCTAATAGGCACCAATTGCAACATTGTAGATAATGTGGTGTTGCCATCTCACCTAACTACTCCAGACCCATTTGAACTGCAAGCGCTGATGAAACAAATGTATGATAGTGGGTGCGATTTTGTGGTGATGGAAGTTTCTGCGCATGCTTTGTATTTCCATAAAGTAGATGGAATACAATTTGAAAGTGCCATTTTTACAAATATCACACAAGACCATCTTGATTTTTTTGAAAATATGCAATCATATGCACAAGCAAAATCTATGCTATTCAAAAAAAATATTACAAAATACGCGGTATTTAATGTGGATGATGACTATGGCCATATTTTTGCAAGGTACTGTGATTGCAAGCGGGTTATTAGCTATGCTTTAGATAACCCCTCTGATGTTTTTGCAGTTAACTTAAAGGTGAATTTATCGGGTAGTTCATTTTTTGTCAATGCAATGGACGATATTAGTCAAATGCATTTCAATATAGGGGGTAAATACAATATTTATAATGTCCTTGGTTGCGTTGCTTGCAGTAGGGCGCTGGGCATAGATTTAGATGTAATAAAAGAAGGCGTAGAAGCGGTAGACTATGTGGAGGGGCGTTATAACACCTATAAAAGTGTACGGGGGTATGAGGTGGTAATTGACTATGCACACACACCTGATGGATTAGAAAATTTGTTAAAAAGCGTTAAAGAGTTAACAGAAAAGAGGTTAATTGTAGTGTTTGGGTGTGGGGGCAACAGAGATACTACAAAGAGACCATTAATGGGAGCAATTTCTGGAAATTTAGCTACTATTTCAATATTAACAAGCGATAATCCGCGCTTTGAGGACCCTAATAGCATAATTGATGCCATTGAAACAGGGATAAAGCCTATTACTAGCAATTATATTAAAATTGAAAATAGGAAGTCTGCTATAGAGTATGCAACAAGCATAGCAAAAAAAGGCGATGTTATAGTAATAGCTGGTAAAGGGCAGGAAACTTATCAGGAAATTAAGGGCGTAAAACACCATTTTTCGGATAAAGAAATTGTACAAGAAATTTTTGACGAGGAAAAATCAAGGAACGAACTGCAACTGCAGGTTTAATATTTAGTTTTAATAAATAATTTGTTTTTAATTTGCATATATTAACCTAGGTGATTTATGCAAATTTTTTTATTAGTTACTTTGCTTGCATTTTTGCTTGCTTGCATTATATCGCCGTTTGTCATTTCTTTTATGCAAAGAGTAAAAGCCAAACAAACGGTTCTACATTATGTACAAGCTCATAAAAGCAAAGATGGCACCCCAACTATGGGTGGAGTTATATTTATACTATCAATAATTATAGTATCTATATTGTTTTTTGTGCGAGATAGCAAGCTAGCAGTTATCACTCTTGCAGTGATGTGTAGTTTTGGCTTGCTAGGTTTTTTGGATGATTATATAAAAATAAAACATCATCAAAATATGGGGCTTAGGCCGTACCAAAAAGCGCTGGGGCAACTTGGAATTTCTATAATTATAACCATATTTGCATATAATTCTAATTTAATTGGTTCTAGTATAATTGTACCATTTTTTGGTATGGAACTTAATATGTCTATATGGTATATACCTTTTACAATTTTTGTTTTGCTTGCAATCACAAATAGCGTTAATCTTACTGATGGCTTGGATGGCCTTGCAGGTTGGACAAGTTTAGTTTATTTATCATTTTTTGGTATTCTGCTGTTAAGCATTTATAATACATCGATAGATTTGGGCGAAAGTATACAAAACATCAATGAACAAAAAAATTTGCTAATTGTAATCTACGCAAGTATTGGAGCTCTATTAGGATTTTTAGTCTTTAATTCGTATCCGGCTAAAATATTTATGGGGGATGTAGGCTCTCTTGCTCTCGGTGGACTTTTGGCATCAGTTAGTATTTTTTCTAAATTCGTTTTGCTAATGCCAATAATAGGGCTTGTGTTTGTCATTAGCGCATTGAGCGTTATTATACAAGTACTGCACTACAAACGAACTAAAAAACGAGTGTTTTTGATGGCGCCATATCATCATCACTTAGAAAAGAAAGGAATAAAGGAACCAAAAATTGTAGCACTTTATTTTATAATAACAATAGTGTTGAGTGTACTTTGTTTGGCATTTTTATTGTAAAAATTTCTAAGAAAGTACTAAATTAATTATTGTCTGCGTATACATAATTAAAAGGAATTTTAATTATGGAAAGTTTTGTAGATAAAAATTGCCTTATAATTGGGTTTGGCATAAGTGGACAAGGGGCATACAATACACTAAAACGAATAAATGCCAATGTATTTATATATGATGACAACAATTCGAGCCACAAAGATGTAGACGCTGTGTTTGTTCAAAAATTATCAAAGAAAATTATAAAAGATATGGATTTAATTATTTTAAGCCCTATTATAAAGTTAAGTAATAAAATAAACAAAGTTATTAAAAAGTACAATATTGAATGTTTTGGCGAATTAGAGTTTGCCTATCGATTAAACAAGGGCAACATTTTAGCTATAACGGGTTCAAACGGCAAAACGACCACTTGTACATTGCTAAAACAACTTTTGGATACTTTACCTAACAGCGCTTATTTGCTTGGCAATATAGGAAAGAGTTTTGCCGATAATGTGCTAGATATACAAGAAGGCGACAATGTTGTTTTGGAATGTTCTAGCTTTCAGTTAATGCAAACCACTAAATTTCATCCACACATATCGGCACTGTTAAATTTAGCGCCAGACCATTTAGATTTTCATAAAACAATAGATGAATACTACAATGCAAAATTAAAGATATTTGCAAACCAAAACGAACAGGATATAGTGGTTATTAACTTTGATGATGCAATGTGTGTAGAAAAAACTAAGAACATAAAACCGCAAATTTATTATTTTAGCACTAAAACAAGTTGTCGCGGTATGTTTGTTGCGGATGATACAATATATTTTAGTGATGGGGTAATCACTTATCCTATTGTAAAGCTAGAAAATATTAGGTATATCGGCGAGCACAATTTATCTAACTATCTATGTGCAAGCCTAATGGCGCTTTTGCAAGGGGTTAGTATCGAAAATATTGCCTATGTATTAAACAACTTTCGCGCACCAGCGCATCGGCTTGAGTTTGTCAGACGCTACCAAAACATAGATTTTTATAACGATAGCAAAGCAACAAATATAAAGGCAACCATAACTGCGTGTTCAGCTTTTAATAAAAACATCCACCTAATTTTAGGGGGCAGTGATAAAGGTGAGGATTTTAGTCAATTAAATAGTTTGTTACCTTCAAATGTCAAGTATGTTTACTTGTATGGGGCAACTCAACCTAAATTGTATAAGGCGCTAAAAAGGAACAAAAAAATAACCGCATATAAATGTGATACGCTAAAAAATGCCACTAATTTTTCTGCACTAAAAGCTGAAAGGGGAGAGGTGGTGCTATTTAGTCCTGCCTGTGCAAGTTTTGATAGTTTTCAAAACTACGAGGAAAGAGGGAGCTATTTTAAGGACCTTGTCAATCGTTTAGAGTAGGTGTAGTATGGTTATTAGTCAAAAAAAATCTAAAGGCTACGCCATAGCAAGCAATAAAAATATGGCTTGGCAATTGCTAAACAAGCCTATATTTTTTAGTGTCCTGTTTTTATCGATATTTGGCGTTGTAATGATATATTCGGCTAGCAGTTATTCGGCAGAACTCACCTACGGCGATAGTTTCTTTTTTGCTCGAAAACAAATTGTAGGTATAATTTTAGGGTTAATATCCTTATTTATAATCTACAATATAGACTATAAAAAATTTGCCAAATACTATAAATGGGCATTGATAATTAGCCTTGTGTTGCTTGCTCTTGTATTTGTACCATTTTTATCTGTAAGCAACTACGGCGCCACAAGATGGATAGGCTTTGGTTCGTTTACCATACAGCCAAGCGAAATAGCGAAATTCGGGCTGGTGCTTTTTTGTGCAGGATACTTATCTAAAAAGTACAGCCAAATGCACAAATTTTGCACCCTAATACCGGTATTAGTGGCAGGGGGCTTGATGTGTGTGCTAATAATGCTTGAACCTAATATGTCCATAACAATGTGCGTGGGCGCAACTTTTGTGTTTATGCTTTTTATGGGTGGCGCTAAAATAAAGCATCTAGGTTTGCTAGCAATACCTGTACTGTGTATTATTCCGCTTTTACTTATGGAACCATATAGATTAGAGCGCTTAATAGCCTTTTTGGACCCTTGGTCTAATGCGCAGGATGAGGGCTTTCAGTTGGTGCAAAGTTTGTATTCTTTGGGCTCTGGTGGTCTATTTGGAGTAGGACTATTTGAAAGTAGGCAAAAGTATTTGTTTTTACCATTTGCCGAAAGCGATTTTATCTTTTCTATTATAGGCGAGGAATTGGGTCTAGTTGGTTGCTTGTTTATTATGGCAATATTTTTTGTATTGATTTATTATGGCTTTAGGGTAGCTAAAAATGCTAGTACGCGTTTTGGTAGTCTACTTGCTTGTGGCATAACATTTGTTATAGCAATTCAGGTAATCTTTAACATTGCTGTTGTTACGGGTAGCATTCCGCCAACTGGGCTTCCGCTTCCGTTTATAAGTGCGGGCGGAACATCAATTGTAGTATTTCTATCGGCAATTGGCGTGTTGCTTAATATTGATAAGCAGAGCAAGCGCGATATGCAAAACTATGCATTTGTGCCACAAAGATAAGTTTTTGCATAAAATGGAAAGTAATAGTATAGCGAGGATAAAATGAAAAAATACATAATAAATGGGGGTAATATGCTGTTTGGCGAGGTGGAGATAGAAACTTCAAAAAATAGCTTGCTCCCAATACTATCAGCAACAATACTTACAGATGAGCAGTGCATTATACATAAAGTTCCAGATTTTTTAGATATTAAAAATATGCTAAATATACTAAAACATACAGGCTTAAAAATTATACATAATGATGATACTGTTATAATAGATGGTGCAAATGCTAATACCTGCGAATTGAGTATTGAACTTTCATCTCCGTTGCGTTCGTCCATATATGCAATGGGTGCATTTTTAGGGCGTTTTAGAAAGGCAAAAATTTGCTACCCCGGTGGTTGTGATATCGGGCTAAGGCCGATAGATTTACACTTGCGTGGGCTCAAAGATTTAGGCGCAAAGATTATAGAACAACATGGCAACATATACTGTGATGGCAGTAATATGAAAGGAGGTAAAGTCTTTTTAGATTTTCCCTCAGTAGGTGCTACGGTAAATATTATGCTTGCAAGCGTTTTAATAGAGGGAACAACCACAATTTATAATTGCGCTAAAGAGCCCGAAATAGTAGATTTGCAAAAGTTCTTAAATGCAATGGGCGCAAAAATTCGTGGTGCAGGCTCCTCTACAATTACAATTAAAGGCGTAAAAAAATTACATAAGGTAGATTGGACGCCTATTGGAGATAGAATAGTTGCAGGGACATACATGATTGCCTGCGCAATGTGCGGGGGCAAAATTACAATAAAAAACGCCATTTACGAACACAATCAATACCTTATTAATTTGCTGATGCGTGCGGGTTGTAATATAGTACTCAAAAATTCAAATTTAATTGTGGAATGCAGTAAAAGAACAAAGTGCATACAAAAAGTTGAAACAATGCCATATCCCGCATTTCCTACCGATTTGCAACCACAGTTGATGGCTCTAGAGTGTGTGAGTAGTGGCAATAGCATTATAGTTGAAAATTTGTACGAAACGCGATTTAAGCATGTTCCAGAGCTACTAAAAATGGGAGCAAACATAATTGTAAAAAATCAAACAGCCTTTATAAGTGGGGTCGAAAAGCTTTATGGGGCAGAAGTAAAAGCCAGCGATTTAAGGGCGGGGGCAGGGCTAATACTTGCAGGCTTATGCGCGCAAGGATATACTACAATAAATTCAATAGAACACATTTTGCGTGGGTACGAAAATATTGATAAAAAATTGACGCAATTAGGTGCAGATATAAAACTAGTTGATGATAAATTAAAATGATAAGTTTTAAGGCTTGTCATTTTTTAACATAAAAAACTATCTTGCGACAAAAATATTTTTATTCTTAAATATTTTTCTAAAGAAAATATAAAGTAAAGTGTATTATTTCATTGACAAAATCTGCAAGAATTGATAAACTTATATAGATATTGTTTGATGCCCATTTGTGGCGTTTAGGATGTTAAAGGAGAGAGAATGAAGACAAAAAGACTTGTTATACTACTTTCAATTTTTGCTTTAATTATAATGATTGTAGTCCTTTCGAGTACAGTTTTTTCTCTATCTAAAGTACAAGTTTCTTTTGTCGAAGTTCCAACAAATTATTCCATTGCCGACGAGCAAGCTATAATTGATAGTGGCAAGTTTGATTATGGAACTAGCATTTTTTTAGTAAATAAAAGTTCTCACATAGATAAAATTGAAGCGCAATTTCCTAATCTTATGGTTGTAAATATCGAAACGATATTCCCCAATAAGCTAATGATACAAGTAGTAGAACGACAAGAATTTCTAGCGCTATACAACAGCGGTCAAAGTACCTACTATGTTGTTGATGGCGATATGAAAGTTTTGAGAGTTGTTGATAATGCCAGCGCAGTTTCAAATGTGGCTAAGTGTATGGTAACGCAAGATTTGCAAAATTATGAACATGGCGATTTTGTAGCCTTAGATAATGAAACAACGCTTTTGAGTCAATTGTGTAGTGCTTTTTGGCAGTGTGAATATAGCGAAAAGGAGCTAAACTCGCTTGTCCGTAGCGTTTACTTTGATAGTGTAAACAATGAACTCATTATATCTACATATTGTAGATTTTGGTTTACTATAAAAAATCCTTATACAAGGTTGCCCGAAAAGTTGTATGCTGGTAACGATGCTGTTTTTGGCGCGCAAGGCGTTGGCGAGGATTTTGTTGGCGAAATTTTGGTTTACGAGAATGCACAAAATAATTCTATAGATGTAAACGCTATTTTGAATGGGAGCAATTGATAAATGAATAAGTTGGTGATTTACGGCTCTATTTATGGAGCTACAAAAGATTATGCAAACGAATTGGCAAATTCTATTGATGCAAATATTGTAAGTATAAAAGATATTGATGCAAACGATTTAGATGCCTTTGATGTAATCGTAATTGGTAGCGGTATATATGCAAGTGGTTTGGTAGCATCAAAAAAGATACACAAAATTCTAAAGAACTACAAAGATAAAAATAAAAAATTTATCGTATATACAGTAGGAATCGCTGACCCCAAAAATAATGCTAAACATTTGCACGATTTGGTGTACAAGCAATTACCCAAAGAGGAATGTGCCACTTTTGAACTATTCCATTTAAGAGGGTGCCTTGATTATAGCAAATTATCTTTGAAACACAAAATTATGATGTTTATGCTAAAACAAATGATTAAACATAAAAAACAAAAAACAATCGAGGATGAATACATCCTTAAAACTTATGGTTCAGTTGTAAATTTTGTTGATTTTGATACGCTCAAACCTATTGTAGATTCTGTAAATGCGTTTGAAAATTCAAAAAATGAGAAGGTCTAATCTCATTTTTTTTCTTTTTATAGAAAATTGACTTTATTCAAAATGTTGTGGGCAACTTCGTAAATAATAGATAATTAATACCCCAATATTGATTATAGAATCTAAAATATCAAAAACGGATAATTGATAATCTTATAACAAAGATATATTTGTTTGATGATAAGTTTATCATCTACATTGATTTGCTTGATATAAATAACGTCGAATTTATCAAAGTGTCAAAAGATATAGAATCTTTTGAAAATAAAAGTGAGTTCGTATATCAAACGAAATGGTGGACCATCAGGGACTCGAACCCTGGACACACTGATTAAGAGTCAGTTGCTCTACCAACTGAGCTAATGATCCAAGCGATAGCCATAGTTTATCACAAACAAATGTTTTTGTCAACTTATTTTGCATTTTTTTTGCTTTTATATTAAAATATGTGTTATAATATCTCAAATGAGGTATGTATGAGAATAAAAGCCGTTATTGAGTACGATGGTGGGAACTATGCTGGTTGGCAGGAACAATTTGGAAAGTCTACTATACAGGGAGAGTTGCAAAGGGCATTACTAGATTTAACTGGACAAAATATAATTTTGCATGCTAGTGGTCGCACAGATGCTGGAGTGAGTGCAAAAAATCAAGTAGTTCATTTTGATATTGATACAAACTTAAAAATGTATAATTTGATGATGGCGCTCAATATGCGTTTGCCAGATGATATTAGAATAAAAAAAATGGAGCAGGTAAGTGCAGATTTTCATGCTAGATACAGTGCAAAAAAGAAAATATATACATATCGTATGTATGCCTCTTCTATAGAAAGTCCACTTAGGCGCAAAACGCACCTTCAGGTATGGCCAAATTTAGATTTTAATTTAATGCAAGAAGCTTGTAGATATTTTGTGGGTACGCACGATTTTATTGGTTTTAGCCACCAAAACCCCCAAATAGTATCTACTATTAGAACAATATATTCTTGTGAAATGTTAAAAC
Source organism: uncultured Clostridia bacterium (assembly GCA_944332315.1). Taxonomy (GTDB): domain Bacteria; phylum Bacillota; class Clostridia; order Christensenellales; family UBA1242; genus CAKVOD01. The sequence continues at coordinate 13,285 of CALVJT010000021.1, forward strand.
GGGATGATGATATAATTATTAAAATTTGTGGAAATGGCTTTTTACACAATATGGTAAGAATTATCTGTGGAACCATTCTAAAAGTGGGGCAAAGAAAAATTAAGTTATCTGATTTACCTGATATCATAAACAGTAAAGATAGAAAGCGAGCTGGGCAAACTTTGCCCGCCTTTGCATTGACGCTTGAAAACATTGAATATTGAACAATCTTATTAGTAAATTGTTTGCAAAGCACTTGACTTTTGTTAAAAAATTTGATATTATATTCAAGTCAAACTGATAATGCTTGTTTAGTCCCAAGCATTCTTTATGTACGACAATGCATATTAGATGTGCTTCTAATCTAATATCACCATATTTTTAATTTAACTCGGAGGAAATTTAAATGAAAACATTTATGGCTAATCCGCAAAATGTTGAACGCAAATGGTACGTCGTAGACGCTGAAGATATGATTTTGGGTCGTCTTGCAAGTGAAGTTGCTGCAATATTGCGCGGTAAACACAAACCAACATACACTCCACATGTAGATTGTGGCGATTATGTTATTGTTGTAAATTGCGATAAAGTTCGCGTAACTGGCAAAAAATATACCGAAAAGCTTTATAGAAGGCACACTGGATACCCTAATGGGTTTAGAGAGGTTGCCTACAAAGATTTAATTGCTAAAAAACCAACTTATGCTGTAGAATTAGCAGTTAAGGGTATGTTACCAAAAAATAATCTTGGCAGAAAGATGCTAAAGCACCTAAAATTGTATGCAGGTCCTGAACATCAAAATCAAGCACAAAAACCTGAAAAGTTAGAAATTCAAGGAGGTAAAAGATAATGGCAGCAAAAGCAACACTTAAATCAAAAAAAGTGCAATATCTTGGTACTGGTAGAAGGAAAAAATCAGTAGCTAGAGTTAGAATTTTGCCTAATGGAACAGGCAAAATAGTTATTAATAAGGTTGACATTGATACTTACTTCCCAATGGATACAATGAAATATGTTGTTCGTCAACCACTTGCTTTAACTAATACAGAAACAAAGTACGATATTTATGTAAATGTATACGGCGGTGGTTTTTCTGGGCAAGCCGGTGCAGTTCGTCATGGAATAGCAAGAGCGCTTGTAAAAGCTGATGAGGCTCTTAAGCCAGAATTAAAGAAAGCAGGTTTCTTGACAAGAGATTCAAGAATGAAGGAGAGAAAGAAATACGGACTCCACAAAGCAAGACGCGCTCCACAATTTTCAAAGCGTTAGTCGAACAAAAAAGTTGCAATTATTTGCAACTTTTTTTGTTGGCTAATAATAAAGGTTCTTTATTATTTATGGTGTATATAAAGTTAAGGGTTCAAACCTTTGCTAAATATTTTCTGCTAAATATTTAACTAACCCCACGAATATTATAGAAACACAATAAAAAGCTTTTTGTTAAAAGGTAGATTGTTTGCGACGAGCGGGCGATAGTGATTTTTACAATTTTGCTACAATATTCCTAGGGAACGATACAAACTACCGACTAAACCATTAGTTGTGATTTGGCTATTAATTCTAAATTCTTGAAAAGGGAGTATTTAATACTCCCTTTGTGTTTATTTGTAGTTTAAGATATTAAATTTTATGCAACATCTTTGTTTTCTTGCTCTGCAACAGTATTAGTGCTTGATGATTGTACAGGATCATCACCATTGTTTGGTTTTAGCAACTCTGATTTATTGCAAGGTAATACTCTTGGCTCAAACCCCTCAAATATAATATTATCAACATACTTAAAGCATTTTCTATATTCCTCTTGTGATTTTACTGTCCAACCTATTACAGGCAATTCGGAATATTTTTTTACAAATCTGTTTGGTAGGGCGGAAGCATCGTACGAGATAAAGTTAGGTTTAGCTCTTTTGTTTAATTTCATACGCCTTAAAAACATTCTTTTAAGTAGGGACATATGCTTAAATTCACGGCCCTTAAAGGTGCAAGATATTTGCCCGCGTAGTACATTTGGTGAGTACTTGGCAAACCACTCCAATGATAGGGGATTAAACGACTGTATAGCCACATCGCCTTTATAGTTTCTAATTAGTTTGCATACAGCTTTTTCAAGTTGACCTACACGAGTCTGGTTATCTTTAAGGTCTAGCAAAATGCCAACCTTGCCATCTACAAGTTCAAAAACTTGCTCTAAGGTAGGTATACATTCATCGGTACCTAGCAATTTATAATCTTCTAGTTGTGCTTTAGTAAGATTTTTTACATATCCATCTTGCCCTGTCATTTTAGAAAGTTGATCGCCACCAAAAACAACCACAGTACCATCTGCAATTAACTGGACATCGCATTCAATTATATAATTCTTTTCCATTGCTTTTTTGAATGCGGATAAAGAGTTTTCTGGTGTAAGATGGTCATGTAGCCCTTTATGAGCAATAAAGTTTTTAGTTATAAAAGGTTCATCAATTTCAATATTCATAAATTCTCCTTATGACTATTGGCAACAACTTGATTGGCAACTCATTGCCAAAGCCCAAACAATATTTTATAATCTCGCATTAAGCGTTAAGTTCATTTTTGATAATGTATTATACCATATTTATATGAAAAAGTCTAGTATAAAATGCAAGAAAAAGCAATATTTTTGCAATATAAAGGCACATTTTGGTGTGTTTTGTAGCACATTTTTGCTAAAAACTTAAATTTTGCCCCAAAATATTGTTTTAATATGAAATTATAGAAAATCATTAAAGGTTAAATATTTTACAACTAAGAGACAAAAATGTCATGTAATAATTGCGCAATTTGGTAAAAGATAAAGAATAAAAATCTAAAAACTCGATTTTATTTGCAACATATATCAATTTAAGATTATTTAAGAATAGTCTACTTTATATTATATGAATAGTCTGCTTTTTATAAATATTAGCGCAAATTTGATATATCCACAATTACTTGACAATTTATGCTAAAAAAATTATAATTTAATGATTGGAGATAGTATGAACGATAGGCAAAAATATATAAGAAATTTTTGTATAGTAGCACACATAGACCACGGAAAATCGACGCTTGCCGATAGGATGCTTGAGCTGACGCAAACGGTTGCTAAAAGGGATATGGAGGAGCAGATTCTTGATAGTATGGACCTAGAGCGTGAGCGGGGCATAACCATAAAACTCACTCCTACTAGAATGCACTATAAATACAATGGACAAGAATATACACTAAACCTTATTGATACCCCTGGGCATGTGGACTTTACCTATGAGGTATCGCGCTCGCTTGCAGCATGTGAGGGGGCGGTGCTAGTTGTAGACGCAACGCAGGGTGTCGAGGCGCAGACGCTATCCAACGTATATTTGGCACTAGATAATGATTTAGAGATTATTCCAGTAATTAACAAAGTAGATTTGCCAAGTGCAAGAATAGAGGAGGCAATGCAAGAAATAGAGGAAAGTATAGGTTTGCCAGCAAAGGATGCTCCGCAAATATCAGCCAAGGAGGGCATTAACATAGATAAAGTGCTTGAGGCGATTATAGAGAATGTGCCACCGCCAAGCGGGGATACGGATGCTCCGCTGAGGGCATTGATATTTGACTCTAAATACGATAACTTTAAGGGCGCGGTTTGTATTATAAGAGTTGTGGATGGAAGCGTAAAGATGGGCAGTAAAATAAAACTTATACAAACTGGTAAGACTTTTGAAGTTACAGAAGTTGGAGTGTTTTCGCCAAAGGCATGCAAAACAAATGTACTACAAGCGGGGGATGTTGGTTATTTGTGTGCAAGCATAAAAGAAGTGGCTGATGCCAAGGTAGGTGGAACATTTACAGATATTGATGCAGATGTCCAACCGCTAGCAGGCTATAAGCAAGTAGTGCCAGTAGTATTTAGCGGAATCTTTCCAGTGGATGGCAATGACTATGAGGAATTAAAAGATGCTTTAGAAAAATTAAAGCTCAATGATTCCTCATTGCAAGTACAACCAGAAGTATCGCAAGCGTTGGGCTTTGGTTTTAGATGTGGCTTTTTGGGCCTGTTGCATATGGAGGTTATTACCGAAAGAATAGAGCGAGAGTTCAATATAGGAGTTATAACAACAGCGCCAAATGTTAACTATAAGGTTTATAAAACAAATGGCGAAATGGTAGAAGTTTCGAATCCGGTCAATTTGCCAAAACCGGTGGAGATAGAGCATATAGAGGAGCCGTATGTTAACTTGCATGTTTATGTGCCATCTGAATATGTGGGTTCCATAATGGAGCTTTGCCAAGAAAAGCGCGCTAATTTTATTGATATGCAGTATGTAGATGGTAAGCGTGTTAAATTGACTTATGATATACCACTAAATGAAATTATCTATGATTTCTTTGACCAACTAAAATCACGCTCTAAAGGCTATGGTAGCCTTGATTATGAATTAAGCGAATATAAGCCTAGCGACTTAGTGAAACTTGATATATTGTTAAACAACGAGATATGTGATGCATTAAGTATTATAGTGCACAAAGATAAAGCGTACGCAAAAGGTAGAAGTATTACAGAAAAGCTTAAAGAGGTTATACCAAGGCAAATGTTTGAAGTGCCCGTGCAAGCGTGTATAGGCAACAAAGTAATTGCGCGCGAAACAATCAAGGCATATAGGAAAGATGTGCTAGCAAAATGTTACGGCGGGGATATTACAAGAAAACGCAAGTTGTTAGAAAAACAAAAGGAAGGGAAAAAGAAAATGAGAAAGATTGGCTCGGTAGAATTGCCGAGTGAGGCTTTCTTATCCATCTTAAAAACCAATTAATGAGAAGTTTATATATACACATTCCATTTTGCGAGCAAAAATGTTATTACTGCGATTTTTGTAGCTTTGTTGTAGGCGAAAATGATATAGAGTGCTATATTAAAAAACTTTGCGCGGAAATAGTAAAAAAAGGCACAGGTGAGTCTCTTAAAAGCGTTTATATTGGTGGGGGAACGCCTAGCTTATTAAACAATGTGCAAATAGTTACAATACTTGAAAGCACGCAAAAAGCCTTTACTATTAATAGTGAATGCGAAATATCCATAGAGTGCAACCCCAACTCGCTTACTATAGATAAATTAAAAGCCTATAAAGACGGCGGAATAAATAGAATAAGCATAGGTGTACAATCATTAAACGATGACATACTAAAAGCTATAGGTAGGGTGCATACATCTTTGGATGTTTATAAAATTGCAGATAAAATAGCTTGCTATATACCGAACTTTAACTTTGATGTTATGATAGGCTTGCCCAATTTGACTATTGAAGATTTAATTAATACTCTTGAAAAATTGATATCTTTTGCTCCTACTCATATATCAATGTATTCTTTAATACTAGAAAGTGGCACCCCTTTATATAAGCGCGTAAAGCAAAAGCTGGTACAGTTGCCTAACGCTGATTATGTTGTGGAACAGTACGATGCTGGGCTAAACTACTTGCAAAGCAATGGGTACGATAGATACGAAATATCTAATTTTGCTAAACAAGGCTATCAATGTAAGCACAATTTGCAATACTGGCAGTGTGGAGAATACTATGGGGCGGGACTAAATGCTCATTCCTATATAGATGGAGCAAGATACTGCAATACCAATAGTTTGGAGGAATATCTTAAAGGAGATTTTCAGCCCAACTATTTGGAGCATTTGACCCAAAGTGAAAAGATAGAGGAATGTATTATGCTTGCAATGAGAACTGCTTGCGGGCTAAATACAGTAAACCTAAAAGCGCAACTTGGCTATGACATTATAAAAGAAAAAAGCAAAGAAATAGATTGGTTAATAAAAAATAAATTTATAGAAAGGCAAGGGGATAATCTTTGTATTTGCAAAGATAAATTTTATGTAAGCAATTCTATAATCGAAAAACTTTTGTAAGCCAAAACTGTATTTTATTTTTTATAATAGTTTGTAAAAGAATATGCATTTTTGGATAAACAAACAAAATTACTGCACTAGCTTCGTATAGCTGTGCCAATTAATAAATATTATAATACACCTTATAAAGGGTATTTTATAAATATAATACACAACATATAGATATTGGGAGTAGAATATGAAATTAAAACCAACAGTGGCAATAGTAGGCCGACCAAATGTGGGCAAAAGCACACTATTTAATAAACTTGTAGGCAAACGCGTTAGCATTGTAAAGGATGAACCTAATGTTACGCGCGATAGAGTTATTATGGATGCCGAATGGCTAAACTATAAGTTCACTTTAGTAGATACAGGCGGGCTGGAATTAAAAAGTCAGGATGAAATGCATAAGCACATAGTGTACCAAGCAAAACTGGCAATTGATGTTGCGGATGTGATAATATTTATGGTGGATGGCAAACAAGGCGTTTTGCAGGGCGATTACGATGTTGCCGAAATTCTGCGAAAATCTAAAAAGCCAGTAGTGCTAGCCGTAAATAAAGTGGATAATAACAGGTGCGATACTCTATACGATTTTTATGCTCTAGGGCTAGGCGAGCCTATGGCAATTTCTAGCGAGCAAGGCAAAGGGTTAGGGGATATGCTAGATGTAGTTGTAAAGGACTTTGAGCAAATACCTGCCGATAGCGAGGAAAATGAGCCACTAAAAATTGCAATAGTGGGCAGACCCAATGTAGGTAAATCTAGTTTGACTAATCGATTGCTTGGCAGTGATAGAATGGTGGTGGCCGATAAAGCGGGCACCACGCGTGATAGCATAGATAGCTTGTTTAGATACAATGGCACCGATTATATTTTAATAGATACCGCAGGTATACGCCGAAAAAATGCAATAGAGATGGACAGCGTGGAATACTATAGCGTTATACGCTCGCTCGATGCAATTAAGCGCGCAGATGTAAGCATTATTGTGCTAGATGCCAGCGAGGAAGTTACTGAACAGGATGTAAAAATTGCAGGGCTTGTGCACGAGCAAGGTAAGCCATCGGTTGTAGTTTATAATAAATGGGATAAGCTAGAAAAAGATGAATCTACTGCCCGTAGATATAAGCAAAAACTGGATGAGGACCTTAAATTTATGTCGTACTTTGTGCCACTTTATGTATCTACAAAAACGGGACAAAGGCTATCAAGCATAATGCCCGCAGTGCTTAAAGTTTACGAAAATGCATCTAAACGCCTGCAAACAAGCACATTGAACCAAATTCTTATGGATGCCATAACTATAACACCGCCTCCATCACAAAACGGCAAAAGATTAAAAATAAAGTATATGACGCAAGCATCCACAAATCCGCCTACATTTATACTGTTTGTAAACGATAGCACTTTGCTACACTATAGCTACGAAAGATACCTTGAAAATCAATTGCGCAACGCCGTAGATTTTAGCGGTACCCCAATATTACTTATAGCCCGCGATAAGGGCGCAAAAGAGGAATGATTGAATTAAGAATAGGTTTATTAGCAAAAATAAAGTTATAAACGATAAATTATCTTTGCTAAATTTGATATAAGCCAAATTATAATTTTAAGCCAAATTTTTATTAAATAAAACTAAAATTTTATAAAAACCGAAAACAAAAATAAACAACAAGAATAAACAAATAGGAGCTTCCTATGGAATGGTATATGTTTGTGGTGCTGGGGCTCGAAGTTTTGGCATCATACTTTTTTGGCAATATAAGTGTTGCTAGAATAATTTCCAAAATAAAAAAGGGTGATATTACAAAAGTGGGCAGTGGCAACCCAGGGTCGACCAATATGCTGAGGGCGTATGGAGCAAAACTTGGCTTTTTGACATTGCTACTAGATATTATAAAAGGTGTTTTGCCCGCTTTGATGGGGTACCTAACTTTTATGTTTGTAGATGACGGCAACTTTATGCTTGTGGGCTTATATGCCTGTGGGCTAGGTGCCGTTGTGGGACATATGTTTCCTGTGTGTTATAAATTTAAGGGCGGTAAAGGGGTAGCCACCACACTAGGGGTGTTTGCCGTTGCCGACCCGCTGATAATGTTGTTTGTATTTGTAGGCGCGTTTATATATGTAATATTTTTTGAATATGTGTCAGTGGCATCACTACTGCTTGTAACAGCAATGGCAATAGTAGAGGTTTATAAAATACCCGAAGGTTTGCCAAGTGGGGTATCACTCACCATTCGAGTGCTTATATTTGTACTGTTTACACTTGTGTGGTTTGCGCATAGACAAAACATACAACGCCTGCTTGTAGGCAAAGAAAATAAAGCCAACCTTAAAAAAGCCTTGCGCAAAATGCTAAAACAAGAGAAAAAAGAGCAAAAACAACAAAAGAAAATTGAACATAAAGAATTAAAAGCAATTAAAAAGCAAAAGAAAAAGCTCAAAAAGCATAGAGCCTCATTGATTGTATCTCATGAATATAAGGGCATAAATCATTAAAGGAGCAATTAAAAACATAAAATTAAAGTTAAATATACTCACAAAATAGTTGATTAAAAATAAAATTTTATGTTATACTCTATTAAATAATACAAACGAAAAAGGAGAACAAAGTATGTTTAATTTTAATAAAATGGTAGGGGGGGGGGGGGGTAGGTAGTAGAGATAGTACTACTAAAAACTCTAGCGAATCTACAAATAAAAGTTTGCCAAATGTAAATGCGGGGTACAATATTAATGAATCGGGGGATATTAGTACTTATAAAAATCAAAGAGCGGGCAAACTTTTATGCGAGCAATTAAACATAAAAACTAGCAACTCTAAAACACAAGATACGCATACAAAATCTTATATTACAAGCGCAAAGCGTATAAAAAGCAATAAAAATAGAAATAGTAATATAGGTGATAGTATGCAAAATAGAATAAATAATAAAGATACCAAAAATTTAATAAATAATCGAGCAACAAATAAAGCAAGGTATGCAAATATAAAAGTTGCACCGCTGCAAAAATCTGCACTACAAAGAGTAATGTGGCTTTTGGCATTTATAACTTTGTTCGTATTGGCTCTGCAACCCGTGCTGCAAAATAGGGGCAATATAGCACAGGCAGGTGGACCAACCAGCGGAACAGGTTATACCAATGCTCCTGCTACACAGGTAGGCGGTGGTAAAGCGTTGTTTATAGCCAACAATTCAACAGACAGTTCGGAACAAAGCTATAAATCATTAGGAATAAATCCAAATGTTTTATTTGATTTATTCGAAAAAATAAATGATGAAAGTGTTTGGGGGAATAAAGAAGTATTAAGTAGTGGAGTTACCTATTTAAGCGCTAAAGATTTTGGACAATATGATCCAAACACAAACAATGCGCAAATAATACTAAAGCTATTAGGTAGCACAAGCACCACTGACAATGATGTAGATGATGCGGCAAACCAATACTGGCAAGTTGTATACCGCAGTGTGAGCAAGGATGAGGATGTACTAACACTATATATGACGCAACCATATAAAACTTCGGTTTTTGAAACAAATTATTACGAAGGCAATTATAGCGTTAGCAATATAAGAACGGCAATACAAAACACATATTCAAAAATGGCAGAAACATACTCGGTACTAGATGAATATGTAGTAGCGCCATACCAACTATCCTCAAGTACAGCATCCGAAATACAAAATTCAAAAAATGCAGATTTACAAGGTAAAACAGACTTTTTGAACCTAGGTGGCTGGCAAAGCAGTGCATACCAAACATCTGCAAACAGCAATGGTGAATATTATAATGGCACAGGATTTAATAGCGGAACAACTACTTATGGAGACCATGCTTTAGGCTCAAGTGGTTACGGCAGTGATACAAATACAGAATTGGGCACAGTTTATAACTTAGGCAATGGGCTTGATGGTTTAAGCGTGAAGTACAAGGATCGTGGCTATGAATGGGAAAGTGAATTTACAAGCGCATACAATGATAAGATGTGGCTACCAAGTGCATTTGAGGTGCTCTACACAGGATACGCGGGGGAATCACATAGCACATTACCTGGCACAGAAAGGGGATATGATGGAGATACTAATACTGAATCGTATGTAGATGATCCTTCTAGCGCAGGTGCAACACTTAATGTCCGTAGTCGTTCAGGGCTCTGGGAACTAAATGGTTACGATAGAGCTTGGGGTGATACATCCGTGGTGGGGGACTGGGCGTGGCTGCGTTCCGGCGTTTCCGGTTACAATAGTTGCGCGTGCTCTATCGACTGGCGTGGTTCCTACAGCCCTTACGCTGTCAACGGTAATAACGGGTTGCGGGTTGCGCTCCATCTCAACCTTAAGGAACTTGCAAACGCCGTGTTTGCAAGTGTATCTGCTGACGCGTCAGCGGGCAGCGTTGGCTCCCCAAGCGTAAGCTTCCCCGATAGGGGATGGGAGCCAACCATCGAAAGTAAATATTCCAATTTAATAATAAAAAACTCTTCGGAATCTTCGATTTCTGCAACATATTCTTTTAATACTAATAAAAAAATGACCTCTTTTACACTCAATGGAGAGCCAGTTACAGTGAGTGGCAATTCTGGTAGAGGGTCAGTTAGTGGGGTATGCGATTATAGTTATCAAGTGGGTAGCGGAAATGTAGTAATTACAATCAGCAATGCCTCGCAAAATGTAAATATTGAGGCACAAATTGATGATGCGGGTTATGCATTGACATTTGATTATGAAACAAATGGTGGAACTAGCACAACTGCTACAAACGGCATATATGTACAAGGGGCAACCGTTGACCTATCAAATATGCAAGCCGACAAAGGTAATGGCTGGGAATTTGAGGGCTGGAGTGAAAACCCAAATGCACACAGTGGCAGCATAACAACTTTTCAAATGCCGGGGCAGGCAACCACATTGTATGCAATATTTTCAAAAACCTTAACCGCAAGTTTTTATCAAATAAACACATCTAGTGCAGAGACTAGGGATGTGACAATTTATAATACAGCTACAAATGGCAATATCATTGATATTCCAGTGGTAAACACATCGCTATCCATAGCGGGTGCAACTAATATAACAGCAGTTGGATGGGTAAAAGATGATTCACTCGAAGATACAACTGGTGGTATTACGATAAGTGAGGATGTAGCGTACTATGCGCGGGTTAATTACACTATAACTATCACATACAACGGCAATGGTGGCAGTGTAAGTCAAGCAAGCAGTACGGGCACAGTTACTATGACTGCAAATGGACAAGCAACTGGAGCCACTCCAACAAATGCGCAGATACCTCTTGCAAACAACACAACACCACGACCAAACTACACATTTGTTGGTTGGAACTCAAATAGCGGAGGAACAGGCACATCATACACTGCAGGGGAAAGCTACAGCTTTAGTGCAAGTACAACGCTTTATGCTGTGTGGGATAAAACCACAACTACAGCTCAACTGACAATAACGCTAGCAACACCGAGCGAGGCTGGAGTTATAATTTATCTTGTGCAAGACAACAAGGTGGCAAAGCAGTTTGTAGTGATGGGGGAAACAAAAACTATAAGTGTAGAACTAACCAAGGGAGCGGAATACAAAATAATAGTATCTAAGCCATATACATGGCAAGTAGAGTACACAGGTAATGGCAGTGTACAAAACGATAACTATGTATTCACGGCATCAAGCGCAGATGTTAGCGAGACTCAGTACACAATTACTGTAAGCGGTGGCAGTATACCAAACAATTGGTGGATAGTATAAATCTACAAAAGGTTGTATTATAAAATAGCATTAATAAATAAGTTAAATACATTTTTCAAGTGTAGGGGTTAGCATTTGAGAACATAAAACTTGTTCATAATGTAAATCAAAGGGGAAGGGGAACTATATTTTATAGCAGAGAGATTTATAAAATGAGATTTTAGTCTACGATATGATTCCTCTTATAAAAATTATTAGTATTAAATGAAAAAAGAGTTTAAGACTACAAAGGGTGTATCCTTTGTAGTCTTTTTATATATTCTTGTTCTTAATTTTAGTGGTGGAATAGTATGTTATTAATTTAGATTTTTGCTAAACTCTTTATTCTAAATATTTAACTAACCCTATTGAATATAATAGAACCTATAATATTCTTTATAATATGGGCTTAATAAGTTAGACATTAAATAGTTAAATTATTTTATGCAAAATGTTGGGTTATTGGCATAAATAATAGTTAAAGCTTAACTAAATTGCACTAACGGCCTAACTTGATTATAGAGTTTTTGGTTATCTATAAAATTTAGGTGTGTAGTAGGTACATAAAAGCAATTATAGTTATTATAAGCATTTAATTATCTTACATCTTTATAGTGGTAATATTAATTTTATATCCTCATTAAAACAATTATAATCTATTTTTGTGTTTTAATCATAAAGCCAAAAAGGCGTGAATATAATGTTATAAATCTAGGAGGAGTTTAATGGAAAACAGCATTTACCAAGATATAGCACAGCGCACTAATGGCGATATTTATTTAGGCGTTGTGGGGCCTGTTAGGGTAGGAAAATCTACCTTTATAACAAATTTTATGGAAAAGTTAGTTATTCCCAACATACAAGATAGCAATGTTAAAATTAGGGCGGTGGACGAACTGCCTCAATCTGCCGATGGCAAGACTATAATGACTACGCAACCCAAGTTTGTGCCTAGCGAGGCGGTTAGCATAAACATTGATAACATTGCTATGAATGTGCGCCTTATAGACTGCGTGGGCTACTTTGTTGCTGGTGCTTTGGGGAGCAGTGAGGGAGAAAAACCTAGGCTTGTAAAGACGCCGTGGAGTGATGAGGATATGCCTTTAGAGCGCGCTGCCGAAATAGGGACTGAAAAGGTTATAAAAGAGCACTCCACTGTAGGCATTGTTATGACTGCCGATGGCAGTTTTGGCGAACTACCTAGGGATGCTTTTATCGAGGGGGAGGAGCGCGTTATTAATGAGCTAAAGGAAATTAATAAGCCATTTGTTGTGATACTAAATAGTGCGTATCCAAAATCGCCCGATACAATAGAGCTTGCGGATAATTTAACGCAAAAGTACGGGGTAAAGGTTATGGCTGTGGATGTATCTAATTTAAGCGAGGATAACATCAACGAGATGTTTGCCAACCTTTTGCGCGAATTTCCTATTGTTGCAATTGAGGTGGCTATGCCAAAGTGGATGCAGGCACTGCCATTTGAGCATCCGCTTATTGAAAGAGTTGTAGATGAATTTAGGCAACACGCCGAAAATCTTTATAAAATAGGCGACCTTAATAAAGGGCAATTATTTATAGAATCGGCTGATTTTGAACCTATAAATGCCTCGCTTGTAAAACTGGGCGAGGGCAAAATTGAGTTTGAAATTAAAACAAAACCTCAACTTTTCTATAAAGTTTTAAGCCAAGAGTGCGATATGAACATAGAGGATGACTACCATCTAATGAGCCAAATAAAAGACCTTGCTTTTGCTAAAAAAGAATACGATAAACTTAAAGATGCTTTGCAATCTGTGGAGGAAACGGGCTACGGTGTTGTTAACCCTAAACTTACTGATATGGTATTAGATGAGCCTGTTGTTGTAAAGCAAGGCAACCGATATGGGGTAAAACTGCACGCAAGTGCACCTAGTTTGCATTTAATGAAGGTGGATATCGAAACCGATTTATCTCCTTTAGTAGGCACCGAGGACCAAACAAACGATTTTGTAAAGTACTTGCAAAGCGAGTTTGAAAACAACCCGCAATCTTTGTGGGATACCAATGTGTTTGGGCGCTCTTTAAGTGACCTTATCGAGGATGGTATGAAATCTAAACTAAATGGTATGCCTGTTGATGCTCAACGCAAAATGCGCCGTACGCTAACAAAAATTGTAAACGAGGGCAAGGGTGGCATTATTTGCATATTGCTATAAATAATAAAAGCAATAGTCTACATTTTAAGGTCTAAAATATTCTAGACCTTTTTTTATTTTGTTATAGCTTTTTATCTTTAAGGCTAAAAAAAGTATTATTTGTGTATCAATACAAAAAATATATATCCTGCTTTTGTTTAATTGTAATATATTTTTTAGTGTGCTATAATTTTATAAGGAGATTATTATGACTGATAGAGAAATTGCCATAAATGAACTGCGCGTGCTGGGCTCTATGGAAATTAGCAATGCAAAATCTGGGCACACGGGCATAGTGCTTAGCAGTGCACCAATTTTGTTTGCACTTTTTAATGACCATTTAATGTTTAACCCTAAGGATACCTCTTGGCTTATGCGTGATAGGTTTATTATGAGTGCGGGACACGGCAGTGCTTTGCTTTATGCAATTTTGCATATGTTTGGCTACGATTATTCGATTAATGACTTAAAGAGTTTTAGGCAACTACACAGCAAGTGTGCGGGGCATCCCGATTATGGTGCATCGGGTGTAGAGGTTACAACGGGGCCATTGGGGCAGGGCATTGCTAATGCGGTGGGCATTGCGCTTTGCGAGAAAAAACTTAATGAGCTATCCAAAGAAAAAACCGATGGTTTTTTTAGCCATTATACCTATGTTTTGGTGGGTGAGGGAGATATTTCGGAGGGGATATCCTACGAGGCTTGCTCGCTTGCGGGGCTTTGGAAGTTAAGCAAACTTATTGTTTTGCTAGATAGCAACAATATGACTATAGAGGGCAAGGCGGAGCTTGCGCTGGGGGATGATTTGGTAAAGCGCTTTGAGGCGCAGGGCTTTTTTGTGCAAACTGTTGATGACGGCAACGATAGTGTAGCTATATCGCAAGCAATTAGTCAAGCAAAGGCGCAGGATGAAAAGCCTAGTCTTATAATTTGCAAAACAAAGCTTGGTTATGGTTGCGAGTTTGAGGATAACCCTAAAATACATGGCAGTGCTTTGGACGAAAAAGGGCTAGATTATTTGCGCGAAAAACTTGGTGTTGATATGCGAGATTGGAAGTTTAGCAAAAGCACAAAGGCACTAATAAATCAAAGTCTAAAAAGCAAAAAAGCATACTACACCCAAAGTGTGGCTAAATTAAAAAAGTTTTTGCAGGACGATTTCTTTAAGCCTTTAGATGTGCAGGGGATAACCGAACAACTCTTAAATCAAAATTGGTTTTATGATGTTGCTACGCGCGAGAGCAGTGGAAAGGTGCTAAATTTTATTAAAGATAAAATACCTAATTTAATTGGTGGCAGTGCGGACCTTGCGCCATCTACAAAGGCGGTTTTTGCAGATGAGCCTTTCTTTTCGGCGCAAGATGTTTTGGGCAGGAACATCCACTTTGGCATACGCGAACACGCGATGGGCGCCATTTGCAACGGCATACAAGTTTATGGCGCATTTAGAAGTTTTTGTTCTACATTTTTTGTGTTTTATGATTATCTTAAGCCTAGCCTAAGGATGTCTGCTATTATGGGGCTAAATGTTTTATATATTTTAACGCACGATAGCATTATGGTGGGTGAGGATGGCATAACGCATCAGCCAATAGAGCAGTTGGCAAATATTCGCTCTGTTCCAAACTTGCTGGCATTTCGTCCTTGCGATACGCGTGAAACTGTGGCGGGCTATATACTGTATCTACAAAATAATAATAAACCTACTGCACTAATACTATCTAGGCAAGAACTAAAAATGCAAAATTCTGATATCGAGAAGGCTTTGCTTGGTGGGTATGTAATAGAAAATAGTCCGCTTGATAAATGTGATATCACTTTAATAGGTAGTGGTAGCGAGGTTGCCACTTGTGTTGCGGTGCGCGATGCTTTGTTCAAAAAAGGTTACACGACACGCATTGTTTCAATGCCGTCCGAGGGCATATTTAGTATGCAACCTAAAAAATATCAAAGGCAAGTTTTAGGAGATGGCTTGCGAGTGTTTATAGAATTATCTAACGATGATATCTATCAAAAATACTTGCGTGAATATGATGCGGTGTTTAATTTATCTGGTTTTGGCGAAAGTGGAAAAGCGGGGGATGTTTTGGATGACCTTGAGATGTCTGCTTCAAAACTTTTGCCTAAAATAGAAAAGGTTATAAAAACTTATAAAAAATATAATCGAACTCTTTTAGATAATTAGTTTTATTTAAGTTTAGCTTTATAAATTTGGGTGACATTGAATTTTATTAAAATATGCTTATTATAAATAATTATACATTATAAGCAAAACAGTCTAATTATCGAATTTAATTATTAGAATACGCAAAATATAGAGTATTATAAAAATATAATACTCTATATTTTGTATTTATAAAAAATATGATACATCCATATATAAATATGTTTTTTATTAGATTCTATAATCAATATTGGGGTATTGATATAATTTAATTCTATTAAATATAATATTTGCCCCCAACATTTTGCATAGAATCTTTTATTATTAATGTTACATAGTGGTTTATAAATCAGGCTTTTGCTAAGCTCTTTATGCTACCTACATGCAAATATTATAGAACTTAAAATATTAAACGCTTATTTATATATTTGCAAATTAAAATTGCACCATAATTATAAAATTTAGATAGTTAATTTGTTTAATATTTACAAAAATTTATGGGTAAAATCTTTTTGAAAATGTCAAAAAATGTGCTATAATGCTTTTGTTATGTGTTTGGGAGGTTAGGCATTGAAAGAATATAATTCTAAAGATATAGTGGTGCTAGAGGGGCTGGAGGCGGTTCGTTTGCGCCCTGGTATGTATATTGGCACTACGAGTTCAAAAGGGCTACACCACTTGTTGTGGGAAATTATAGATAACTCCATTGATGAAATTGCAAATGGCTTTGGTAATAAAATCACGGTTACATTATATAAAGATGGCAGTGTATCGGTTCAAGATAATGGGCGCGGTATTCCTGTAGATAAGCATCCGCAGTTGGGTATATCGGGTGTAGAGGTGGTGTTTACGCAGTTGCACGCGGGGGGTAAGTTTAATAACGATAACTACAACTTTTCGGGCGGGTTGCATGGTGTGGGTGCATCTGTTACAAATGCTTTGAGCGAGTGGTTAGAGGTTATAACTAATAAAAACGGCAAAAAGTATAAGATAGAGTTCCATTCTGTTCCAAACTCGAAAGGTAAAATTTTGGGAGGGACTGTAAAAACTCCTTTGCGTTGCCTTGGCTCGACTACCGAAACGGGGACATTTGTGCGTTTTATGCCTGATGCTAGAATTTTTGAAACTACCAACTTTAGTGGCGAAGTTATTGCTAAGCGCTTAAAGGAATACGCTTTTTTGAACAAGGGCGCTACGATTGAACTTATTGATGAAAACATGTTAAACGAGGATGGCTCCTGTTTAAGGCGCGTTTATAAGTACGATGGCGGTATCAAAGATTTTGTAACCTATCTAAACGAAGGTAAAAATCCGCTGTTTGCTACGCCTATTTATTTTGAGGCAAAGTCTGATAAAGTAAAGGTAGAGTGCGCAATTCAATACACCGATGCTTATGTCGAAAATATTTTTAGTTATGTAAATAATATCTCCACTTCCGAGGGGGGGACTCACGAAACTGGCTTTAAGACTGCTCTCACTCGAGTATTTAACGATGCGGGTCGCGAGGCGGGATTTTTGAAGGAAAAGGAAGCGAATTTGGTTGGGGAGGACTATCGCGAGGGTATCACGGCAGTACTTTCTATAAAAATGAAAAATGTGCAGTTTGAGGGGCAGACAAAGACAAAGCTCGGCAACCCAGAGGCTAAGTCGGAGGTGGAAAATCTTGTCTACACGCACTTGCTTGCCATTATGGAAAAAGCCGATAGTAAAAAAGTTTTGGAAGCCATTATAAATAAAGGTAAGCTGGCTGCGCACGCGCGTATTGCATCTAAAAAAGCAAAAGAGCTAACTCGTGCTAAAAATAGTTTGGAGGCCACCGCTCTTATAGGTAAGCTATCCTCATGTAGTGGTAGAGATGCTAAAAAGAATGAGCTTTATATTGTTGAGGGCGATAGTGCGGGCGGAAGCGCAAAGATGGGGCGCGATAGGTCGTTTCAAGCAATTTTGCCTTTGCGCGGAAAGCCTCTTAATGTCGAAAAAAAACGCCTTGAACAGGTTTTGCAGAACGATGAGTTCCGTTCAATTATCACTGCTCTTGGGGCTGGCATTGGCGATGACTTTAGCGTTGAGGACCTTAAATATGATAAAGTAATAATTCTTGCAGATGCAGATCAGGATGGGGCTCATATTAGGGCAATTTTGTTGACTTTCTTTTATAGGTATATGAAGCCTCTTATATTGGATGGGCATGTGTACATAGGTGTACCGCCACTATATAAGATATCTAAAAAGAATGATGTTAAATATGCATACTCCGATGAGCAGTTGCGCGAGTATGCTGACGAGTTCGGCAAGGGCTATGACATACAAAGATATAAGGGTTTGGGCGAAATGAACCCCGAACAGTTATGGGAAACCACTATGGACCCTAAAAATCGAACTATGATAAGAGTTTCTATAGATGATGCTGCTGAGGCTGAAAAATTAATTACTACCCTTATGGGGGACGACATAGAATCGAGAAAGATTTATATTTCGGAATATGCTAACTTTAATAAAGAGCCTGACGAATTTGATAAACTTAAAAAAGTTAAATAATATAGCAAGTGTTTTACAGTATTGATGCCTAGCATTTAGCAAGCAACGCAAATTGCGTAGGGTATATAGCATTTATTTAATAAAACATAAATAGCGGTTTTAGGATTAAATTTTATAAACTTATAATGTGTCAACACTGATATGCTTATATCAAAAAAGAATGTTTTTTAATTATCAATCAATAAATTTTACATTTTATTAGCTAATTTTATAAAGCGAATGCAATCAAATTATTTTTAGAAATTTCAAATAGTCTAAATAAATTCAATTTTTGTTATCACTATTTATACTTTAGGAGAGAATTGTGTCATTTGATAATGATGATATGGATGAGGAGGAGTTCACAAATCAGCCTATAGAAGGGCAAATGTCGATTTTTGAACTGCCTCAACAACCTGAACCTAATGAGGAAGAGGTTTTTACAAATCAGCCGGTGCAGGGGCAACTTGATTTGTTTGAATATTATGATGCTGTTAATTCACGCAGTGGTAAAGTAGAAAATTTGTATAAAAATGCAAATAGTGATGATGATATTTTAGATACAAATTTACAATATGTAAAAGTAGAAAATATTTATAGCGATGAAAATGTAGATAATAAAGTAGTAGATAATAAAAAAATAAATGATAAACAAAAAAGCAATCAAAATATAAAAAGTATTGAGGAAAATAAACATAGTGCTGTTGATAAAAATAAAATCTCAGATTATGAGCAGGTGGATGAGCGAGTATCTGCTGATGATTATCACGAAAATATTGTTGAGAACGAGTGTGATATAAATGGGGCAGATACAGAATATGTGGATGCGGACAATGAACCTATCAAAACACATTTATCAAATTCGAATAACTTGAGTGATG
Organism: uncultured Clostridia bacterium; assembly: GCA_944332315.1. Lineage (GTDB taxonomy): Bacteria > Bacillota > Clostridia > Christensenellales > UBA1242 > CAKVOD01. Next base: position 32,625 of record CALVJT010000021.1, read on the forward strand.
AATCTATTCAATTTGATGTAGTGGAAAACAATCAAGATACTGTTGTGGGTGCGCCAGATTATGAGCAATCTGAAACGCAAACGCAAACTTACAAAAATGAATTGAAAGATAATACAGAATTCAATTATCAAAGTGATGAACACGATAGAAAAATTATTTACGAAAATAGTGGTAAACTAATAAGACAACCAAAGAAATATCAAAGAGAGGGTAGAAAAATGGCTAATACTGATGAGCCTATTAAAAGCAATGTCAAGGGGGGTGGCGGGAACAATGAAGGTGGACTTCTTGTACAATCTATTGATGAAGTTTTGCACAATTCAATGATTCCTTATAGTGAATTTGTATTGCTAGATCGTGCTTTGCCAAGGGTAGAGGATGGGCTAAAGCCTGTTCAGAGGCGTATACTTTACACTATGCTAGAGTTGGGCATGACGCCGGATAAGGCGTATCGAAAGTGCGCTAGAATTGTCGGCGATTGTTTAGGTAAATATCATCCTCATGGCGATACTTCTGTTTATGATGCGCTTGTGCGTATGGCTCAACCTTTTAATATGCGCGGGATATTAGTGCAAGGGCACGGCAATTTTGGTTCTGTTGATGGTGATAGTGCGGCGGCTATGAGGTATACCGAGGCAAAACTTGCACCGCTTGCAATGGAATTGTTGAGAGATTTAGAAAAAGAAACCGTTAAATGGAGCTTTAATTTTGATGATACGCTAAAGGAGCCTGATACATTACCGGGGCGTTTTCCTAACTTGCTTGTAAATGGTGCGGTGGGTATAGCTGTTGGTCTTGCCACCAACATACCAACTCATAACCTAAACGAAGTTATTGATGGCGTTGTTGCTTTGATTGAACATCCTTCCATTCAGCTAAAGGAAATGATGAAAATAATTAAAGGCCCAGACTTTCCTACTGGTGCGATAATTTCTACTGATGAACTTTATCAAGCATATGAAACGGGTCGTGGTAAAATTACTATGAGGGCAAAGACGCATTTTGAGGATGCGGGAAATGGCAAAACAAACATAGTTATTACCGAAATACCATATCAAAAGAATAAATCAAGTTTACTTGCTAAAATTGCCGATGTTCGAGAGGATAAAAAGGGCGTATTGCTTGGCATACAGGATATTAAAGATGAATCTGATAGGAATGGGATTAGGGCAGTTATAACCGTTAAAGCGGGGTACAATGCTAATGACATTCTCAATTTACTATATAAATACACCGATTTACAATCTAGTTTTGGTATAAATATGGTAGCTATAGCCGATGGTAAGCCAAAACAACTTGGGTTAATGACAATACTAAAGTACTATCTAGATTATCAAGTTGATATTATTGTGCGCAGAACGCGTTTTGACCTTAATAATGCTAAAGAGCGTATGCACATTTTAGAGGGGCTACACATTGCAATTGTAAATATCGATGAGGTTGTTGCAATTATAAAGAATAGTTCTAACACTACCGAGGCTAAAGTGCGTTTAAGGCAAAGGTTTTTACTATCCGAAAAGCAGGCTCAAGCAATTTTGGATATGCGCCTTGCGCGTTTGACAAGTTTGGAAGTTTATAAAATCGAACAGGAAATTGCAGAACTTAAGGTGCTTATAGAAAAACTGACTGCAATTCTTAATTCAAAGCGCTTGCAACTTGATGTTATAAAAAATGAACTACTTGATATTAAGAGAAAATACTCTATGCCTCGATTAACTAAAATTGTAAAGAGTTTTGGCGAAATTGATGTTGAGAGCATTTTGGAAGCTAACAAAGTGGTTGAGGAAACTATTGTTGCTTTAACGCAAAGTGGCACAATCAAAAGGATGCAACCTAAACACTTTGAGACGACTGTAAAAGAGTTTAATTCGCAACTCACCGAAAACGAGTTGCACTACAATATACTTAAGACATCTACAGATAAAACTTTGGTTGCGTTTACAAACAAGGGCAACGCGTGCAGAATATCTGTTGAGGATATTAAAGAAGTTAAGTGGAGAGATAAGGGGACAAACTTTAGGGCTATTTGCAAAGAGTTGGATGTGGATGAAAAGATTTTATCTTTGTTTGAAATAAATAAAAATGATGATAGAGAAATTATTTTTGGCACCAAGCACGGGCTACTAAAACGAACTGCCCTAAAGGAATATGATGTATCAAAACAAAAATTTACTGCAATTAAGTTAAAAGAGGATGATGAGCTTGTTAGTGCAGTATTGGCAGATAATAAAAAGACTATACTTATGGTAACAAAACACGGTATGGCGCTTAATTGCGAGATTGGTGCAGTGCCAACAAGTGGTCGTGTCAGTCAAGGTGTAAAGGGTATGAACCTATCTAGCGACGATTGCTTTGTGTTTGTGGGGCTTATGCCTCTTAACGCCGAGTTGGTACTAGCAACGAAAAAAGGCTTTGCAAAGAGGTTTAATGTGGGGGGCATTGAACTTTCGCAAAGGGCAAGAAAGGGTTCAAAGGTTTTTGCCATAAATGAGAATGATGAGATAATTTTTGTAGATATTGAAAAGGGCGATGCTGATTATGTAGTAAAATTCTATGGGAACGATAATTTTGTAAAAAAGAATATCAAGGAATTTTTCCCTGATAAAAAACAGGGTAAGGGCAAGAGTTTATCTACAAATAAAAATGGGTTAAGAATAACTTCCATTTATAAATACAATATAGAATAATTTCAAAAGATAGTGGAGTTTTATATGAGTGAAATACTAAATAAATATGATGTAGTTATTATTGGGGGCGGTATTGGCGGTATTATGACTGCCTATAGGCTGAGTCAAAAAAACGATAAACTAAAAATACTTTTACTTGAAAAGGGGAATGATTTATCGGAAAGAAAGTGCCCCTTAATTGTGCAAAATAGGGGTAAGGGTGGATGCCTTAAATGCCCTAATTGTGCAATAATGAGTGGAATGGCTGGAGCTGGGGCTTTTAGTGATGGTAAATACATTATCGGCACAGAATATGGTGGATGGCTAACCGATTATTTGCCAAATGATGTGGTTTTATCTTATATAAAGCAGGCGGATGAGGTTTTAGTGCATTTTGGTGCAACTACAAAAATATTCCACCCTAATGACGAATTAAAAAGGGAGTGCCTTAAATATGATTTACATTTAAGGCAGACGGACTTAAAACACTTGGGCACTGACGATAACTATAACACAATGCTAAAGTTGATAGAATACCTAAAAAGCAAAATTACTATACTTACGCGTGCAAAGGCATTTGATGTAGATAAAAACACTAATACTGTGCTTTTTAACTACCAAAATACCGAAGTTTCCGTTCGCGGGGAGCACATTGTGTTTGCTGTTGGTAGGGCTGGAAGTCAAGATTTTAGGACTTGGTGTGATAAAAACGGCATTGAGTGCAACAATAATCAAGTAGATTTGGGTGTTAGGGTAGAGTTGCCATCTATTGTTTGGGATAAATTTAGTAGGCAAATTTATGAACCTAAAGTTTGGTACAGGACGAAAGGTTATGGTGATGTTGTTCGAATGTTTTGCTTTAATGAACGCGGTCATGTTGTTATGGAGAATACGGATAGTGTACTTACAATAAATGGACATAGCTATGCTCAAGAGAATAAAAAAACATCCAATAGCAATTTTGCATTGCTCTCTACAAGCACTTTTACGCAACCGTTTAAGGAGCCTATAGAATATGCACGATATGTGGCATCGCTTGCTAACAAAATAAGTGGTGGGAGTGTGCTTGTACAGAGATTTGGTGATTTAGTCAAAGGGCGCCGAACTACGCCAGAAAGGCTGGCGCAATCTACAACAGTTCCAACGCTAGAAGCTGTCCCTGGAGATTTAGCTCTTTGTATGCCTAAAAGGCAACTAGATAATATTGTCGAAACAATTTATGCGCTAGATAAAATAGCCCCTGGAACCGCAAATACGGATACCTTGCTTTATGGCATAGAGTGCAAATACTATGCTACTCGTCCAGAAACTACAGATTTTGAAATTAATGGATGTAACAATTTATATGCCATAGGTGATGGCGGGGGATTTACTCGAAGTTTGAGCCACGCTGCTGCTCATGGCTTATACATTGCAGATAAAATTATCAATTCTAAATAAGGAACATTATGAAAATAAAAATAATAAACGCAACAATCATAGATGCTGAAAATGCTACATTTACCCCCAATATGACCGTATGTATTGAGGAGGATACTATTTCTTATATAGCTGATGATAACAATTTGTTTTGTTTATCCTTTGTTGCGGATAGAATAGTAGATTTTGATGGCGATATTTTATGTGCGGGCTTTATTAATGCCCACGCACACAATGCTATGACGCTTTTTAGGGGACTTAAAGATGATGTGCCACTGCAAGAATGGCTTTATGACAATATGTTTATTATAGAAAAACACTTGCAACCACAAGATATCTACTATGGAACACAGTTAGGGTTGCTTGAAAGTATTAAAAGTGGTATAACAACTAATTTAGATGCCTATTTTGAACCCACAAAAATTGTAGAGGCTAATTTAGATATGCACACGCGTCTAGTTTGCGCATTAGGTGCAGGTGATTATAAAAATCGATACGAAGGGTTAATTGAGGAATGCAACAAAGTGCCTCATAATAATGGACTTATAAGCTATTTTGCCTATGCGCATTCTATATATACTGTTGATACAAAAGGGTTAGAGGATACAGTGTACTTTGCAAAAGATTATAATTTGCCTATGCACATTCATTTATCCGAAACATTAACAGAGGTTGGGGAGTGCGTGCAAAAATATAACAGAACGCCCGTACAGTACTTGGAGGATATTGGTTTTTTCGAGCATAATTGTCTTGTTGCACACGGCGTACACATAGATAAAGATGACTACGATATTATGTTGCAACACAATGTTTCGGTGGCGCATTGTCCAGCAAGCAATATGAAGCTTGGTAGCGGTATTGCCCCCATTTTTTCAATGTCGAATGCAGGGATTAATGTTTGTTTGGGTACGGATGGCGTTGCAAGCAACAACTCTATTGATATGTTCCGTGAAATGTATTTGGGCTCATTACTACAAAAAGTCAATTTGTACCAAACAGATATAATGTCTGCAGATACTATGCTAAGAATGGCCACCATTAACGGGGCTAATGCCCTTAAGCTTGGGGATAAAATAGGTCGCATTAAGGTGGGGTACAAAGCAGATTTAGTTAGAATATCGATACACGATATAAATATGCAACCAGTAAATAATTTTATCTCTAATTTAGCTTACTCTGCTAAACCAGAAAATGTAAAAATGACTATGGTCGATGGAGTAATTTTGTACGAAAATGGCAAATTTGCAGATTTTATTGATGTAGATAAGATTATATTTGAAGCAAATAATTCATTAAAAAGGCTAAAAACTGTAAGCAAAAGGTAGTTTTTATAAAATAAATTAATATAGATTATCAATTTACTTGCAAAATTGCTTTTATTTTGATAGAATAAAAAAGATTGATTAAGAGGTGAATTATGCAATTAGAAATACTTTCAAAAAATTATAATATTAGTGATAAACTTAAAGATATTATCACTAAAAAAATAAATAAACTAGATAGATATTTTAATGACGAGGCTAGGGCACAAGTTTATTGTAAGTACGAAAACGGTCTTTATAAAATGGAAATTACTATTAAAGATAGGTATACTTTCTTTAGAAGCGAAGTTGCAAGCGATAATATGTATGTAAACATAGATACAGCCCTATCTAAAATTGAAAGACAAGTTTATAAAAATAAAGATAAACTCAAAGATAAATTCAAAAAATCATCCTTCGATGTGCCAGAACTTGAATTTTTATCAGATGAGCCTAAAGTGGTTAACAACAAAGTTACTAGGGTAAAGAAATTTGAACTTGACCCTACAGATGTTGAAGATGCCATTGCAAGTTTGGAAATGACCGATCACGATTTTTATGTTTTCCTTAATGCCGAAACAGGCAAAGTTAATGTTGTATATCGCCGTCATGATAACGATTTTGGGCATATTGAACTTGAATATTAATAATGGCGGAGGTAAACAGTGAAAGATTTTGCTGAAGTATTCGATATAATATCAAAAGAACGTAAAGACTTGTTTGCCAAACTTAAAGAAAAAAAAGATTTACAACAACAAGAGTACGAGGAGATAAAAAACTTTAGCGAACGAACTAAAGCAAAATATAAAGAATTTTACGATAAGATAAATGCAGATATTGATGGTATAAATTCCGCTATGCTACAATATCAAGATGACCTATTGATTGGGGGATTTATTGATATACAAAAATTTGCCAACGATATTTCTTCTTTAATGTCAAGGAACACTAACTATGAGTGGGAAATTTTGGCAATTGCTTTTACTTATAAAAAAAGACAAAAGGGCGTGTTCGGTTTACAATTAATAAATACCGATGCTAACATTATTGCTGTTGCAAAAAAGGATTGTTTTTCAAAAGAATTGACCGATGTCATTTTTAAGCAGAAAGATTGGCTAAACAATAATGGGGCAATGATGGCTTTTTTAGAGCATGTAAAAAGGGGAGATGTTGTCCTTTTACATATTGTTGAAAAAGAAAATGATAAGGAAAAGTTATTAAATCTTTTTGAAAGCGGTTTTAATGGAGATTTTGATAGGTATTTATTAAGGTTTGATTTGGCTTATAACGACAAAAATCCAGTAAATAGATATCCATTTTTGCAAAATTATTTGGATGATTATGTATTAAATAAACTTATAGATAAAAAATAAAGGGTCTTATCGACCCTTTATTAGGTAAGCACACAATTAAATAACTCAAATTATAGTTTTTCAACTTGTTTTTTGAGTTCGGCTTTGCCTTTTTCTACGGCTTTTTGTACTGGTTCGCAGGTGTGCGCTAGTATGGCACCAACAACTATACCTGCCATCATACCAAGTATTAAACCTTCTTTCATCTTATGCCTCCTATAAGAAACCTTAAGGTTTCAAAATATTATTTGCATTTTTTGTCAATATATTATAAATAAAGGATTTTTATATGAAAAAAAATATTGTAGTAAATTTATTTGGCGCGCCTGGCTCTGGCAAATCAACTGCTATGGCGTACATCTTTGCATCACTAAAAATGAGAGGCATAAATTGTGAAATGGCTCCCGAGTATGCTAAGGAACTATTTTATGAGGAAAATTATACCGCTTTCGAAAATCAGGTTTTTATTTTTGGTAATCAATTTTATCGTATAGCACGCCTTATGGATAAGGTAGATGTCGTTATAACTGATGCTCCCGCGTTTATAAGCGTTTATTATAATAATTTGGAGTGTGCCAAAGAGGAGTTTAATATGTTTGTTGCGCAAGTTAACAATACATTTAATAACCGCAATTATTATCTTAAACGAGTAGTAGAGTACGATACTAATGGTAGACATCAATCAGAACAACAGGCCAATGAAGTTGGCGAAACCATCCTTGAATTACTAAATAGGTACGGCATAGATTATGAATTTGCCGATTCTTTGCCAGAGACTTTAGATAAAATCGTTGATGATATTATTAAGGAAGTAACTCAATAAAGAATAAATTTTATTTTATTGCCTAAAATAAATTAGATATCAAATGGCTTATTTGTGCAAGTTTTTGATGTCAATTTGCTTTGCTTTTTTATTAAAATGTGGTAGAATTATCATGGTGGCAGGCAAATATGAGAAAACTTGGTGTCGATTTAGGTCAAGTGCGCATAGGAATTGCTTTATCAGATTCCTTAAATATTTTTGCATCGGCGCTTGAAACTTACACTCGAAAAAACTTGAAAGACGATTTATTGCATATTGCAGATTTAGCAAATAAATACGATGTTGATGTCATTGTATTTGGTTTACCTATAAATATGGATGGCACTCAAGGTGTTAAGTGTCAAGAAACTTTCGAATTTGCAGATAAATTAAAAGAATTTTGCAAGCAGGAAATTGTGTTTCAAGATGAGCGTTTAACTACTGTAAGTGCAGAGCGTGCTTTAATTGATGCCAATGTATCTAGGAAGGATAGAAAACAAGTAATTGATAAAGTTGCGGCCACTTTTATCCTACAAAGTTATTTAGATAAAAAAAGAGTATAGGAGTTTTATTATGGAAAAAAATGCTATTGAAAGATTATTAGACGAAAATGACCTTGGTACTATTGTGCTTTATGACGAAAATGATAAAGAGGTTGAGTTTGAGCAAATTGCTATTATACCTTATAACAACGAGGTTTATGCTATTCTAAAACCTTTAGAGGAAATGGAAGGTGTGGCTGACGATGAGGCTATTGTATTTTTATTGGATGCCGATGAAGAAACTGACGAAGTTTTATCTGTGGTTGAAGACGAAAATATTATAGACGCTGTTTTTGATGCTTATTATAAATTGTTAGATGAAGAAGAAAATAATGAATAAATTACTTGACTAATTCATATAAGTGTGGTATACTAAAGATGTTAATTGAGAGTGGCTTTGCCACTCTCAATTTTATAAGAGGGGAATATGGCTAATAAATTAGAAATAATTGAAAATGAAATTTCACCAATAGTAGAATCTTGTGGATGTAGATTAATAGAGGTAGAATACGCAAAAGATGGCGATGATATGACCCTTACTGTTTTTATAGATAAAGATGGTGGAGTTACAATAGACGATTGCGAAAGAGTGCATAACGCTATTGATGCCAAGGTTGAGGATATAGATATATCTAACGGAGAATCTTATAATTTAAGTGTATCATCTTTTGGACTGACAAGACAATTAAAAAACACAAAAGAACTGATGTATCGCTTAAATGAAATCATTGATATCAAACTATTTAGCCCTGTAGATAATAAAAAGGAATACAGCGGTAAATTAATTGAAGTTAAAGATGATAGCATTGTTTTACAAATTGGTAATGTAACCCAAGAATTTTTAAGAAAAAATATTGCAAGCGCAAAATTAAAGATAGATTTTTAGGAGTATAAAATGGTAAGCAAAGATTTTTTTAACGCACTAAATGATTTAGAGGAACAAAAAAATATCAATAAAGATGAATTCATTCAAATATTGGAATCCGCGCTCACTTCCGCATACAAAAAGAATTTTGGTGAGGCAAGGTCCGCTTTTGTTAAGTTGATTCCCGAAAAAAACACCATAAAATTGTATGCATACAAAAGCGTGGTTGATGAGGTAGAGGACCCCGAAAAACAGATAAGCGTAGCAGATGCTAATGCTGGTCTATCCCGTGCAAAGTATAAAGTAGGGGATTTAATTACTGAAGAAGTGGTTCCTAAAGAGGAATTTGGTAGAATCGCAGCTCAAACTGCAAAGCATATTATAATGCAAAAGATTCACGAAGCAGAAAAAGAAAAATTGTTGCAGGAAATGAATGGCAAGGAAAATGAAATTATCACTGGCATAATTAATAGAAAAGACGAAAAAAATGTATATGTCGAAATAGCTGGCTCCAATATATATGGAGTATTAAGTAATTATGACCAAATTCCTAATGAAAAATACAACATAGGCGATAAACTTAAAGTTTTTGTTAAGCAAATTAAGGATACTCCCTTTGGGCCACAAATTTGTCTTTCAAGAAAAGCTGCCGGATATGTGCGTAGGTTGCTTGAGATAGAAGTGCCTGAAATTGAAAGCGGTGAAGTTGAAATAAAAAGCATTGCTAGAGAAGCTGGAGTTAGAACTAAAATTGCGGTTGCCTCTGTAAATGGGACTATAGACCCCGTTGGTGCGTGTATCGGCAACAAGGGTGCTCGTATTAACACAATCACTGCTGAATTAGGTGGTGAAAAGATTGATGTCATTGAGTATAGTGATGACCCGTTTGTTTATATAGCAAGGGCATTATCACCGGCTACAGTAAAGAGCGTTGAGATTGACGAATTAAATCACAGTGCTAAGGTGATTGTCGATAAAGATAAGTTATCTCTTGCCATTGGTATGAATGGGCATAACGTACGTCTTGCAGCTAAGCTAACTGGATATAAGATAGATGTTAAAACTGAGGAACAAGAAGTTAAAGATTCTATGTATAATTCTGGAATAGCTGATAAATTAGATGAGAACGATTTTGTTTTATCTGATGAGGACGAATTTGCGTTTGATGAGGACACTGTTGAGCAAGAGGAACAAGATGTCGATGAGTTCGATAGCAGTGATTTTGAAGTAAGTTTTGATGATGAAAAATAGGTGAATTTTGAAAGAATCGTTGAGAATGTGTGTGGTTTGCAGGAGTATGAAACCACGCAACGAATTAATCAGGGTAACCTTATGTAACGGTGTAACTCATATAAATAACGGTAAACAAAAATACTTTGGTAGAAGTGCCTATGTATGTAATTCTAAAGAATGCATTGAAACTGCCATAAAAAAGCGCAGTTTTAATAGGGCATTTCGCAGAGAAATAGACCATAAAACTTATGAAGAATTGACAAAATTTCTATAATATGGTAAAATGATAAAAAGAGGTAGTAGCATTGGAAACTGATAAAAAAACAGCAAAAAACACGGTAGTTTTGGATAATCTTAAATTAATTGCAAAATTAAACCAAAGTAATGGGGATATTTTTGTACTATCAAGCGAACTTAAAACTGCTAAAGCAAACCTAGAGAACATTCTAAAACGTGCTAAAGCACAAGAACGCTTGTTAAATACGGAAAAAACAGATAAAAAAGAGAATCTAGAAACTGCGCCTATTAAAGAAGTAGATGTAGCGCAAGCTACACCTGTAACCGAAAAAGTTAATGTTCAAAAAAGAGTATTTGATAAACCTGTAGAAAAAAGAGATAATTACCAAAATAGAACGGCGTCTCAAAAAGATAGGCAAAAACCTAAAACAGATTCTACAAATACTAAAAATGATGCAAAGGCTCAAAAACCAAAAGTTGAAAAAAAAGTAGCCTTTGCGGATGTAGTTATTGATAAAGGTAAAAATAAATTTCAAAACAATCAGGCAAATAAAAAGAAAAATGAACATAAACAATATGAGGTTAAAAAAGGTCGCGTAACTAAATACGATTCGGCTATTAATGATGTAGAATACTTTGGTAAAAAGAAAAAGAAAGGTAAAACTGCAGAAAATCCAAACTACATTAAAATTGATCATGCTGTTATAACCACGCAAGAGGTATCAGTTAAAACATTATCTGAAAAAATTGGGCAAACTGCTTCTGATATTATTAAAAAGCTCATTATTCTTGGAATTATGGCAAACATAAATACTAATATAGATTTTCCTACAGCCGAATTAATTGCTGATGAATTTGGTGTTAAACTGGAATTAAGACTAGAAAAGAGTGCCGAGGAACAGTTATTAGAGAAAATTCAAGAACAAGATAACAAGGAAAACACAATTAATCGTCCGCCAGTAGTTACCGTTATGGGGCATGTTGACCACGGTAAAACGTCACTCCTTGATGCTATTAGAAAAACCGATGTTACTTCTAGTGAGGCGGGTGGTATTACTCAGCATATAGGCGCATACACCATTGATTATAATGGCAATAAAATTACTTTTATTGATACTCCAGGACACGAAGCATTTACAGCTATGAGAGCCAGAGGTGCCAGTGTTACAGATGTGGCAATCTTGGTAGTTGCTGCGGATGATGGAGTAATGCCTCAAACCAAAGAAGCGATAGAACATATACGCAATGCGGGCGTGCCTATGGTTGTTGCCATAAACAAAATTGATAAACCCGAAGCTAATGTTGAAAGAATTAAACAACAGTTGGCTGAGTGCAATGTACTACCAGAGGAATGGGGCGGGGATACTATGATGGTTGAAATCTCTGCTAAAAATAAATTAAATCTAGATAAATTGTTGGAAGTTGTTTTATTGGTAAGCGAGGTGAGCGATTTAAGGGCTAACCCTAATAGAACCGCTGTTGGTAGTATTATTGAGGCTAAATTAGATAAAGGAAGAGGTCCAGTTGCTAATGTATTAATTACAAATGGTACACTACATGTTGGAGATACAATTGTATCAGGGCTAGCAGTAGGTAGAGTAAGAGCCATGACAAATGATAAAGGTCAAAGGATAACCGAAGCAACGCCTTCTACTCCAGTATCTGTGCTTGGCCTTGACAGGGTTCCTAATGCTGGTGATACTTTAATAGCTGTGGATGAAAAAACTGCAAAGCAGGTTATTGATGACAGGAAAAATAAGGTACAACTTGCAAAACAAAAAGCAGTTACGAGTATGTCTGCCGATGAGTTCTTACGTCATATGGATGATAAGACACCATGTAATTTTATAATAAAAACGGATGTGCAAGGTTCTTTGGAGGCTTTGGAACAGATGTTGTCTGCTGTGGAGAATGAGGAAGTAAAAGTTTTCTGTATTCACGGTGGTGTAGGAGCTGTAACTGAAAATGATGTTGAACTTGCCATTGCCTCAAATGCGACAATTGTAGCCTTTAATGTTAAGGTAGAAAATAATGCTCAAGAATTAGCAGATCAACACGATGTAGAAATTAAAAAGTATAAAATTATTTATCAAGTGCTTGAAGATGCTAACGCAAAAATAAAATCTATGTTAAAGCCAATTTTTGTTGAAAAAGTGATTGGACATTGTGAGGTAAGAGTACTGTTCAAAATTAGTAGAATAGGTACAGTAGCCGGATGCTATGTGCTTGATGGAAAGATTACAAGGAATTCTCATATAAGGGTTATGAGAAATGCGGAATGTGTTGTTGATACTACTATTACAACATTCCAAAAGGAAAAGCAAGAAGTCAAAGAAGTTATGCAGGGATATGAATGCGGTATAAAATTGGATAACTTTAATGATATCAAAGAGTTGGATATTTTTGAAGCATATGTTATGGAGCAAGTAGAAAGATAATGGCAAATAGAATTGAAAAATTAGAAGAAGAATTTTTGAAGGCTTTATCATCGATTTTTAGAGATGAATTAAAAGATCCGAGAATTGATGGTATGATAACTATTAGTGAGGTTAAAATAACTAAAGATTTATCTCACTGTAACATTTACATTAGTATTTTTAATTCAAATGATAAAAAAGAATGTTTCAAAACGATAAATGAATGTTCTGGATTTATTAGAAAGAAAATTGCGGAGATGGTAGATATAAGAGTTATGCCAGAGTTGCACTTTCATTTAGATGAAACATTAGACTATGTAGATAAAATCAATGCTTTACTTAAAAAAATATAAATAAAAGGCTTATTACTATTAAGCCTTTTTTGAAAGGAATAAAATGTTGAATGATAATTACTCGGTTATAACACAAAATATATCTAGTGCTAAAAATATTGCCATATTTACTCATATTTTACCTGATGGAGATGCAATTGGCTCATCCTGTGCGCTTGCGTGTTTATTGCAAAATATGGGCAAAAATGCTAAAGTTTATTTGCAATCTCCAATACCTGATGAATACAAATATTTCTTTATTGATGATATTGTAGCTTATGAAGTTCCTAAAAATTTAGATTTAGTAATTATAACAGATTGCGCCGATGTAGATAGGCTAGGCAATTTTTCAAGATTTGTTAAAAATGCTGAAAAGAGCATAGCCATAGACCATCATAAAACATTTGTACCTTTTGCTAAACATAATTTTGTGTCGGAAACAAGTTCTAGCGCAAGTGAATTTTTATGTGACATATTTAATAATCAGAGTTTAAGTCTAGATAAACGCATAGCAGAGTTTTTGTATCTTGGCATTTTGCGAGATACAGGTGGGTTTATGCACGATTGCACATCATCACATACCTTAAGGGTTGTAGCAGATTTGCTTGATTACAATATTGATGCAGAAAATATTAATAGGCATTTTATGATGCGTACCACATATAAAACTACAATGTTATTAAAAGTTGTTTTGAATAATTTAAGCTTTTATAATTTTGGTAAAATTGCAATATCAAATATTTCTAAAGCAGAATTAGATAGTTATAATGCTTTAGTGGAGGATACGGGTGGCATAATAGGGCATATTTTATCTATTGATACGGTCGAAATTGCTGTCTTGATTACAGAAGCTTCGCCTAATGTACACAAAGTGAGTATTAGGAGTAAATACAATTTGGATGCTAGTGATGTTGCTAAAGATTTTGGTGGCGGTGGGCATAAAAAAGCTTCAGGGTGTCAAATGTATGGACAAATTCAAAAAATAACGAATGCATTAGTTAAAGCAATACAAAGAAGGCAATAAAGATGAATGGAATAGTAAATTTATATAAGCCATCAAATATGTCAAGTAATACTGCTTGTAGAAAGGTAGGTAAAATATTAGGCGAAAAAAAGGTCGGTCATCTAGGAACATTAGACCCTTTAGCTGAGGGCGTTTTGCCGGTTACATTGGGTAAATGCACAAAACTATTTGACTATTACTTGCAAAAAGATAAAGCGTACATTGCCGATTTTACTTTTGGTGAGGAAACTGACACGCTAGATGCGGAAGGGGAAATAATTGATAAATGCAATTTGATTCCAAAAGCTGATGAAATAGAAAATGTATTGCCATATTTTATTGGAGAGCAAGAGCAAGTACCACCAAGATATTCGGCTAAAAAATTGGGGGGAGTAAGAGCTTACGATTTGGCAAGAAACAACAAAGATTTTGAACTGAAGCCAAAGTTAATCCACATTTACAATTTAAAATTATTAAAACAGATAAACAATACAACGTTTAGATTTTTAATTGAGTGCTCATCCGGCACATACATTAGAAGCATTGCTAGAGATTTGGCATACAAGGTAAATTCTTTGGCTTATATGAGCTACTTACAGCGTACAAAATGTGGGGATTTTTGTATCGAAAATTCTGTAAATTTTAATAATATCACCGAAAACTCAGTTATAACTATAGATGAACTTTTTAGAAATATTGACAAAATCGAGATTCTATTGCAAGATGAATATAAATTATTTTTGAACAGCAGTAGAGTTAGGGTTATGGATGATACAAAAGCGGGGAATGCTGTACTCACATATAAAGATAAAATAATTTCGTTTGGCATACTAGATAATGGGTATTTTATAAGTAAAATACGCTTTATATAGTATTTTAGGTGTAAAATGATTAAATTTGGACCATCTGGTAATGATGAAAAATTTTATGAACAAGGGCATAAAAGCAGTAAGGAAGTTTTTGAATGGCTCAAGGGTATGGGATTAGATTTATATGAATATTCTTTTGGGCGTGGAATACTGCTAAAGGATGAAACTGCGGTGGAATTTTCGAAACTTGCTAAAATTAATGGTATTGAAATAAGTGTTCACGCTCCTTATTTTATTAATTTAGCTAATCCTGACCAAAATCAAATAACAAAATCATATGATTACATAACTGATTCTATTAAAAAATTATTGTTGATGAATGGAAAAATGTGTGTGGTACATTTAGGTAGTTGTATGAAAATGGATAGGGGCGAGGCACTAAAAAATATCAAATACAA
This sequence comes from uncultured Clostridia bacterium, assembly GCA_944332315.1. GTDB lineage: Bacteria > Bacillota > Clostridia > Christensenellales > UBA1242 > CAKVOD01. The sequence goes on from CALVJT010000021.1 coordinate 48,061, forward strand.
TTTAGAAAAATATATGGATATTTTTGATGAATATTTTTCAAAACACAATATATTTTTTTGCCCAGAAACTATGGGAAAATTTCAACAGATTGGTACCTACAAAGAAATAGTAGATCTATGCGTTCTGCATAAGTCGCTAATTCCTACTTTTGATTTTGGACATATTAATTGCATATTGCAAGGTAAGTTAAATAAGGAGGAATACAAAAGAATAATTGATTATTTGTTTGATAATCTTGGAGAATTTAAGGCAAAAAAACTGCATATTCACTTTAGTAAAATAGCTTTTTCCGAAAAAGGAGAGGTTAAGCATTTAACACTAGATGATGCAATGTATGGGCCTGAATTTGAACCGCTAGCACAGTTACTTATTGATTACAAAATGGATGAAGTTACCATTATTAGTGAATCTAAAAATGTAATGGCACAGGATGCTCTTAAACTTAAAAACATTTATTCTAACATACTCAATAAAAACAAATAGCACCTTATATTAATCGTTATATTACTATTAATGTGAGTATTTCACTAATCATAAGCAACCTTTTTGGGTTGCTTTTTTGTTGCCTTCAAAAGAAAATTGTGCAGGCGTAATTTTATAAAAGTTATCTATGTTTTAGTAAAATCTTTTATCATAACTTATAGGCTTGTCTAATATAATGATTAAAAAGGGGCTTTTTATGTTAGATGGATATTTACCTAGTCAAATTATTAATGCATTAAAGCATTTAAGTATTAATAAATTAAATGAAATTAGGTTAAGGGTTGGAAATCCTGTTGTCATAGACTATGGTGGACTGTACTATTTATCTAGTGTAGGTATTACAGATGTTATTGGAAAATCTATAATTTGTACAAAAGATATGATTGAATATACTGTGGCACAGGCATGCGAAAACTCTATTTATGCTTATAATGATGATATAAAACAAGGCTATTTAACAATTCCTGGAGGGGCGAGAATTGGCCTTGCAGGCACTTGTGTTAGAGAAGGACCGACTATCAAAACCATTAAAAACATATCCTCATTGAACATAAGAATTCCACACGAAGTTAAAAATTGTAGCCTAAAGATATTAGAGTTTGTTACGGAGCCATCTATCCACAACACTTTAATACTTTCGCCTCCTGGGGCAGGTAAAACTACTTTGTTGAGAGATTTGGCTTTTCAAATTTCGCAAAGGTATTTGCAAAATATTCTTATTATAGATGAAAGGAATGAAATAGCTAATACGATTAATGGCATCCCCCAATACAAACTTGGAATTTTTTGCGATGTTATGACTAACTGTACAAAAAAATTTGGCTTAGAAAATGGTATTAGGAGTATGCGTCCAGATGTTGTAATGACAGATGAGATTGCAAATGCAAGTGATGTACAAGCTATACACTATGCACTAGGTTGTGGTGTGAAGGCTATTGCTACAACCCATTGCGATAGTTTGATTGCTTTAAAAGATAAAAAAGATTTTGAACAACTTATAGAAAAGAAAACTTTTGAAAGATACATATTGCTATCTACAAAAAATGGCGCTGGTACTATTGAAGGAGTTTTTGACAAAAATTTTAAGTGTCTATGTATGTAAATGATTACAATATTAATTGCATTGTTGGTTGTGGGGTGTTCCTCATATCTAGGTTGGGGCATAGGAAATTACTACAAAAAGCGCGTTAAATTTTTTAGGGATGTAAAAGATATGTTGAATTATTTGATAAACAACATAAATTTTTACAAAGATAGCGTCAATTACAATTTAGAAAAATTTATTAATCAATATAAGCCTAACACTACATTAATTGAAATAGTAAATGATTATAAAGATAAAAAAATTAAAAGTTATGCTTTGTTAAAAAATGATGAATTTCATTTAGTGAACAACATTTTTGAACATTTAGGAAAAAGTGATAGCGAAAATCAAATAATGGGCCTAAAAAACTTTTCTTTTCAAGTTGATGAATTAATAAATAAATGCGATGAAGATTATAACAAAATAGGAAAAATTTCCAATAAATTAGGCACTTTATTAGGCATCACTTTAGCAGTATTTTTTATATGAGGTATTTATGGGAATAGAAATAATTTTTAAGATAGCAGCTATTGGAATTTTAACTGCTATAGTAAATCAGGTTTTGAAATATGCTGGTAAAGATGAAATTGCAACACTTGCTACTTTAGCCGGAGTTATTATAGTTTTGTTAATGTTAATAAATATGATTGGGGAACTATTTGAAAGTGTAAAAGTTTTGTTTCAGTTGTAGGCGAATATGGAAATATTAAAAATTATTGCTATAGGAATTATAACCACAATTGCAGTGCTTATAGTAAAGCAAACTAAACCTGAAATAGCTGTTCTTTTAGGACTTGCTGGCTCTATTTTAATTTTTTTTGAACTAGTAGATATGCTAAACAATGTTTTTGTAGTTTTTAATAATATTGTAGAACAAACAGGTGTATCTAACGAACTATTTGGAATTTTATTAAAAATTATAGGAGTAGGGTATTTGACGGAATTTAGTGCAAGCCTTTGTGCAGATAGTGGCAATTCGTCTATAGCAGATAAAATAATGTTGGGTGGAAAGGTAGTTATACTTGTTTTAGCTTTGCCTATTTTTACATCTATTTTGAACATAATATTAGGTTTATTATGAAAAATAATGTTTATCAAAAAAAACTTTATAAACGCAAGTACCAAATAAATAAAAAAGATGTTGTTATTTGTCTACTAGCTTTAATAATTTTAGTTTTATCTAATTTTATGTTAGCTACTACATTAAGCACCGATACATCTACCGATCTAAATGAAATAGAACAAGAGCTAACTGAAACTGTAGATGAACAATTAAGTGGAATAGACTTAAGCGAATTTCAAAATTTATTAGAAGGTTTAAGTGAGCAAGAAATATCATTATTTGGCGCATCAAGTTTTTATGATAAAGTATCACAACTTCTGACAAGCGATTTATCAACTGACCAATCACTATTTTCACAATTATTAGCGATTTTATTGGATGAGTTATTAAATTTTATCCCTTTATTGGCCACCATTTGTGCAATAGCAATTCTTTCGAGTTTTATTTCTAATTTAAGAGTAAAATCCAATGACCATTCCATAGCGGATATTGTACATTTTGTATGCTTTGGTGTTATTATTGTAATAATTTCGGGTGCTGTGCTATCATTAGTGGGGATGACTAGAAACTTACTATCATCAATTCAAGCGCAAATGCAAATAATATTTCCTATTTTATTAACGCTTTTAACAAGTTTAGGGGGCATAGTTTCTGTAAGTGTTTTTCAGCCGATGGTAGCAGTGCTAATATCGGGAGTTATGCAGATATTTAATTATGTAGTTTTTCCTCTATTTATATGTGCATTTATATTTACTGTAGTGGGGAATTTGAGCAATAGTATAAAATTAGATAAATTTATTTCTTTTTTCAAAAGCGCATTCAAGTGGGTTACTGGTTCAGTAATGACGCTATTTTTTACTTTCATTACAATACAAGGCATTACTGCAGGAAGTTTTGATGGTATTTCGGTGCAAACAGCAAAATATGCTATAAAAAGTTATGTGCCTATAGTTGGGGGATATTTATCAGATGGATTCAATTTGATAATGTCAAGTTCAATTTTAATAAAAAATGCCCTTGGTGTAGCTGGGTTATTGTTACTTTTTGCAACTATTGTTGTTCCAGTAATTAAAATTGTAATATTTAGTTTAGGGTTAAAATTAACTGCAGCTGTAATTGAACCACTTACCGATTCTAGGACAAGTAATTTTATTTTTACTATTTCTAAAAATATGGGTTTTTTAGTTGCAACAATTCTAAGCATTGCATTTATGTATTTAATTTCAATTGGTTTGATTATTATATCCGGTAATGCTTTCTATACATAATAAAACTTGACATTATGTTTTGTATTAGTTATAATAGATTATATTAAAAAAGGAAGGTTTGCTAGTTTGAATATTACTTATAGAGAATTGGATGAAAATGATTACGATACAATAAAAGATGTATTTGGGGATATTATAAAAAAATATAACTTATCTTATTTTAGAGAAAAAAGTTTTACATATGGCGCTTTTGATGGTCAAAAATTAGTTGGAATAATTTCGGTTGTTGTTTTGCCATTATTAAGCCCTTTAGTTGGGGAGGAGGCTTTTATAAACTATGTTGGTGTACTGAGTGCTTATCGAAGGCAAGGCATAGGTAGTCGCTTGATGGAGATGGCTGAGAAATGGACAAAGGAAAGAGAGCTTTTTCAGTTGCGTGGCTGGAGCAGTACCTATACTGTTGAAGCTATAATGATGGCAAACAAACTGAAATACGCTTTGGCACATTCTATAATCTACGATGTAGATGCTCCTTTGGATGATAAAGATAAGTTTATAATTGGATATAATTGGGTTAAAAGATTCGATTAAGCCCCACACATTTTTTAATATTATTTTTTGCTAATGTTTTGTAAATTAAAAAAGGGTCTTATGAGTGTTTTGATGTTTTGAATATATTATATGATTTGTAATAAATTAATTCTTATCGACATTAATAATGATAGTATATCTTAAAAAACTAGCAATATTTTTTGCTTGTTTTTTATGTTTTAATTACGGGGGTAGGTTAGTTATTGATAGCGTTTATCAATAACTTATAATTAGTTTTAGATATATTTTGGTCTGTTTTAGTATACTCTTACCAAATGAAATTAGAGTTAGGGGAACTTAGCGTGTAAAGTATATAATTCTTTTAGCATATTTATTGGGTTCTTTATTAATTAGGGGTTTGTAGTTATAGGTTCAAATTTTTGCTAAACTCTTTTTGCTTAATATTTAACTAACTCTATGAATATTATGATATTATAATATTCAAAACATAAAAAAACACGGTTTTACCGTGTTTTTTTTGGTACTCCCAACGGGGGTCGAACCCGTGTTACCAGCGTGAGAGGCTAGCGTCCTAGGCCACTAGACGATGGGAGCATATTGTACAAAAGTACAATTTTATTATTCAAAACCTTTTGGTGGCAGGCAAAATAGTACAATACCAACTACGAATATAATAAGAGCTATTATTCGAATTGTTGTAACCATTCTGTTGTTTGTTTCTACATTATCAGATTTTTTTATGACCATAGTCAATCTTTTGGCTAAAATATACAATGCAATACCTATAACAATTAGCACCATTGCAACTATATGGTACCAAGTTGAAATCCATTCGCCAAATGTAACTCCTAAAATTAATGAATTAATCATAACCTTACCTCGTTAGTATTATATCATAAGCTTATATAATTGTCAATAATTTTAGAAAATTTTAATGGAACTTATTAAATTATTTTATATGTTATTTATTTATTGTTTTGCTATCATCTTTTTCGGGCTCAGAGCTATTATTGACTTCAACATTGTTATTTTTTCGGTTTAATTTTTTGGTAAAAAATAAATAGACATAATCAAAACCAGCAATAATTGCAATTATGATACCCGCATAAATTATATAGACATTAGCATTGCCAATCCATTCAGTAAAAAAGCTAAGCACAATTCCTACAGATATAACAAATGTTCCAGTTTTGCCTATCCAGTTACTAGGTATGGTTATACTTTTTTTATATAAACAAATACCACTTATAATCATAGCTAAGTCGCATACAATCATTATAACAACCACCCATATTGGCAAATTTATAAATATAAGAGAAATTAAAGCAGAGGCTTTCATTAGTTTATCGGCAAAAGGATCTAAAACTTTACCTAAATCTGTTATTGTATTATAGTGCCTTGCAATGTATCCATCCAGTAGATCTGTTAAAGATGCAAGAATAAAAATTCCTAATGCCACGTATTGATTTATCAAAAAGAACGAAATCAAATAGATTGGAACCATGAGTAGTCTAATAAAACTTAATATATTTGGTACATATTTTATGTTCATATTTCACCTATGATATTATAACATAAAAATATTTCTATTACAATTATTTTGCACATATAGTAAATTTTTGTCGAAAAATCAAAAAGAACATCTAATGTTTTTATAGAATATAATGGAATGTATAATCTTGCTTTTATACAATAAATAGGGAGGAAATATGAAAATAACAAATGTACTTATTGCTATAGCATTGGGTGTAGTTATTGCATTTAGCGGTTGTGGCGGTTCAAGCAACACAATAAAATTAAATGAGGTTACTCATAGCATTTTTTATGCACCACTCTATATTGCAATAAACAATGGATACTTTGAGGATGAGGATATTGAGATAGAATTGATTAATGGTGGTGGTTCGGATAAATCTATGACAGCTCTTATTTCGGGGCAAGCACAAGTTGCTTTACTTGGTCCTGAAACAGCAGTTTATGTAGCAGCTCAAGGGTCTACTGACCAACCAATCATTTTTGGTCAGCTCACTAAGAGAGATGGTACTTTATTAATTGGCAGAGAAGCTGAACCTAATTTTGATTGGGCAGATTTAGCTGGCAAGGAAATTTTGGGCGGTAGACGCGGTGGAATGCCTGCAATGACACTAGAATATGTCTTGAAGCAAAATGGAGTAGGTGATACTGCAAGAATTAATTTAGATGTTGCATTTGATTTGATGGTCAGCGCATTTGAAAATGGTACAGCAGATTATTGTACTATGTTTGAACCAACTGCTAGTGATTATGTAGCTGCAGGAAAAGGGTACGTTGTAGCATCTATTGGCCAAGAAAGTGGGGAAGTTCCATACACTGCTTTTATGGCCACACCTTCGTGGTTAAATGATAATCCAGATAAGGCTGAAGGCTTTTTGACTGCGTTTATGAGAGGTTATGAGTATTTAATGACTGCAGAAATAAATGATGTTGTTGATTCTTTGATGCCTTCGTTTACAGGCAGTACTCGAACATCTATACAAAGTGCTGTAGAAAGCTATAAATCTATTGATGCGTGGGTTGATAATCCTGCCATGAAAGAAAGTGCTTACAACAACTTATTAGATATAATAAGCAGTGCTGGCGAATTGACAGAAAGAGTACCATTTAGCACTGTAGTAGATAATAATATTGCAAATAAAGTAGCGCAAAAATTTGTAGCGTAATTTAATATGTTTTAACAAAATAAATAGTAGTTCTATTTAGCATGGTGCAGTTAAATATAAAAAAATATCAAGCTATTGCGCGCTCTAAAATGACTAAAAGTTATTGGTTAAAATTGTCAATAGAGCCTAAAAATGTTTGTTGATGTTAAGATTGCATGTTCCAACATATTGAATAGAATTAAAAATGTTCGTGGGGGGTTAATTAAATATTTTGCATAAGGAACTTAAGCAAAAGTTTGAATTCTTAACTTCTATGTCCCCATAATAATAAAGAACCTAAAAAAAATAACACGCCACCTCCTAACTTAATAGGAGAAAGGCGTGTTATTTTTTGCTTTGTATAGATAATCCTAAACTTGTGATAGGAGGTTTTCTTTTAGAATGTAGTTGAGTGATATCCACTCCGCTATGTACTAAAATAGCTTCGTTGAGTGCTTTAGATAATTCCATAGCGCAGGAAGTATTATTTTTGCAAACGCCCAAATTTTCGAGTTCCGAAACTACATCTTTTGCTTTACGGTTTTTGATAATGCAGTTAAGAGTAGAAATCATGCCTTTGCATCCATCTCCAAGAGTGCGAACATCTCGGCAGATTAAATCATTGTTTTCATCGACATCAAAATTAATAACAAATTGAGTATAACAAATACCTTGTGGCTTATAAGATTGTGGTTTACTTCTTGTTGTCATAATTTCCTCCTAATCAAGTAAATCTTCTAAAATTTTTTCATAAATAATTGGCGCTTTATCTTGCCATTTTTTGCAGGCATTAATGGCGCTTCGGCGTGAATCTACTTTGACTTGAATTTTTAATATAGGTTGAAACCCTTTGGGACTATTTATTCTCAACACTATAGTATGAGAACCATCATTATTTTTGTGATATACAGAAACATACTCTTGAACTCGTTTGAATGTTATCCTGTTTTGTTTGCAAAAATCAGAAATATCTTCTCTAATAGATTGAGGTATTTTAGCAAAAAAATGCGATAGACAATCTCTACCTTCGGCTGTTATTGAATACAGGCCTTCATCTTTGTTATTTGGATTTTGGTCGTAATAAACAAATTTTGCCTTTACTAATTGCCATAGAATATCCTTACAATCCATATATGTTAGCCAAGTATTTCGGCTAGTTGCAATGTCCATAATGGAGTTTTCGGTTAAAGGAATTTCCATTTTGTCCAAAATGAACAACAAAATGAGTTTATTTTCTGTTTCGTCTGGGACAAACTGAGTGCTCAAAAATTCTCCTCCTTGTAGATTTTATATCGGTATTTTATCACAAAATTTCCGATTTGCCAACTGTTTTTAATAAAGCATAGAAAAATATTTGTAATAATGTATCTTGTATGGTATAATATTAACATTCGAGGTGAGATATGGAAACAAATGAACAGAGACCTTTTGTGGAATTGTGCAACAATTTTATAGATGCCAAGTATATTATGATGGGCAACAATATAAATAAATTGATAGAAAGTATTTATAAAGATGAAAGTTTAAGAGAAATTGTAAAAAAATGCATCAATAATTTTGATTTCACAACCGAATTGGGCTTAGCTATTTCTGCGAATGAAAATACTCCAAAAGATTTTGTTATGCCAAAGGAAAATGACAAAATTGTTGCTCTTTGCTATTTAATACTGCAACAAATAGTGCTAAATAAAATAGATTACGAAGCTTTTATTAGCAAACACTTTATTTATGATGGCACAATAAATGATGTTTATGTAAATTTTGGGCACTATTTTATTCTGCCTTTCAAAAATGCTATGCTTTATTTGGAAAATGCTAAAAATATTAAACTTGATATTGACGATGAGCAATCCGATGAAGTAGAAAATGATGAAAATGGCGAAAATGATGAATTAAAAGACATAGCTTTAGATATGGAAAGAGTTATTGAATCTGATTATAAAATAAAAGAGGATAAAGAGGATGAACTCAAATTTTATATCAAAGCTTTTAGAGAGGCTATAAAATTAAAAAACAATTTGCTTATAAAGGCTTTAGGTAGGGTACTATTGGGGGATATAGAAAAAATAAAATCGTTGAGAGGTGTTTACAACCGCCTTTACGATGTTTTGATAGAGATGTAATTACATAAAAATATTTGAAAGTATTATTGAAACGGCACATGCAAGAAGCGCATGTGTTATTTTTTGTTTTAGGAAAAATGATATTTTTATATTGCACTTTTGTAGGAATGTCATTGCTTGAAGATGCGTTGAAAGTCCACCAAACGATATTATAAATGTGTTTATGATTGTTGCAATTTTGATATCTGTAAAAATAAGTGAATTCTCGTAGCATCCTCTTGTCATTTCAAATATACCAGTTGAAATGCCTACTGCGTAGTCACTTGATATGCCAAATAAGGATAGTATTTTGCCTATGGCGCCACTCATTAAACTGATAATGCCAATATCATAGAAAATGTCTATTAAAATAAAAAACATTGCTATGTAGCCACCCACAACTAATACAGAATTAATTGCACTGAGCATAGATTTTTCTAAAATATTATCATCAAATCCGTTATATTTGAATTTTTGGTTGATTTCTAGTTTTTGATTTTGTGAATAATCTGAATTACGATATAGCAAACCATTTAATAAAGCTCCAATGAAGTGTGAAATAAGAATGATAAATCCCATTGCTGTACTTGCAAACATTCCAACTCCAACAGTTCCTATTACAAAAAGAGGGCCTGAAGTTGAGGTAAAAGTGACAAGCCGTTTTGCCTCGCTAGATGATATCATTTGTTTTTCGTACAGTTCACTTGTTATTTTTGCTCCAACAGGGTATCCGCTCATAATGCTTGTCAAAAACACATAACTACCCATACCATTTACATGAAAAATTTTTTGCATAAATTTTTGCATTGAATTTGCTAGTATTTTTATCCCGCCCAATTCCGTTAATAGTTTGGTTAGGAAAAAGAAGGGGAATAAAGCAGGCAGTACTGCTTTAGCCCATATCAAAATACCATTAAAAGCCGAATTTATGTATTTATTGGGATTAATTATCAAAAATATTATTACAATAAATAAGAAAATAGAACACAAAAGCATTGTTCTAAATCCTTTAACCTTAACGCTTATCATAATAAATTTTATGATTTATGATGTGGCAATATTCTTTTTAGAATGAGTTATAGTATAATATGTAAAAAAATACATAGAATAAATGTATGGATAAAGTTAAGACGCTATCAATAGGGTTATCTTTAGTTGTTTTATTTGCATCTATTCTTACATTTGTGATATATATAGAAGTGATGTATCCATTAAGATATGTAAACGAAATCGAGACTGCTGGTTATATCTACGATGTAGAACCCGCTTTAATAGCGAGTTTAATAAACGAGGAAAGTAGTTTTGATAATTTATGCGAATCGCCAAGTGGGGCAATAGGTTTGATGCAGATTATGCCTGATACAGCCGAGTGGTTAAGTGTTAGAATGGGAATTTCTGATTATACAGTCACAAAATTATATGAACCACAATTTAATATAAATATGGGGACATTTTATTTGAGATATTTATTAGATAGATTCACAGATAATTACACTGCTTTGTGTGCATACAATGCGGGTGAAGGGTTAGTTAGAAATTGGCTACAGGATACACAATATTCACAAAACAATCAGTCATTAGATATCACCCCATACAGTTCTACAAATGCTTATGCCGAAAAAGTTATAAAAAATATAGATAAGTACAGGACTAGATTTGAAATGAGATTTTAATATTTTTATTTGTTATATCAAATTTATTCAATTGTTGACAGGAGTATAAACATAAAATTCTGATGATACTATTGACATTAGGGTTGCAACTATAAGTGTTATTTTTAGCATAAAATAAGTACTTGTTTTGATTTTTTAGACTCTTTTATATGAGTCTATATTTTTTTTATTACTAGATTGTGTTGTATTATTGTTTATACTTAGATTAGTTTGCGTTGATATATTATTTTGAGCCTTAAAACTGTTCATTAAACTGTTTATAACACTTATGCCACCGAAAGAATCTATTGTATCTACTATATTTTGTATTTGCGGTATGTAGGGCTCGATAGGAGAATTGCTTAAATATTGGTTAGCTATTGGTAAAAATGTTTTTATAACATTATATAAGTTCTCTAAATTATCCATAAATACCTTCTATACAGTTTGTCAAAATATTTTATGAGTGCATAAAATATAATGTTCGCAAACATAAAGGAGAGTGTTATGAATATAAAAGATTTTAACAACACAGATATAAATAAATTTGTTTATGATGCAAAAGAAAATAATTTAGACGATAATCAACAGCAAGCACTTGATGAGCTAAAACAACAATATGGCCCACAAATTGATGAAATGATAGGGAAGTTTCAAAATATGAGTGAAGCCGAATTGATTACTGAGGTTTTCAAAATAATTAATGAAAAAAAGAAAAACGGAACTTTTAACCCCAATGATATAGATAATTTAGCAAAAATGATAAGTCCTTTATTAAATGATGAGCAAAAAAGAAAAATGGAACAGTTAATTCAATTAATAAAATAACTAAATATGGTGTATTTATATAATTATAATACACCATATTTTGAGGTGATTACTATGCACAATAAGTTGGATATGTCTTTATTTAGATTAATTAAAACACAAAGCGTTGATAACGATAAAATTTCGGTTATAGTATATGTAAAAGATATAGATAAAGCTTTAAAATTTTTTGATAATGCCAAATACAAAGTTAAGGCTATCTACAGATTTATAAATGCTATTTGTGTTGAGATAGATATAAGTGATTTAAGGGGGTTAGTAAAATCAAATTACATAAACTTTATATCATCACAGGCTAAAGTTTTTGCGCAAGTAAATGTTGCAAAAAGAATAATAAGATTGCAAGATTTTTATGCAGATAATATTCTAGGGCAAGGTATAAATGTTGTAGTTATAGATACGGGCGTTGCACCGCATACAGATTTTTTATTCCCTAGCAAAAGGATAATATACTTTAAAGATTTTGTTAACAAAAAAGAAAATTTTTATGATGATAATGGGCATGGGACTTTTATTGCTGGGCTTATTGGGTCGAATGGCGTATTGAGTGGCAAAAAGTATTCTGGTATAGCTCCTTTATGTAAACTTATTATTTTGAAAGCGTTAGATAAAGATGGGCAGTCATCCTCGGTTGAAATGCTTGAAGCAATGCAATGGGTTTTTGATAATAAAGATGCATTTAATATTGACATCGTGTGTATGAGTTTTGGAGCGTTACCGACATCGAGATTAGACCCTTTAATGAAAGGGGCTGAGAAGCTGTGGGATAAAGGCATAGTTGTTGTAGCCGCAGCTGGCAACAGCGGACCCGATAGAGCCACAATTAAATCTCCAGGTGCTAGCCGAAAAATTATTACCGTTGGCTCAATGGATGATTCTCGCAATGAAAATGGAGAATTTGATGTAAAAAAATTTAAGATTGCTGATTTTTCATCCCGTGGACCAGCATTTGAATTCTATAAGCCCGATATGGTGGTATCGGGGGTAAATTTGACATCTTGCGGAATTAGTTCTATATATACAACAATGAGTGGAACAAGCGTAAGCGCACCTATTGTAGCGGGCATTAGTGCGCTGATATTGCAAAAATACAATAAAAAAATTAGTCCCAATCAAGTAAAAACTCTTTTGGAGCATTATTGTCATCCAATAGCTAGGGATAGAAATGTAGAGGGCTTTGGATATTTAGCATTTGAAAAAATTATAAAATGATGTAAATTATAACCTTTACATCGTTTTTATTGTTAGATGACAAATAGGTTTTCGGTAAAAGATGATTATATATTGTGATATTTTGAAAGAATATTATATTATTCTTTTTTTATTTGTAGAATAGTTTTATTTTAATTGACAAAAATATTTATATTAGATAAAATAATATTATTCTTTTGGAGGTTATAATGGAAAGAAAATTGAGAGTAGCAATGTATGGTTGCGGAAAAATGTCGCAGTATTTGATGCGCTATGTTTACGAAAAAGGTGGCGAAATTGTTTGCGCGTTAGATATTGATAAGAGTAAATTTGGCAAAGATATTGGCGAAATTATAAAAGATGGTAATACATATAATGTTAAAATAGAGGATGCAAATAAGGCAAAAGATGTTTTTGCAGAAACTAATCCAGATATTTGCATTATTGCAACAATGAGCCTTATGAATGACCTTAAAGATGCTTTGCTTGTTTGTGCCGAATGTGGCATAAATGCTATTACTACTTGCGAGGAAGCTTTTTACCCATGGAATTCAAACCCAGAACTTACTGCTGAGGTTGATGCTTTGGCAAAGGAAAATGGTTGCACTATTTGCGGTTCCGGCTACCAAGATGTTTTTTGGGGTAATCTTATCACAACTATTGCAGGGGCAACACAAACTATCAAAAAAATACGCGGTAGAACAAGCTATAATGTAGAGGATTATGGCATTGCACTAGCTAGAGCACACGGTGCTGGACTAAACTTAAAGGAATTTGATGAGCAAGTTGCAGCAGCAGATAAAATATCGGATTCTGCTAGACAGAAATTGATTGATAGTGGCAAGTATACTCCATCGTATATGTGGAATACAAATGGATGGTTGTGTTCTCAGCTAGGACTAACCGTAAAGAGCCAAACACAACAATGTGTTCCTCAAGTTTACGATAAAGATTTGCACTCGGATACCCTGAATATGACTATTAAGGCAGGGGATGCTCGTGGTATGAGTGCTGTTGTTACAACAGAAACAGAAGAGGGCATTACACTGGAAACTCAATGCGTTGGTATGGTTTATGGCCCTGAAGATTTTGATAGCAATGTATGGACTATAGAAGGAGAACCAAGCACTACTATAACTGTTGAAAGGCCAAGTACTGTTGAGTTGACTTGTGCTACAATTGTAAACAGATTGCTAGATGTTTTGGAGGCAGAGCCTGGTTATGTTACTACAGAAAAAATGCCAAGAGCACAGTTTGTTCAAGGATTTTCGGTAGTGGAAATTGACCCTAACGATTATCATGGTTGTGACTGCGGGTGTCACGAACACCATTGCGATTGTGGAGATGATGATTGTTCTTGTGGTTGCCACGACGAACACTGCTCGTGTGGTTGCCATGATGACGATAAAAAATAATTGAAAATAAGATTTAATGCAGGGATAAAATTTTAAATCGTCTTTATGAATAAGTTTATAAATTTAGCATAAAGTAAAAACACCTTATTGAATAGTATAAATTATTCAATAAGGTTTTTTATATGGCATAAGCACTATATTTAATTAGGAACATATAAATATTTTTCAATAAAAAAGTTATAGAACGAATTGCAATATTGCAAAAATATTTGATTGATAAAGCCCTGAACATACTATTTATTTGCCATATGCATAGAAAAAAATAAGAGATTGCCTATTGGCAATCTCTATAACCACCCAATCTCTAGGCAGTTAGGATAGACTTTTGAATTAATCGCTATACTATTTATCTTAAGTGAATTTATATTATCTATGCTTTTTATTGTAGTATTTTTCAAGGAGAGCGACTGCAAAATACATTAATCCTGCAAGTATACACAACAAGACTGTGCTTGTCATAACTAGGTCTAGTCTAAATACTTGAGAGCCGTACACAATTAAATAGCCGAGTCCTGCGCTACTAGATAGATATTCTCCCATTATGGAGCCCACCCAACTCATACCAACATTAATTTTTAGCATTGATATAAAATTAGGGATTGAATATGGGATAACTAATTTGAACAAAATTTTTAGTTTATTAGCTCCCATAGATTTCATGAGCAATATTTTATCCTCATCGCAGGATAAAAATGCATTGAGCATAGTTATAATGGTTATTATAATACAAATTAGTACGCAAATAGCTATAATTGCACTTGTTCCGGAGCCAACCCATATTATAATTAGGGGACCTAATGCAATTTTTGGCAGACTATTAAGAATTACTATATATGGTTCTAAAATTTTTCTTACCGTTTCACTCCACCAAAGTAAAATTGCAATAAAAGTACCTAGCAATGATGCTATAAGGAAGCCTACTAAAGTTTCGAGTAGAGTTACTCCCATATGCATAAACAGGTCGCCACTTGCAAACAGTTCTCCAACGGTATTTATTATTTTTGATGGCGAACTTGTTATGAATGAATTTATTAATCCAGTTCTAGCAAGTAGTTCCCACAAAAACAAGAATAAAATTAGCAATCCTATTTGACTTGATAGAACAACTATTTTGTTGTTTTTTCTTTTTTTTAGATATATTAAATGCTCTTTTGAGTAGTTTTCTTTTGAATTTTTCATTTAATTAATTCTCCAAATCCTTCCAAACTTCATTAAATAATTTAGAAAATTCGCTACATTCACGCCTATTAAAAGGTGTTCCGTATTTTTGCAAATTTAGTGTAATTATTTTTTTTACTTCGGCAGGACGGGGAGTCAAAATGATGATTCTATCTGCCATAGAGATAGCCTCTGAAATGTCGTGAGTCACTAAAATTGCAGTTTTTTTCTCGTTTTTTATTATATTGCTAACATCATCACAAACATTTAATCTGGTTTGATAGTCTAGTGCCGAGAAGGGTTCATCAAGCAATAGAACTTTAGGATTAAGTGCCAGTGTGCGTATTAGTGCTACTCTTTGACGCATACCCCCAGATAATTCTCGAGGGAATTTGTCTCTAAAGTCATATAGACCATATTTTTTTAAGAGTTTATTAAGATACTCAAAATTTTGAGCATTCTTTTTCTTTTGTATTTCAAGTCCTAAAATAATATTTTGCCAAATAGTGCGCCATTCAAAAAGATGGTCGCGTTGGAACATATAACCTATAAAGTTTTCGCTATCACCATTTTTGATAATTTCGCCACTACTAGGTTTTATAATTCCAGCTATTAATGATAAAATAGTTGTTTTCCCACAACCGCTAGGGCCCACAATTGCTATAAATTCATTATCGTTTACATCAAAAGTAATATCTTTTAGAGCCCGTGTTTCGCCTTTAGGTGAGTGGTAATTAAGACTTATATTCTTTAGTTGTAATAAACTCATTTTTTCCTATCCTTGCTGGTCAAAAGTCAGGTTCATTGCGAAGTAGGGAAGTAAGCAACGAACCTATTACATACTATTCTAATTTTTCAAAATGTGTAACCAAATTTTTAATAAAAGTTCTAAAACTTTGCAAATGGGCATATTCTATAATAAATCATTGTGTGAAAAGTTTGATATAATTCATTTTTAGACATAATCTGACAAAACTTACAAAAAAATGATATTAAATAATTTATATAATTGGGGTGCATAAATGAAATTTATTGTGTTTAAGTTAAGCAACATAAAAAAAATAATACTTGTTTTTGTATTACTTGCGCTTTTGTGTATTAACTTGGATGGGGGTAGAGCAGCAGGAGTGTTTTTGGGTGAAACTATTAGAAAAGTACCAATATATAGTGTCGAAACTCAGGAACAAAAGGTTGCTATTTCATTTGATGCGGCATGGGGTGCAGATAAAACTGAACAAATATTGCAAATTTGTGAGGAATATGGAGTAAAGGCGACATTCTTTTTAGTTGGCTTTTGGGTTGATGAACATCCTGAACTTGTACAAAAAATTAACGAAAGTGGGTTTGAAATAGGAACTCATAGCAACACACATCCTGATATGACTAAATTGAGTGCCGAAAATCAAAAATTAGAACTTACTACTTCTATTGAAAAAATAGAAAAAATCACTAACAAAAAAGTTGAATTATTTAGGGCACCTTATGGAGCTTACAATAATTCATTGATAGAACAAGCAGACGGTTTAGGCTTAAAAACAATTCAATGGGATGTAGATTCGTTAGATTGGAAAGGGCTTTCTGCCCAAGACATTACAATTAGAATAGTCAACAATGCAAAGAACGGTAGCATTATACTTTGCCACAACAACTCCGAACACATTTTAGATGCACTGCCTATGATTCTTGATAGGTTGCAGAAAAAAGGCTATACAATTACCAATATTGGCAACCTTGTTTATCAAGATGACTATGTAATTAACAGTCAAGGAATTCAAAGCAAAAATTCGTAAAGCACATTGGAGGTAAAAAATGAATTACGAGCAAATGAACAACAACAAAGTATATGTATATGGCGAGATAGTTAGCAATGCTGAATATAGCCATGAAGTTTATGGAGAAGGTTTTTACAATATGGCCATAAAAATAGAAAGGCTATCTGGTCAAAGCGATTTTATTCCTATTACAATATCGGAACGCATTTTGCGTGAGGAAGGTATTAAGTTGGGTGATATGGTTGCGTTAAAAGGGCAATTCCGTAGCTATAACAAGCAGGTTGACGGCAAAAGCAAGCTTGCACTAACAATATTTGTACGAGAAGTTGTTCCTAAACAAGATAATATGCCAACCAACACAATTGAATTATCTGGGTATATTTGTAAGGAACCTATTTATAGAACCACACCTTTTAATAGAGAAATTTGCGATGTACTTTTAGCAGTTAATAGAGCATACAATAAATCGGACTATATTCCATGTATAGCATGGGGCAGAAATGCAAGATTTGTAAAGTCTATAGAAGTTGGTGAAAAAGTTGTTCTACAAGGTCGTATTCAAAGTAGAGAGTATCAGAAAAAAATCGACGATTACAATGTGGAAAATAGGGTGGCGTATGAAATATCAATCAGCAAAATTGCGCTTGCCACCACAGATGATGGCTTAAGAGAAAACAATGTATTTGTTTCGTAAAGGTTACTAGATAATACACAAAATGATTTGATATTTTTACATTATGTGATATAATAAAAAACAGTGGAGAAAAGCAATGGTAAATTTGTTGGAAATCGGAGTTGCATTTGAAATTTTTGGATTATCAATTAAGTGGTATGGTATAATTATAGCGACAGGCGTTCTTGTCGCTGTTTTGGTTGCTTGTTATAATGCTAAATTCAAAAATTATAGCAAAGATTTTCCTTACGAAATTTTACTTTGGTGTTTTCCGCTTGCCATAGTTGGGGCAAGAGTTTACTATATTCTATTTTCAGGTGAATCTTATACTTTTGTTGAGGCTATATCCATTTGGAATGGTGGATTGGCAATTTATGGTGGAATAATAGGGGGGCTTATTGGGCTTATACTCTATTCCCTAATACGCAATCAAAATTTGTTAAAAGTGACTGATTTGGTGGTTCCTAGCCTTGTAATTGCTCAAGCTATTGGTAGATGGGGCAATTTTGCTAATCAAGAGGTATATGGAACAGTTGTCAACAATCCAGATTTACAATGGTTTCCTTTTGCCGTATACATTGATAGACTACAAGAATGGCACTACGCTACATTTTTTTATGAAAGTATGATTTGTGTGCTTATTTTTGTTGTATTGATGATTATATTTAGAAAAACTAAAGCTTTTGGTATTATTTCGGGCGTATACTTGATTTTGTATGGCATAGAGCGATATTTCCTAGAGGGGATGCGTCAGGAAAGTGAGATTCTCTTTATTGGTGATACAAATATCCCAGTATCGCAAGTTGTCAGCATTATTTGCGTAATAGCAGGGCTTGGGTTGCTAATATATGTAACTGTTATGAAACTTAAAAAAGTTCGAGCAGAGTTGGCTATGCAAAACAACAATAGTAATCATTTGCAAAACTTGGCTGAAACTACTGAAAGTAATAATAAAATTGTAAACGCTACAGATGTAGATACTATCAAAGAAAATGCTGAACAAAAAGAAATAATAGAGAATAAAGTGGAGAATAAAAGTTGAATAAAATAACGATTTATAACATAGTATTTTTTAGTCTTATTGCAGTATATTTATTGTGTTTAGTACTAAATTTGTGTGGCGTATCAGCATTTGAATTTATAGTAGTATTTTGGTTTCAAATATTTTTGTATGTAATGGGTGTACTAGTTTTGACTAGAGGTATACTATTTAAACTAGATTCATCAATTTTTGCAGGTATTGCATTAATTTTAGTGGCAACTGTATTTTTATTGCGTGATATATTTGTATTGCCTTTTTACTACATCTTAACACCACTAGCTGGCAGTTTAACACTTTCGTTTATAATTGTATATTTTATATTCAAAAATAAGTTATATCTAAAACTATTTTTGTATTCACTCATACTATTGGGTTTAAGTTGTATTGGCTATGCTTTTTGATAAGGAGAAAATATGGAAGGATTTGATATTGAGCGTAAGGGCTATAATAAAAAAGAAGTCGATGAATATATAATGGGGCTAAAGAATCAGTATGATGATATGTTGGAAAAACTTAAGCAGGAATCTATGCAGGCACAAGCCGAGTTAATGCAGTGCAAAATGGAGCTTGAAACCTATCATAATAAGGACGACCAAATTTCTAATGCCCTAGTTGTGGCTGTTGAAACTGCAAAGGAAATAGAATCTAGTGCCAAAACCATCTATGAATTAGAAATTAAAAGAGTAAAAGTTCTTTATAAAAAATGGAAAAATATTTTGAATGAAATTAAAGCGCTTTATCCAAATATAAAAAGCACGAGTGGCATATCTATTTTATTCAATGAATTTGAAGATGCCTTAAACAAAATTTTATCCAAAGAAACCGAATTATCATCTATGCCTAGTAATGTAAATAAAACAGCAGAAAAAATATACGCAAAAACACTGTTATCTAGGATGTGGGGAAATAATCAGGTTGCTGGCGTAAAGCCTAATGAAGTTTCAGAAGTACCAACTATTAAACGAAAGGATGTTAAGGATAGGGCAAATTTGGATGTACAACCCAAAGAGGCAAAAGAACCTGCAAAGGATGTAAACGCAGATAATGAAGGCGACTTTGAAAAATTCCTTAAAAGTGAATTTGATGACTTTGATAATTTTCAATACAAAAAAACTCATAAGGATGCAAAAGTATCTCCAAATAGTAAGTCAAGCTATCTAACTGCTCTAGAACAAAGCATAAACAAGCAGGCATGTAGTGATGATGATAAATTTGATATGCTAGAAGCATTGAAACCTAAAGAGGACTTAATGGATATTATGAAAAGTTTTAATCTAGACGATTAAAAGATATGGTGTATTCTATTTTTAGAATACACCATATCTTGTATTATATCTATTTTAGATGTTTTGCTCAATATAAAAGATTATTCTTTTTATTTATATATTAAATTAATGATATGCAAAAAATTTTATATAATAACTATATTACCCCAAAATTAAAATTTTTTTAAGAAGTAATTTTAGATAGTACCACGAATTACCATTTATTTAAGGTACTATTTTTTCTTTAGGTCGCAAAATCAAAATAGGATGAAAAGACAAATTAATATTGTGTTGATAAAGTAGATTTGTTTTTTAGAATAGCAAACTTCAATATTTAGTATAAATCAGTAAAGATTCTATGTTAAATATTGGCGTGTAGTTGAGTTTGATAAGAACAATAGACTTTAATATTAAAATAGAATAAAAAATAGGTATGAGATTACCATACCTATAAACTTAAAGATAGATTGTAGCGCGAAGTAAAGTTATCTATTAAATCAAATATCCAATTAGCATAATCGTTTAGTATCGTGGTCTTATCTAGCCAAGTTGTTACAAAGTCATTTATGGCAGGGACAACACAAAGAATATTTAATATAGCTATTACAACTGCAACAAATATCAAACCTTTTACTGCACCGAAAAAGAATCCAAGTACTCTATCAAGCCCGTTGATTGCTCTATTTTCGGTAATTTTATCAAATAGTTTTGAAAGTAGAGCTAGCACAATTCTGATTAACAGGAACAGCAATACTGCGCCACAAAGCGTAGTGAGCAATCCACCTAGTTTTAGCGAGAACCAAGCAAGGACATTGGTGCCTTCTGCAAGAACCTCACTGCCTAGCATTATATCTAAAAGCGATTTTAGAATTCCATTGACATCAAAAGTATCAATTAGGGTAGAAGCCGTAGTTGCTGTTTGTACTTCATAATTCAATTCTCCGAAGCCTGAGACAACTCCATTCATTAAATCGGCAAACATACTCGATATTGAACCATCGAATAGATTATCGATAAAACTCGAGAAAGGAGGAGCCAACCAAACGGCAAGCACTATAGATAATGCTATACCAACTAAAGATACTAATGATGCTAGAAAGCCCTGTTTTAGACCCCATAATGCAAATAATACAATGAGGACGATAAAAACAATATCAATCCAAAACATCTTTTACTCCTATGAATATATTAATATAATATCATAAAAAAAAATTTTTGTCACTAGTTTTAGCCATATAAAATGCAAAAATTGCAATTTTTGATAATTAAATACAAAAAGTCCCATAAAAAAGGGGACTTTTATGCCGAAAATATGTATAATTCTTTTATTTTGCCGTTTTTTCTTGCGTTTTTTATTACATTTTGCGTTATGATATTGCCCTTTTTAGCAATTAGTTCTTTTGATTGGTTATATAAATTTTGAGTTATAACTCTGCCTAATAAAATATCTGCCGAACCTGTTATTTTTAAGGGTAGGGTAGTAGATAAATGTTTATCGATATTAAAGTTTTGGATGGCGGGACTATCTTTTCTTAAAATTTTAATGGGTTCTGAGGTTTTCTCTACACTTGGTCTTTTTATTCTAAATCGATTAATTTCTATTTCTTTATTTTTATCCTGCATTAAAACAAGTCCGTTGCCTAGTGTGGCCAACTTTTCTATGCTGACTTCATTGTTATCGTCAATAACGCAAGAAATAACATTAAAATTATTATCAAAATTGATGTCAAATATTTTTCCTATTCTTTTGCCTAAAACGGTATACACTTCGGAATTAATTGGGTTCATATATTGTATATCAGGCTCTAGAGTACTATAATTAAAAATGCAACTGTTGTTTCTTACAATAATGGCATCTTGTCCAATAATATAAACATCTTTTGTGGCAAGTATTTTAATTTCGTTTAGCATATCATCTGTAGTAGATTCAATGGGTTCATCTAAAATAAGCAGGTGCTTTATTTTTTGCATTTTTTTATCGAAAGATGCATTGATTATAGTACCCTCTATTTGTCCATTATATAAAGAGATTACTGGTCTTCCTAGTATATTTGAGAGTTTGTTCATAAGTTCCTCCAATCTTATTTATTTTTATGATAAAATTGTGTTATTTATGAGTGATTTTATAAAATTATATTGTTTGCTTGCAAATTGTGGCAATATATGATAAACTACCTTTAGTTATGTTTAGTAAAAAAATTCTGAGCCCTTTTGAAGAGGGGAAATGTACGCAAGATAAAATTAGGGTGCGCAAGATTAAGCTTGGTTCTAAACTGATAGTAGATGAAAATCAGGTTGCTTATATTGTGGTAAAGGGTAAACCACTTGATAAGTTTGTTACTGGCGAATTTGAGTTGGAGGGGGGCTTACTGCCTAAATCGTATAAAGTACTAAACTTGAATAAGGCTCGCAAAGGGCGAATTACTAAAAAGATGTATTATCCTACAAGTTTTAGGGCAAGTATTGTTTTTATCAATTTACAAGCATTTCATAATATGCCATATAAAACAAATAGTATATTGCTTTTTGATAGGTTGGATGACTTTAAGTTTAAGTTATCGGGTACTTACGATTTTAAGATATGTGATGTAGATACATTTGCTAAATTCGTATCTAAAATAGGTCGGGGAAACGATTTTGTATTAAAAAAGATAAACAAAGTTGTATCAAAGCGGGTGCGATACGAATTTCATAAAGAGGAATTTGAAATTGAAAATTTTATTATGAAAGATAAAGCTATATTTGATAGAATTGTTGACAAACTCAATAAAAGGCTTTCAAAATATGGTATTGAGTTTTCTAACCCTACAATAGATGATTTTATTACAAACAACAGGAATTCGAACAAAATAAATGCCTACATAAGTGATGGGCAAATTAAGTTGCGTTATCAAAATATTATTCAAGGAGAAAGCGATGTTATCACTCAATAATGTTACCAAAGTATTCAAAAAATACGATAAAAATTTTGTGGCTGTCGATGATTTAACTTTTAGCATCAAGGAAGGCGAAATTTTTGGCTTAATTGGTACGAATGGCGCGGGTAAAACCACCACTATGCGTATGATAGCCACAACACTAAAACCTACTTATGGGGATATAAAAGTTTGTGGGTACGATTCTGTTAAAGATGATTCGATGGTGCGCAGGTGTTTAGGTGTTTTGTATGGGGGAGATACTGGGCTTTATGATAGACTTACGGCTCGAGAAAATATTGAATATTTTGGCAGATTAAATGGGCTTACTGATGACGCCATAAAAAAGCAAATGGATTATTTAGTACAGGCTTTTGGATTGCAAGATTATTTGGATAGAAGGTGCGGGTCCTTTTCAAGGGGGATGAAACAAAAAACTTCGTTTGCGCGCGCTATCATCCATAACCCACAAGTTATGCTTTTTGATGAGCCAACTTCGGGGTTAGATATACTTGCTAGCGAGGATGTTTTGAACTTTATAAAGCAATGCAAAAAAATGGGCAAAACGATTTTGCTTTCCTCGCACAATATGCAGGAAGTACAAGAATTATGCGATAGGGCCCTTATTATAGATAAAGGGCAAACGCTCTGTACGGGCACTTTGAACCAAATTATGGAGCAAACTAAAACCTCATCCATAAAAGAGGCATTTATTAAACTTGTTAAAAGGGAAATTTAGTAATGAAAAATAAAATGTTTAATCAATATAGTATAGTTCTAAAAAAAGAACTAAAAGATGCGTTTCGAGATAAAAAGAGCATTTTAGCGACATTTGTTCTACCGCTTATACTGTTTCCTATATTTTTTCTTATTATAGGACTAAGTGGAGATAGTTTGTCAGAAAAGGCAGTTAATCCTAGGTTGACTATTGTGCAGGGGGAATCTGTTGCAAGTGTTGCTGTAGATAGTGCTGAGTACGATTATTTTTTTGATAATATTTTCCCATTAGGTCAAAATCTCCAAGTTAATTATGTTGAAGTAGATGATTTTAAGCAAGCGCTTATTGATGGAGATATATATTTAGCTATTATAATTTCCGATTCATTTTTGGATGATATTGCCAACGCAAATAAAAGCGTAGATATTCAAGTTATCTACGATGACCGCTCCACTAGTGGTAGCACAAGCGCTGGCGTTATTGTAGATTTATTAAGCATATACAGTGACCAATTACTTGCTGATAGGGTGGGCGAAATTGACCCCGATATTTCAATGACTCCAGTTGTTGGAAGTTCTCTATCACTATCGCAGGCGTATGATGACATTGATAGGTATGGTACAGATAGCGCAATTTTACATTTAATTATTCCTATGTTGTTGACTATGCTAATATCAATTGGTGGCGCTTCTATAGCTACAGATTTAGTTGCGGGCGAAAAAGAAAGGAATACCTTTGAGCCTTTGCTTTCCACAGGGGCAAGCAGATTTAGCATACTATCGGCAAAATATACTGTTATAATTATTTTTAGTTTTTTGAGTGCGATAGCGGAAGTTTTATCCATAGTAGTATCAATGCTAATAACTAAGGATGTCTTTACAACAAGTGCGTTTTCATCTATCTACTTGCCTGTAGATGGGATAATTTTGGTTGTTCTAAATCTGTTGATGCTTGCAGCGCTATTTAGTGGTTTGTTGCTAATTTTGACAAGCACAAGTAGCACGCTAAAGGAAGCACAAAGCAAATCTACAATCATTATGTTTTTGCCTATGATAATTGCTTTTGCAACTATGTATGTAGATGTTGCAGATGTATCTATGTGGACAATGTGTTTGCCTATTTACAATGTTATTATAAGCATTAAACTGCTTTTAGCTGGGGTTATGAACTATGCTTATTTGTGGGGCGCGCTTGCCATAAATGTGGTTTATGCATTGCTATCGGTGTATGTAACTATGAAAACTTTTAGTAAAGAAAGCCTTATTACAAAATAATTTGTAAAAATACTTGAAAAATGTCGAAAATTTAAGTATAATATTTTAGTTTTATAAAAGGAAGTGTATTAAAATGGATATCGATAATACCATAGATACTGGTAATGAATACGAAATTAGATTGGAAAAGTTAAAGAGAATTCAGGAAAGGGATGGGGTTGTATATAAGGATAAATACAATCGTTCTCATACAATTCAGCAAGCAAGAGAGTTGCCCCTTGATACTAATGTAAGGCTTTGTGGGCGCATAACCGCTATAAGAGGCTTTGGTAAACTTATATTTGCAAAGCTATATGATGTAGATGCGCAAATTCAGTTTAGCATATCTTTGAATGAATGCCCTGATACATTTGAATTTTTCAAAGCAAATGTAGATGTGGCTGATTATGTAGGCATTGAAGGGGAACTATATAATACGCATAAGGGCGAACTGACTGTTAGGGTGCGCAACTATGTAATTTTAAGCAAGGCTTTAAGACCTTTGCCAGAAAAATGGCATGGTTTGACAGATGCCGATAAAAAATTTAGACAGAGATACTTGGATGTTATTGCAAACGAGGATTCTAGAAATGCACTAAAAACAAGAATCAAAGCTATTAGATATATTCGAAAATATTTGGACGAAAATCAGTTTACCGAAGTCGAAACACCTATTTTGCAAAATGTGGCAAGCGGAGCTGCGGCAGCGCCTTTTATGACGCATCACAACGCATTGGATAAAGATTACTATTTAAGAATAGCGCCCGAGTTGTTTTTGAAGCAAGTTATAGAGTGTGGTTTTGATAGAGTGTATGAATTGGGCAAAAACTTTAGAAATGAGGGAATGGATGCAATGCACCTACAAGAATTTACTATGCTTGAGTGGTACGCTTCCTACTGGGATTATAAAGATAATCTAGAGTTTGTTAAAAAGATGATTCAAGGCTTGGTGCTTGAAACTAGAGGGGACCTTAAGTTTACTTATTTAGAAAATGAACTTGATTTTTCAAAATTCTATGAGCTTGATTATACAAACAGTTTAAGTGCCGAAATTGGATATGATATTCTATCCATAAAAAATGTGGATGATTTTAAGAATCATTTGTTAAGCCTCAATAGATTTGATGCTGGCGAAGTGCGCGCTTTAACATCAATTCCAACTGCGGTAGATTTTGCTTTCAAAAGGACAATAAGGCCAACCTTAATACAACCGACAGTTATTTATAATTATCCAACTTTCTTAATACCACTTGCTCGCCACAATGATAAGGATGATAGAATTATTGATATGTTCCAAATTGCTGTGAATGGGGCGGAAATTGTAAAGGCGTATTCAGAGCTTGTAAATCCTATCACTCAAAGGCAAGCTTTTGAGGAGCAAGCTAAAAATAAGAGCGCAGGGGATGAGGAAAGCTTTGAAATAGATGAAAACTTTATTTTGGCTATGGAGCATGGTATGCCTCCTATGAGTGGGTTAGGATTTGGCATTGATAGGTTTGTTGCTATTTTGGCAAATCAGCCTACTTTAAGAGATATAGTATTTTTCCCTCAAATGAAATAGCATTAAAAAATTGCTTGTTTTTATAAATACGTTGTATATTTATTTTGTGCTATAAAAACAAAAACACGGAAATAAGTTTTGCTTTAGATTTTCCGTGTTTTTTGTATTCAAAGATAAAACATTTTTGGCTCTATAATATTTGTGTGTGTGGGGGGGATAAAATTTAGCAGAAGGAGCCTAAAAAAAATTCTAAATTTATAACTAATACCAACATTAATCATAAAGAACCACATTTTTTGTTCTTAATTCTCAATGGTGCATAGTGAATTCTAGTTTTAAGCTTTGCAAAGTTCTTTCTACTAAATATTTTATCCCCACGAAAATTATAAAACATTTAACCAGTTTTTTATAAAAATAAATACTAGCTATCTAAATATCGATATTGCCTATATCTCCAGCACCGACTAATAGTATTATATTGTGTTGTATGGAGTTTTCATTAAGCAACTGTTTTACTTCCTTAATATCTTGTATATAATGTACTTCTTTTTTATATTTTTTTAGTTCATTGTACAAATCTTTGCTGTCTCCGCCTTCAATTGGAAATTCGCGGGCAGGGTATGTGGGCAATAAGTATAATTTATCGCAACTATCAAAGCTGGTTAAAAATTCATTAAATAAACCTTTGGTTCTAGAATATGTATGTGGTTGGAAAAAGCAAATTATTTTATCATATTTCAAATGTTTTACATTATTTAGTAAGTTTTTTATTTCGGTGGGATGATGAGCGTAATCTCTATAGATATCCGAATTATTTAATTTTTTTATAAATTCAAACCTTCTATCTACATTCTTAAAATTATATAAAGATTGCTTAATTGTTTGTATTGGTATTCCTAGGTAATGAGATACCGAAACGCTTGCTAGAGCATTTACGGCATTGTACTTGCCTGCTATGTTGAGTTTTATAGTTCCGATGTATTCACCACAATGTAGTATGTCAAAAGTATATTTGTTTTTGTTTTGCCTTAAGTTTGTGGCGCAGTAATCGGCTTTACTTGATAGCCCATACGAAATTACCTTATCATTATTTTTTATTAATTTATAAAATGGGTCATTGTAGTTTATAAAAACCGCGTTTTGAGTTTGCTCCACAAATTTATAGAATGCATCATACATATTCGTGATATCTTTATAGCAATCGGTGTGGTCGAGCTCCACATTGTTTATAATAGAATATTGGGGGTGGAGTGCCAAAAAACTGCGTCTATATTCGCAAGCCTCTGTGATAAAATACTTCTTTTTGCCATATAAAAAATTGCCTTTTATATAATCAAAATCTCCTCCTATATGTACGGTGGGGGATAAATTTGCATCAATAAAAATTTGCGCCAGCATTGCAGTTGTAGTAGTTTTACCATGTGTTCCAGCAACAGCTATTGTGTTAGTAAAATCTTTGGCAATTATTCCCAACAGTTCACTTCTTTCTAAAGTAGGAATACTATGGTTAAGTGCGTATGCAAGCTCAACATTACTTTTATCAATGGCTCCAGAATACACGCATACGTCTACATTTTGTAGGTTGACTGCGTTGTGCCCTACAAAAGTATTTATGCCTAAATTATTCAATTTTATCGTTTCGTTGTTTTGGGCGATATCACTGCCTTGTACACTATAGCCTTGCAGGTGTAGATAGGTAGCTAGCGCACTCATACTTATACCACCAATGCCTATAAAATGTATTTTTTTATTTTTCATAAAAATAATTTATGTGCCATATTGTTTTTTTGTTAAGTTAGTATAGTTTGGTAATTTATGGATATAATAACTTTGAAGGCAACATTATTCTGATTTTTTTATTAAAATCGTAAAATAATTTTCAAAAATAATGTCAAAATAATTGTATTTTTCGACAATTTATAGTATTATATGTAAGACTCTCATACTAAATATAAGGATGGTTGAAATGAATATTACGGAAGTCAGAGTGAAAATTGTTGACCGACCTAATCAGCCTTTGAGGGCTAGAGCGACATTCACAATTGACGACTCCTTTGTTATTCACGATGCTAAAGTTATGGATGGCAAAGGGGGATTATTCATTTGCATGCCAAGCAAGAGGTTGAGTACAGGCGAAAGAGTAGATATAGCGCATGCCTTGAATAATGAGACAAGAGATAAGATTACAAGTGCAATATTTGATGCTTACGAAAAAGCTCTTGCAGAGTCTAAAAATAATGAAGCCAATTAGGTTAAAACAATTTATCTTTAATGGTTAAAATAAAAAGTTAATGTTATGCATTAACTTTTTTTATATTAAATATAAAGCAAAGTAGTGCAGATATAAACATTAATCCCGAAAAGATTAAATAGTATATACGCAATGGCACAAAGTAGCTAGAAAAGAGCAAAATTATACCGCAAAAAAAGTATGTTTTTGCTTTTGTTCTATTAAAAGCGTATTTCTTAAATTTTTGTAAATTAAATTTTTCTTTTGGCAATTTTTCTACTACAAAATTAGGGTAGGCGTTTTGGGGCACGATATAGTTTATATAAAGGTCATTTATATTAATTAAAGTGTATTCAATTTTCTTAAAATTTTTTATAAGATATGCGCATTCGTCAGAAAAATTGTTGCACAGTATAATGACTTTAGTGATATGTCTATTTTTATTTTCTCTATAAATTTTTTTTAGGTCTTGTACTTCTAATACATCTTTATCAAAAAAAATCTTAAGTACTGTTTTTTTGTCATTAATGGTTAATTCTTTTTTGTAATTAATATTAGCATTAAATAGATTTTTGAAAAAGTTACTAATTTCTGTTTGGCTTGCATACGAAAACTGTTCTTTTAATTTATCAATTTCTTTTAGTTGTGATAGCTTTAATTGCTTTTTTGAATATCGTTTTGTCTTTAGATAATAAAACAAAATACCTAATATAATCGTTGTTATAGATGAAAGCACAAGGCAAAGGACAAACGATATGTACATTGCTCTATAAAATACAAGCGAGATAAAAAATATTATTATCAACTTAAAAATTTCATCTATAAAAAATGCTAATTTATTTTCCATTTTTTCACCTAATAATATTGTTGACAAGTTTATGATATTTATAATTGACAAACTAAATAAAAATTTGTTATCATTTATTTATGGAAACTTATATATCAAATAGCGTGGAACAAACAAAGGAAATTGCTTTTAATATTGCTAAAAAAACACCTGTTGGAACAGTTATAGAATTAGTGGGGGAAATGGGTGCTGGCAAAACAGCTTTTGCCCAAGGGTTTGCAAAAGGCTTAGGAATAAGTCAGCAAATAACTAGCCCTACATTTGCTTTGCTAAATACCTACGAAAATGAACTCGGGCAAAAACTATTTCATTTTGACCTTTATAGGCTTGAAAGCATAGAGGAGCTTTATTTGCTAGGTTTCGAGGAAATTTTTAATGATAAAACTGCTATAGTTTTGGTTGAATGGCCTCAAATTGCTCTAGAACTAATGCCAAAACATAGAACTAAAATAGAAATTATCAAAACAAATGAAACAACAAGAGAAATAAGGATAGAAAACTTATGAATATTTTATGTATAAATACTTGCCTTAAGCACAGTTATGTTGCTGTATTGACAAAAGATGCAACCTTTGAAAATATAGATGAAACAAACGAACAACATTCCAAAACTATTATGTTGCAAATAGATAGAATGCTTGGTGCCACAAATTTAGATATAAAAGATATAAATTTATTAGCGGTTTGTGTGGGGACAGGTAGTTTTACTGGAATTAGGATAGGGTTATCTGTTGCAAAGGGTTTGGCTCACGCGTTAGGTTTAGAAGTTATACCTATTGACACATTAAATCTTATTGCATACAATACTTTAGAAAAATGTCAGTATGTTTTGATGAAGGGCATTGCGGATGAGTTTTTTGTTGGGGATATAGTTAACGGGCAAGCCGTCAACCAAAGGTTAATGCACAAAGATGAGCTTATTGATTTGCTAAAAAATTCAGATACGATATGCACTATTGATGATGAATGTGTTTATTGCGATTTTGCTTGTAAAGTAATCAAAGTAAAAAATATAAGTATGTGTGATTTAGTAAAAAGCAATTTAGATAAATCAGTAGTTCCACAAGATTTGAAGCCTTTGTATTTAAGGTTATCACAAGCGGAGATGCAAAAGCACAATTAGAGGAATAGTAAAGTCACTATAAGATAAGTAAAATTGTGAGGTGTATAGTGATTTTTGAGTTTAATTCCAATAAATTATTTTATGATTTTACCGATAGAGGTCATAGCGTTGCAGTAGTTTTGTTACATGGATGGGGTGGCAATCATAAAAGCTTGTATCCAATTCTGCCAGCTTTTGATAATTATAACATATTATCAATAGATTTCTGGGGCTTTGGTTTAAGTGATAAGCCAAAAGCGAATTTTGATATATATTCGTATTCTAATGTTATATATGCGCTTATAAAGCATTTAAGTATTCCAAAGATAATTCTAGTTGGGCATTCCTTTGGAGGACGCATTTCTATAATACTGGGCGCCGAATACCCAGAGTTAGTTGAAAAAATTGTGCTTATTGATAGCGCTGGCATAAAACCTAAAATGACAGCTAAAAAATTTGCAAAAAAAATGCATTATAAGCTTATAAAATACTTGGTTAAAAAAAGTATAAAATCGACTAACGCATTATCAAAATTTGCTTCGACTGATTATAAAAATTTGACTAGAGATGAACAAATAGTCTTTAATAAAATTATAAATAAAGATTTATCAAACTATCTTGAATTTATAAAAGCGCCTACATTGTTAATTTGGGGTGAGCTAGATAAAGATACCCCACTTTATATGGCAAAAAAAATTAATAAAAAAATTCCCAATTCTAAATTGTATATAATAAAGAATGCCTCACATTTTGCATATTTGCAGGAAAAAAATATTACTATTAAATTAATAAAGGACTTTATAAAATGACATTTTTTAGTGTATCTAATATACATATTTATATTGCGGTAGGTTTATCTATAGTAAATGCAATTTTAATGTGGTTTGTTGCTTACAAATTCTTTCAAATATTGCAACTATCTAATTATCGCACAAAAGAATATTTTACATGGATAAAAGATACAAAAGGGCGCTACATATCTAGACTTTTTATGCTTACAATATTAAGTTTAGCGCTAATGAGCGTAACTAATGTGATATTAGATACACAAAATGTCAATGAGTTTTGGTCCTATTTAGGGTTAATATTTTACTTTTATTTGACAGGTGTATTTATTTATAATTTATATAATGCACCTAAAAAGACACCACTTAAAATAACTAATAGGATGAATAGATTAAAATATGTGTTCTTTTTGGTTTGTGCTGTTATAACATTTTTATTAATATGGCTATTTACTGTTGTGTTCGACCCTATAAGATACGCAGTAATCGCCTTAACACCTATAATGTTACCTATTATTGTGCCTATAGTAAACTTAATTATGGCACCTATCGAAAAGTTGATATCTCGCAGATATATAGTTCTTGCTAAAAAGAAATTAAAAAAATACCCCAATCTTATTAAAATAGGTATTACAGGCAGTTTTGGTAAAACAAGTACAAAATTCTTTTTGCAAACAATTCTATCCGAAAAGTATTCGGTTTTAGCAAGTCCATTTAGCTATAATACTCCAATGGGCATCACAAAGTCTATAATTCAATATCTTGATTTTTCTCACCAAATTTTAATTGCAGAAATGGGTGCAAGATTTGTTGGGGATATAAAGGAATTGTGCGAGTTAGTTTCTCCTCAATACGGGATTATAACTAGTGTAGGTGAGCAACACCTGCAAACATTTAAGACTTTGGATAATATAAAAAATACTAAATACGAATTAGTAGAAGGGCTTGCAAAAGGGGGGCTTATAGTATTTAATGGCGAAAATGAGATATGTCAAGAATTATACGATAAGACAAACATTGATAAAATGATTACAGGCTTTAATGATAAATTTGATGTGTTTGCAAGCAATATGGTAACTGATAAAAGCGGAACAAAATTTACTTTGCATATTCAAGGGCAAAGTATTGATTGTAGTACTAAACTTTTGGGCGAACATAATATAGAGGATATTTTAACTGCTGTGGCATTAGCACACAAGCTAGGATTATCGTTACAAGAAATTGCAAATGGCATATCGCGATTGCAACCTATTGAACATAGACTGCAATTGATTAGTTCTAGTGACAACATTACAATACTAGATGATTCCTATAATGGTAGCATTGAAGGTAGTAAAAAAGCGCTTGACATATTAAAAATGTTTGAGGGCGAAAAAATTGTTGTAACCCCTGGGCTTGTAGAACTTGGAGTGAAAGAAAAACAGGCAAATATAGAGTTTGGTGAAAGAATAGCACAAGTAGCAGATAAAGTTATAATCGTAAATGTAACACACTCGCTTGATATAAAGCAGGGCTTGTTAAATAAAAATTTTGACGAAAAAAATATTTATCAAATAGATACTTTGAATTCGATTAGTAGCATAATACGAAAAATGCAACTTAAAAATTGTACCATTTTGTTTTATAATGATTTGCCAGATAATTACTTATAATGCTTGACAAATAAGTTTATTTATGATATTATTGTGTTACCTTATGCGAAGTTTTGTCGAGTTCTCCGACGCTTTACCTCGCTTAAGGCGTATATTCTTTGGAGGAGAAAATGGATAAGAAAGAAATTATTGCAAAGTTCGGCAAAGATGAAAAAGATACAGGTTCAACATCTGTACAAATTGCTTTGTTGACACAAAGAATCAATCATTTGAACGAACATTTGAAGATGCATCCTAAAGATAATCACACACGTCGCGGGCTACTAAAATTGGTAGGGCAGAGAAAAGGCTTGTTGAATTATCTTAAGAAAACTGATATTGAAAAATATAGAAGTATTGCATCAGAACTAGGAATTAGGTAAATGTTCAAAAAGCCCAAATTTTATTGGGCTTTTTTAATATAATATGGCTATAGCAGGGGCTTGGCGAACAAAAATAATTTAGCAAAAAATATATAATGCTAAAATATATTATATAAATTGCATTTAATTGTAAAAACTAAAGATAAATACAAAATACATTATATAGTGTATTCTATTAATATAATACACTATATTAGGTGTATTATGATAAGGAGCATTTTATGGAGAAAAAGATTTTTGAAACAACATATGGTGGCAAAAAAGTTACGGCGGAAATTGGTACATATGCTATGCAGGCTGATGGTTCTTGTTTAGTTAGATGCCAAGATACAGCAGTTTTAGTAAATGTAACAGTGGCTGATAAGCCTCGTGATGGGGTAGATTTTTTGCCTTTAAGTGTAGATTACGAGGAAAAGTTATATGCTGTTGGCAAAATCCCTGGGGGATACAAACGCAGGGAAGGCAGACCATCTGACCAAGCAATTTTGGTGGCAAGGTTGATTGATAGACCTTTGAGGCCATTGTTCCCTAAAAAATTTTATAACGATATTTCTATTGTTGCTACTCCGCTATCTATTGACCCCGATGTTGCGCCCGAAGCGCTTGCTATGATTGGTTCAAGCATTGCTTTATCAATTTCGTCTGCGCCATTTGAGGGGCCAACTGGAGCTGTCAATATTGCATTAGTTAATGATGAATTTGTTATTAATCCTAATGATAATCAACGCGAAAATAGCAAGCTAAATTTAACTGTAAGTGGTACTCACGATGCTGTTTTGATGGTAGAGGCTGGTGCGCATTTTGTGGATGAGGACACTATGCTAAAAGCTATTATGTTTGCGCACGATGAAATAAAAAAACAGGTTGAGTTTCAGCAAGATATAATTAAAGTTTATCACAAAGATAAAAAACAGCCACTTGTTGAGGATGACATTGTAGTTCAAATTGAAAATGAAGTTGCAAGTTATGTTGACGAAAAACTAAATTATGTTCTAGATACTTTTGATAGGGCTGAAAGACAGGCGCGCGATAAGGCATTAAAAGAAAGCACCCTTAATTATTTTGAGCCCCAATACCCTGAAATAGAAAACTTAAATAAGATTATTGATGCCACAATCTACTCTTTAACCAAAAGCAAAGTACGCAAAAATATTGTAGAAAAGGGTATTCGACTTGATGGGAGAAAGTTGGATGAAATTCGGCCTATTTGGTGTCAAGTTGGGTTGCTTCCTAGAGTTCATGGATCTGGCGTTTTTACTCGCGGTCAAACGCAGGTTTTGACTACTTGCACACTTGGGATGTTGAGCGAAATGCAACACATAGATGGATTAGAGGAGGAGGAAGAGGTAAAACGCTATATGCATCACTACAATATGCCTCCTTATAGCACTGGAGAGGCTAAAATGTTAAAGAGCCCTGGTAGGCGCGAAATAGGCCACGGAGCTTTGGCGGAGAGAGCTTTGGAACCTGTACTGCCTAGTGAGGAGGAGTTTCCTTATTGCATAAGGACAGTTTCGGAGGTGTTGAGCTCTAACGGGTCGACTTCTCAAGCAAGCGTATGTGGTTCTACTCTTGCACTTATGGATGCTGGTGTTCCTATTCTATCACCGGTTGCAGGTATTGCTATGGGGCTGATTAAAGAGGGTGACCAAATTTTTGTATTGACCGATATTCAAGGCGAGGAAGATTTTTACGGAGACATGGATTTTAAGGTAGCTGGAACCGAAAAGGGTATAACTGCTATACAAATGGATATAAAAATAAAAGGCATAGATGAAAACATTTTGAAAACTGCGCTACAAAAAGCAAAAATTGGTAGAATGTTTATTATGGATAAGATGCTACAAACTATAGATGCACCAAGAAAAGAGCTATCCCCATATGCTCCTAAGATAGTTTCATTTAATATAGACCCTGATAAAATTAAAGATGTTATAGGTTCTGGCGGTAAAAATATAAATAAAATTATTGAAGAAACTAATGTAAAAATTGATATTGAGGACGACGGATTTGTTACTATTGGTGGAATGGATAAGGACAAAATACAACGCGCTAAAGAAATTATCGAAAGCATTGTAATGGAAATATGTGTTGGAAATGTTATGAATGGAGTAGTTGTAAGAACTAGTGATTTCGGCGCTTTTGTATCCTTATCTCCAATTAAGGAAGGACTAATTCATATATCAAAGTTATCGGATAAACATATTGATAAAACCGAGGATGTTGTCAAAGTGGGGGATAAGGTGAAAGTTGAGGTGATAAAGATAGATAACCGCGGTCGCATAGATTTGAAGCTTATAAACAAATTATAAAATTGTAGGGAATTCTATTCAAAATGTTGGGGCTTTTCTAATTGATAGGCAAGACCCTAAATTAATCGAATATGCACTCCAATATTGATTACAGAGTTTATTAAAATTTGATATCCATTTATTTATGTATGAAAAAAATAAAATTTGTAGCATATACATAAATGAATGGAGTTTTTTATGAAGTACAGTTTTTTTTCTAACATTTGCATATTCGGTATGTTACTTGCTTTGTTTTGCATAACATATGATAACAACATAAAAAGTGTTTTTAATCAAAATGATATAGAGCCGTATTATTGTGGCAACGCAAACAATGCTTATGTATCTTTAATGATAAATGTGTACTGGGGGAATGAGTTTATTGAACCTATGCTCGAGACATTGAGTAAAAATGGAGTAAAAACTACTTTTTTTGTTGGCGGTTCTTGGGCAAACAAATACCCTGAACTGCTAGAAAAAATAGTAGCGGGTGGGCACGAAATAGGTAATCACGGGTTTACTCATAAGGAGCAATCTAAACTAACCTATGAACAGAATTATAATGAAATTTATATGTGTCATGAAGTTGTAAAAAATTTGACTGGGATTGAAATGTCTTTGTTTGCGCCACCATCTGGTGATTTTAGCAATACTACTTTGCAGGTAGCAAATGCATTAAATTATAAAACTATTATGTGGTCCAAAGATACTATTGATTGGAGAGATAAAAATACCGATTTAATTATAAAAAGGGCAACAAATAACCTAAAAAATGGAGATTTGATTTTGATGCATCCCACTCAAAACACGCTAGAAGCCTTGCCAAGTATTATAAAATATTGCCAAGATAATGGGTTTACAATTACCACGGTTTCGAATTGTTTAAGCTAAGTTCGGTTTAGCTACAAAAATAGACAAAGTTTGTTATAATTTTGTCTTTTTTGTTAATAAAACTTAATGTTTTTGTTGAATAATATTTATATTTGTGATATAATTACCTAAATTCAGTTAGTTAGGGAGTTTTTATGAACAAAAAGATTTTAACTCGCGCTAATACAATGCCATTAATTCTGCTATTTGTATCCTTTTTGCTACTTATATGTATGGCATTTTCGATATTAGACTTGATAAATCATATTTTGTTAGGTTTATTCGGCGTGTGTGCGTACATTTTACTAATTTTAATCATGGCTTGGAGTATTGCTAAAATAGCGGGATATAAAAACAAATTTTCCAAAAGTTTTGAAGTATCCTTAGTTATTATAGCATTATCTATGATGTTTATAATACACCTTGCACTAACTAACGCCTCATACAATTTATCTTTTGTAGAATGTATGGAATATCCTTTTGGAACATTGACTCCAGCGGGAGCGATTTTTTCTTTCATATTGTATCCATTCAGGTTGCTTTTACCATTAGAGGCTGTTATTTGCTTATTTGTAATACTGATGATTATATTTTTCTGTATTTGCGTGGATAAGCAATTTCATTATAGACACTTAAAAGAAAATAACACATTTTTATCTACAAAAACCGAGAAAGTAAAAGTTAGCAAAAATTCGAACAAAACGCAAACTATGCGTGTACCTAATGCCACTATGGAAAAAAATAAAAATATGCCAACATTTATTTCAATGCCACTTACGTTAAATGCTAAAATAGAAAGAGAGGAGCAGGATAAAGTTACTGATTTGGTTGCGCCTACTCAACCTAAAAAAATTAATATAAAGAAAGAAATCGAAAACAAAAAGATATCTGTAAAGCCGGATCCGGCAATTTATAGTGGCATAATAAATGCAGATGTATACAAGGGCGATACTACAACATTGCAAGATGCTATGGAATTTAACGAAGTAAAACCACTAAAACCACAAAAAATTTTGGTTAATGAAAGCGATGACAATCCCATCATCGGTAAACCGCAAACGATTTTGCGAGAAAATACATTCCACGACTATGACATTTCGCCAATATTGGATGTAAATGATGTAGCTAGGCAAGAGTTTATTGATGAAAAATTTGCAAGTATTTCCGAAACAAAGGAAAACGATGCTTTTGAAAAACTGGGATTAAATAAATCGGATAATTCATTTGTTGACAATATAGAACTTGATAATACAATTAATAAAAATTCGAATATAGATTCTATCATTGAGCCAATTAAAGAGCAAGAGCAACCTAAAAAAGAAGTTCCAAAACCTAAAAAACGCGCAAAATATGTAAGGCCACCTTTGGAATTATTGACAACCCAAAGCACTATTCCTACAATTTCGCAGGAAAAGTTTGAGGAAAAAGCACATACGATAGAGGAAAAGTTTGAGGAATTTAAGATTTCGGTAAAGTGCGTTGGTGTGACGCGCGGACCTGCTATTACTAGATATGAGTTTGAGATGCCTCAAGGCGTTACAGTAAATAAAGTCTTGCAATATTCTAACGATATTTCTATGGTTCTTGAAAGCCGTAAAGCTATTAGAATTGAGGCACCAATACCTGGTAAAAACGCATTTGGTATTGAAGTTCCTAATGAAAAAGTCGATACAGTTGGTTTAAGAGACATTATCAATACAAAAGAGTTTAGAGATGCAACATCGCCTTT
This sequence comes from uncultured Clostridia bacterium, assembly GCA_944332315.1. Lineage (GTDB taxonomy): Bacteria > Bacillota > Clostridia > Christensenellales > UBA1242 > CAKVOD01. The sequence goes on from CALVJT010000021.1 coordinate 86,483, forward strand.
GACTTTTGCCCTTGGTAAGGATATAACAAATAGGCCTATTGTAGCGGATGTAGCAAAGCTTGTGCATACACTTGTAGCGGGTTCTACTGGTAGTGGTAAATCGGTATGTATGAACTCCATTATAATCTCGCTACTTTATAAAGCATCTCCTGCAGATGTCAGAATAATATTAATTGACCCTAAATTTGTCGAGTTTAATATTTACGAGAATTTACCGCATCTGCTGTTGCCTAAAGTCATCACAGAGCCTGCACAGGCAGTTAGTGCCTTGGCGTGGGCGTGCGAGGAAATGGAAAGGCGCAATAGAGTGTTTGGACAATACTATGTTAGGAGCATCGATGAATTTAATGATTTGCAAGAAGTAAAAGATGGAACCATTGACAAAATGTACAAAATTGTTATTATGGTCGATGAGTTGGCAGATTTAATGTTGAATGCTAGAAAGGACATTGAGGAAAAAATATTAAAACTAACTCAAAAAGCGCGCTCTAGTGGTATACACCTAATTTTGGCAACTCAAAGGCCATCCGTAGATATTATAACGGGTACCATTAAAGCCAACTTGCCATCAAGAATTGCCTTTTCGTTGACCAACTACAATGATAGTAAAACAATCATTGACCAAAGCGGGGCTGAAAAGCTACTTGGGCGGGGGGATATGCTATATAGTCCTATGGGCGGGGAACCTATTCGTTTGCTTGGCCCGTTCATTTCGCAACAAGAAGTGGCATCCATTGTCAAATTTATTAAAGAACACAACCCTTGTGATTTTGATCCGGAGATTGAAAAATCTATTATGGTAGCAAAAACAAGTGAGGCTGGTTTTGGCGAAGCAACAGATGCTACAAAGGATGAATATTTTATTCCTGCGTTGCGCAATGCTATTGAAACACAAATTTGTTCTACCTCTTCTATTCAAAGAAGATTTAGCATAGGCTACAATAGGGCGGCAAGAATTGTGGATGCAATGGAAAAAATGAATTATATTTCAAAAGCCGATGGCTCAAAGCCTCGTCAAATATTTATAACTATGGAAGAATTTTTAAGAGAATATGGAGATAAAGGTTAAAATAAATGAACCCTAAAGATAAAAAAGTTGCACTAATTAGTTTAGGATGCGATAAAAATACTGTCGATTCAGAAAAAATTTTGTACCTCATAAAAAATGCAGGCTTTAATATAACCACAGATGTTAGTGAAGCAAATATTATTATAGTAAATACTTGTGCATTTATTTTGGATGCGCAAAAAGAATCTATAAACAGAATATTGGAAGCTGAGTTATTCAAAAATTCTAACTGCGAAAAACTAATTGTGTGTGGATGTCTTGTTGCTAGAAATGGCAAAGAATTAAGTTCATCCATACCCAATATCGATTTACTTGTTGATATTAATGACTATGACAAAATTGTGGAGTTGATTTATGGGCTTTACAATGAAAGCGATTTTAATGTTTGTGATAAAGTAGCTCCTGCTCGTTTACTATCTACACCAAGCCATTATGCGTATGTGAAAATTGCTGATGGGTGCGATAATTTTTGTACATATTGCACAATTCCTAAAATAAGAGGGCGGTTTAGAAGTCGTAAAATAGAGGAAATTGTGGAGGAGTGTAGAGCCTTAGCAAGTGGAGGAGTAAAAGAATTAATTTTGGTGGCTCAGGATGTTACTAGGTACGGAATAGATTTATATGATGAATATAAAATATGTGATTTGTTGAAGGAGCTTGTAAAAATTGATGGCGTGCGCTGGATAAGGCTCCATTACTGCTATCCGGAGCTTATTGACGATAATTTGATTGAGTTAATTAATAGCGAGGATAAAATTTGCAAGTACATTGATATCCCACTGCAACATGTAAGTGATAAAATATTAAAAAAGATGAATAGGCGCAGTTCTTATAATTCTATTTGCGAACTTTTAGATAAAATTAAAGGGCAAAAGAACAGAATATCTATCCGGTCCTCCTTTATTGTGGGGTTCCCGTACGAAACGAATAGTGATTTTAACTTATTAAAAAACTTTATAGAACATTATCAATTAGATAATGTGGGAGTTTTTGAGTATTCAAGGGAGGATGGAACTCCTGCGTACGATATGCCACATCAGGTTCCTAGCTTAATTAAAAAATATAGGCGCAAAAAAATATATAATATACAAAAAAAGATAGCTGAAAAAAATAACTCTCAGTTAGTGGGGCAGACGATGTTGTGCGTTTTAGATGATATCGAGGATGATGTACTTATTATGAGAAATCAATACAACTCACCTCAAGTAGATACTGTTGTGTATTGTCAGGCAGTTGGCGATGTTGAAGTCGGGGCTTTTTACGAGGTCAAGATTGTTGATTATAATCAGTACGATTTAATAGGAGAGATTATAAAAAGGAGTTAATATGAATTTACCTAATAAAATAACTATATCACGCATAGCGTTTGTTCCTATAATTATGATGTTTTATCTTGTAACCGAAATACCTTACGGAAAATTGATAGCCACAATCTTGTTTATAATTGCTTCAATAACAGATTTTTTGGATGGATATTTAGCTAGAAAGAATAACGAGGTTACAAATACAGGAAAGTTCCTTGACCCAATAGCAGATAAGTTGCTTGTAATGGCGGGCATATTAGTAATTATATCCGATTTAATTTTGCCTTTGTATGTTTACATTATAGTTTGTGCCTTAATTTTTGCAAGAGATTATATCGTAAACAGTTTAAGGCAAGTGGCAAGCACAAAAGGTGTAGTTATAGCGGCTGATAAATCTGGTAAAATAAAAACATTATTGCTAGATATTGCACTTGTAGGAATGATGTTGCTAGGTTGTATTCAACAGGAAAACTGGTTTGGCGGGGTTGCATTTGATGTACTTTGCTACATAGTTTATGCTGTAGGCTTGCTAGCTTTATTTATGGTTGTTTATTCTACTATTGATTATTTTTATAAAAACAAAAATGTACTTAAGGGAGATTAAATGAATGTTTCGATTTTTGTTGTGATGAATAATCGCAACGCGAAATGGTTGATTGAAAATTATAACATTTTATATAAGCAATTTTTTAAGATAGGGTTAGACATAGCTCAATTTGCAATTGTCGAGGATTTACTAGGCATCGACTATAAAGCATTTTCAAAAGGGCTGACAATTTTTATTGAGGATGATGATAAAAAGGCAAGTTCGCTTTTAGTACCCCTAAGCCAAATGCAAGATTGTGGTAATGGAGTATTTGTAAATCCGAGCAGTAACCAATTAATTATAAAGTTAGATATATTAAATTCTTTGGATAATATTAAAAAGGTTGTTGCCGAAAAGCTCAAGATAAATTATGTAGACTATAGCATAAAATGTTTTGGATTATCAGAGGAAAATTTGAGTAACTATCTAAGGGAATATAAAATATCTAATAACATATTTGATTATTACATTGATACAAAATGCGGTGATAGTTTAATAGTTTTTAGATTTTTAGCATCAATAGATAAAACAATACAAGAAAACATAGTTTCGGTTTTTGTAAAGGATTTGAAAAGTGCATTCTATGCCTCTAAAGATGTTGGTTTAGCGGAGGCTGTGTGTGAAATACTTACAATAAGAAACATTAAAATTAGTGTTGTCGAAAATTTTACTGGTGGCAAACTTACCGATACTTTGTTAAACGAAAATGATAATGCACAACAAATTTTAGAGGATACCTTAACTGCGTATTCAAGCAAATCTCTACAAAGAATGTTGGGTGTAGATAAGCGAATACTGGAACAACATAGTGAAGTTAGCGCCGAAGCCGTGTACGAAATGGTAACTTCTATGCTAAGTAAAAGTAATTGTGATATTGTGGTTGCTACAAGTGGATATAAATCCACACAGGAATCGGGATTATTTTTTACTGCGGTAGGGGATAGGGATGCAGTAAATGTTTATAAACACAGTATTAACGGAGATAAAAATTTTGTTATACAATTTGGCACCAATACAACTATTTTTGAATTAATAAAAAAATTGCGTCAAAACACTTTGAATATTTCGAATTATGCTGTATAATATAAGTATATCAAAAATATGTTCTAAAAATGGAGAAAATTATGGAAGACAAAGATAAAGTACTTGAGCAGGTTATAGCTGACCTAGAAAAACAATATGGTAAAGGTTCAATTATGAAGTTGGGCGATAAATACTATCAAAAAATTGATGTGATACCTACAGGATGCCTTACGCTAGATTATGCACTAGGTATTGGCGGAGTACCTAAGGGTAGAATTATAGAGATATATGGGCCTGAGTCATCAGGTAAAACTACTGTAGCTTTACATATTATTGCTGAAGCACAAAAGATGGGTGGTGTAGCGGCGTTTATAGATGCCGAACACGCACTAGACCCAATTTATGCATCTAAAATAGGTGTGGATGTAGAAAATCTTTATTTATCGCAACCAGATACTGGTGAGCAAGCATTAGATATAACAGAGTCATTAGTTCGTAGTGGTGCTTTTAGTATTGTTGTAATCGACTCAGTAGCTGCGCTTACCCCTAAAGCAGAAATAGAGGGGGAAATGGGCGATAGCTTTATTGGATTACAGGCAAGGTTGATGTCGCAAGCTTTAAGAAAGTTGACAGGAATAATCAATAAGTCAAATACTTGTGTAATATTTATCAATCAATTAAGAGAAAAGGTTGGGGTTCTTTTTGGTTCTCCTGAGGTTACAACTGGTGGTAAAGCGCTTAAATTTTATGCATCAATTCGTATTGATATAAGAAAAGCTGATGTTATAAAGGTGGGAGACAACATTGTTGGCAATAAGACAAAAGCAAAAGTTGTAAAAAATAAAATGTCGCCCCCATTTAAGGTTGCAGAATTCGATATTATGTACGGAACTGGCATTTCAAAGGAAGGAAGCTTGCTTGATATGGCTGTTGCAAAAAATATTATACAAAAAAGCGGTGCCTGGTTCTCTTATAACGATATGAAAATAGGACAAGGTAAGGAAGCGGCAAAACAATACTTGATTGATAATAAGGAAGTTTTTGACGAAATTAATGATAAATTAAAAGCAACATTTGATGTAATTGAATAATAAAGGAGTTTTGTACTTCTTTTTTATTTATCATTTGCTTGACAATTTAATAAAAAAAATATACAATTTTATTGTACATAATTTATTTATGTATAAATATTTCAAGGAGAAATAATCGATATGACAATAAATATGCTATTTAGCGTCAGTATCGGTGTTTTCCCATTAATTTTAATAATTTTAGGTTGTGTGGCTATAGGGGTTATTGGCGGTTATTTTTTATATAGATTTATTATACAAAAAAGAATTGACAATGCTACAAAATCAGCAAAAAAGATTATTGAAGACGCCGTAAATGATGCTAAAGCCCAAAAGAAAGAACTTATACTAGAGGCGAAAGACGAAATTTTCAAACTTAAAGCAGATAATGACTTGGAAATGAAGGAAAGGCGACAGGAAATTCAAAGAATAGAGGATCGAGTCCTTCAAAGAGAAGAATATCAAAATAAAAAAGAACAAAGTTTGGAACTTAAAGTAGAACAATTAGAAACATTCAAACAACAACTGGATAATAAAGAATTAGAATTGCAATCTTTTCAAGATGAACTTGATAAAAAGAAAGAGGATATTACTAAAGAGCTTGAAAGGGTGGCTATGATGTCTACCGAACAGGCGCGTAAAGTGCTTATAGATAGCATTAGAGACGAGACAAGAAAAAGCATTGCTTCCGAAATAAAAACTATGGAAGAAGAAGCTAAGCAAAATGCCGATAGATATGCTATTGATATTATCACGCAAGCTATTCAAAGGTGCGCTACAGAGTACACTGCCGAGATTACTGTTTCTACAGTAAGTATTCCTAACGAGGAAATGAAAGGGCGCCTTATTGGTAGAGAGGGGCGTAACATTCGTGCTATAGAAAACGCTACTGGAGTTGACTTGATTATTGATGATACACCAGAATCTGTTGTTCTATCTAGTTTTGACCCTTTAAGGCGCGAAATAGCGCGAAGGACTATTGAAAAGTTAATGCTAGATGGCAGAATTAACCCTGCGAGAGTAGAGGAAATGGCCCAGAAAGTTACAAAGGATATTGAAATAGAAATGCGACAAACCGGTGAGGAAGTGTCTTATGAAGCAGACGTACACGGACTTCATCCTGCGCTATGCGTACTTTTAGGGCGCCTAAAGTATAGAACAAGCTATGGACAAAATGTGTTAGTCCATTCACTGGAAGTTTCTAGACTTGCTTGTCTTTTGGCAACAGAACTAGGGGTAGACGTAGAAACTGCCAAACGCGGTGGGTTATTGCACGATATAGGCAAAGCAGTCGACCAAGAAGTTGAAGGAACGCATGTTGAACTTGGTGTTCAATTAGCAAAAAAATATAAAGAAAATGATGCAGTTATACATTGTATTGAAGCGCATCATGGAGATGTTCCTTTTAATTCCATAGAGGCAATACTTGTGCAAGTTGCGGATGCGATATCAAGTGCTAGACCCGGTGCTAGAAGGGAAAGCCTTGAAACTTACATTAAAAGAGTTGAAAAACTTGAGGAAATTTCTAACTCATTTAATGGGGTGGAAAAAGCTTATGCAATTCAAGCTGGTAGAGAAATACGGGTTATAGTAAAACCCGAGGAAATTACTGATGACGAAGCAATGTTTTTAGCAAAAGATATTGCTAAAAAGATTGAGGAGGAAGTTGAGTATCCAGGACAAATTAAAGTCAATGTCATCAGAGAAACTAGAAAAACAGAATATGCAAAATAAAAACGACTATTAATAGTCGTTTTTATTCTTTTATATTTTTTTGAATTTGTCCTCGTGCTAAGGCATCGCACTTATTGTTGTAAAAATTATCAGAGTGTCCTTTTACCTTGTGCCAATTTATGGTGTGTTTTTTATTAAACTCTAATAATTGTTGCCATAAGTCAATATTTTGTACTTGTTTTTTATCGGATGTTCTCCAACCATTTTTTAGCCAAGAGGAAATCCAATCGGCAGTAAATGCATTATAGATATAGGCAGAATCTGTATAGATATCAATTATACAGGGTTCTTTTACTTGCTCTAATGCTGATATAACAGCCTGCAATTCCATCCTATTATTGGTAGTGTTAGGATGAAAACCTGCAATTTCTTTTTTGGTATTTTTATATATTAAAACCGCTCCCCAACCACCAGGTCCGGGATTGTATGAGCATGCGCCATCAGTGTAAATTGTTATATTTTTCATAACAAAATTATAGCAAAGTAACAAAAATTTTTCAATTAAAAAATGTTGTTTTTTACAAAATTATTGAAATTTAATGATATTATTTTTGTAATATCTTGTTTTTTATACCCATGTTGTGTAAAAGAATCAAACAATTTCTTAAAATCAAAATAGTTTTTTAGCTCTGATGGTAAGTTTTTAGTTCCATAAAAATCACTGCCTATTCCTACATTATCTACTCCAAACTTTTGTACGATGGAATCTATATTTTTGTAAACATCGTCAATTGTGCATGTTTTATTATTTGTTAAGAAGGAGCTTACAAATGTTATGCCAACAAACCCTTTAGAATCGACAATCGCCTTTATTTGTTCAATGTCTAAATTGCGTCTATGTTCCGTTAAATTGAAACATGTATGAGAATTAAATAGTGGCATATCTATGTAATTAATAATTTGCCAAAAACTTTGTCTATTAAGATGCGCCGTATCAATCATAATTTTATTTTTGATAAGTTGTTTTATTAAATGTTTGCCTTTATATGTAAGTCCACCATAATCTTGCGCGCCACAAGCAAATTGATTTTTATAATTCCAAGTTAAAGAACAAGAGAAAGGCTTAAACTCAATAAGTTTTTCTATTTCGTTAGAAGTTAAAAAGTTTAAATTTTCAAATGAAAAAATACAATGTTGCTTTAGATAAGAATATTTTGATATTTTTTCTTTTAGTTGTCTTGCTTTGTGTATGCTAAAATTTTTATCTTTAGAAAAAAGAATAGCGTTACATAGGGTAACATTATTCTTTTCAAATTCGCTATTTAATTTTTCTAAATTGCACTCATTGCTTGTCAAAAAATCGTTGTGTGAATCACTTATCAAAAACATTATTCTATATCTCGCTTCTTGAATATAATGTATGTTGCAACAAGTAAAATTGCTACAAATGCCAACATTATAATTAAACTAATATAGAAGTTTAAGTCAGATAGTATCGGGCTCGAAAAATCTAAACCTAAGATATTCCCCGTAGTGGATACAAATGCTCCGCCAAAGAATCTAAATAAATCTACATTTGCAAATGGTAAATATCCATAAATAGGGCTATCACCAAAAAGATTACCAAACAGTGCCACAAAGATGTATATCATTACAGATATTATAACTGCAGCTATATTGCTCTTAAATGCTGTAGAAATAAATACTGCTAAAATGGTGTATACAATAATTCTGACCAATAGTAATGCTAAAAATATAAAGAATAGGGCAGATGCAGAAATAGTTGAGGCAGATTCCGCATTAAATATCAGTAGAATAGGGGCACTGCTAAGTCCGTATAGCCTTGCACCTATAATAAATGTAGTCAGCGTTCCTATTATTAGGAATATAACACCAATCAAGAAAGTTGCCATCAACTTGCCAGTAATTATTTTGTTCCTTCTATAAGGTCTTATGGCAAGCATTTTCATCGTTCCGCCAGAAGTTTCTCCCGCAATCATTCCAGAGCCTATAATTACGCAGTATATGATTATTACAAAACTTAAAAATTCAAGAGCATAGTACATAAAATCGTATGCATTGGTGTCCGCGTTGGAATTAGCATTCGATTGAAAAACATTGGCATATTCATAGCTGTATGTGTTATTTTCAAACAAATATATGTTTTTTGTTAACTCTTCATTTTTTTGATACTTGTTAAATCCATGTAAATCTGTATAAGTATAACTATTCAAACTTGATGTTGATATATTATCAACAATGTCAAGTAAAATATAATTAGTGATTATTGTATCGACTTCATCTATGGTTAATCTATAGTTATCTGCAAGCCTTTTCATATCACTTATTGACTGTGCACTCATATTTGTTTCGGTACTGGCAAGGGCTGAATTGTAGATTTCATCCATTTCGGCAATTATCGCACTCAGTTTGTCTGGCGTTGCCAAATAATAATTGTTGTATATATCGTTCAAAAGTTCATTAGAAACTTGTACCTCACTTATATTTTCTAATAAACTTGAAAGGGTAGTTAATTGCTCACGCTCGTTTATGCTTTCTATAATTCTTAGGTGGTGCGCAATTTCACGGTCATCACCAGTTGTAGAAATTTCGTTAATTAATTGATTTAATATTCTTAGAATTGTCTCATTATCGTTGTTGGTTATGAGTAGTGTCAAAAACTTTTCGTTAACACTATTATAGGTATCTGTTAAAGAAAGTATTGATGTTCTTACAGTTGTTTTTTGCGAAATAATTGAATTTATTGCAGTTTGAGTTCCATTGTAGTTGGACACTAGGCTTGCATATTCATTAAAAGCGCTAACTAAATTATTTAATGCATTTTCCAAAGTATTTTTATTTACAATACTTTCATCATTGCCCAAATAATAGTTAATCATAGAATCTACATTTGCAAGTTTTTCATCATAAACTAATTTATTCTGATTATTATTAAAATTTTGATAAACAGCTGTTACGCTATCTCCTTGAATGCTATCTAGTTCCATTAAGTCTTGACGGGGCGTAGGGTCAAACATTAAAACCGATACCACTATAGCTAGCACAAAGAAACCTGTCATAATAAATATGGCAGGGCGGACAAATATTTTATCTAGTTCTCCGCGCGTTATTCTCCAAAAAGAATTCATCATTTACCTCTTTAATTATCGTTACCATTTACTACATCTAAAAACATTTGTTCCAGTGATTTAGAAACTGCTGTAATTCCAAAAATTGGAATCTTCATAGATATTAAGTAGGAAGTTACCTTAGGAATATCTTTTTCAAGCATTTCACAAACCACATTTTGCCCAGCAACATCTACTTTATAGCCAAATTTGTTTGCAATTAATTTACCTGCAAAATTAGGGTAGTTTACTTTAATAGCTATTTTAGATTTAACATTCAAATCACTAGACAAATTTTTTACTGAACGCATTTGTTTTAGTTTGCCGTGATCTATAATAGCAACCGTATTACAAAGTGCTTCCATTTCACTCAAAATATGACTAGAAACTAAAATAGCTGTCTTTTCTTTTTTTGCTAGATTTTTTAAAAAAATACGCATTTCTAATATGCCATTAGGGTCTAACCCGTTAGTTGGCTCGTCCAGTATTAAAATTTTAGGGTTATGCAACAAGGCTTGCGCAATACCTAATCGTTGTTTCATACCAAGCGAATAGGTTTTTACTTTATCCTTAATTCTATCCTTTAAGCCTACAAGTTCGGCAACTTCCTCTATGCGAGATTTTGGTATGCCTTTATATAAATTTGCATAGTATCTTAAATTTTGTTTGCCAGACATATAACCATATAGGGTAGGGGTTTCTATTATGGCACCTACATTTCGTATAGCTTTTTCAAAATTGCTTTTAATCGATACGCCACAAATTTTAACATCTCCGCTTGTAATTTTGCTTAGTCCAGTAATCATTTTTATAATTGTAGATTTACCTGCACCATTCGGCCCAAGTAATCCCACTATTTCTCCTTCATACACATCAAAGGAGACATTATCAACCGCTATGCGGTCTTTGTATTTTTTTGTTAAATTTGTAGCAATTAATACCTTGTTGACCAAAGTTCACCTTCCATACAAGGATTATATCATATAAAATTAAAATAGTAAACAAATCTTATTAAATTTGTTTTAATTTATTAAAAAATGTTGTATAATAATATAACTGGTGTGAAATGAATCAAGAATTAAAACGAATTTTAACTATCATTGTTTCAATTTTATCTATTGCTCTAGCTGTAGTTACTCTATCTATTGAGTGGGATCAGACTTGGTGGATAAAATGGGGCGTTGCTTTATATTTTATAATAGTATCCAATGTTTTGCTTGTTGCATATTTTAAGAATTATTCAAAAACATATAAGCTTTGCATTACATTACAAATTGTTGGGTATGTGGTTGTTGCTATATATGTGATTTGCTATTTTAATGGCTGGCTTTCATATTTAGAGGACCCAGAAAAAATAAAAGAAATGATACAAAGTGTTGGTATTTGGGGTATTCTAATCTTTTTCTTAATTCAATTTGCACAAGTTTTGTTTGCGCCTATTCCGTCTATGGCTACTACTTTAGTTGGCGTGGCAATATATGGTCCATTAGTTGCTTCATTAGTAAGTATAGTAGGCGTGCTATTGGGCAGTTTTCTAGCATTCTTTTTGGGTAGAGTGTTTGGACGAAAAATTGTTGAATGGATAGCAGGCGTTGAACAGACTAAAAAATATTGTGATATATTAAATAAAAAAGGAAAATACCTATTAATTTTAATGTTCTTATTCCCAGTATTCCCAGATGATATATTGTGTTTGGTTGCTGGTGTTACAAGTATGTCTTTTAGATTTTTCTTTTTTGCAAGCTTATTTACAAGACCAATAGGTATTTTTGTAACAGCCTATTTTGGAAGCGGGCAATTAATTCCATATAGCGGTTGGGGATTATATGTTTGGCCAATATTAATTATATTGCTTATTGTAGTGTTTGTACTTTGTTGGAAGTATCAAGATAAATTTGAACAATATTTTATAAACAAATTCTCTAAAATTAAAAAACAAGAAAGTAAGAACTCTTTGAAAAGTGAAAATAAACTTGAACAAAGTTCTAATACTAAAAAAGAAAACGATCAAACCAGTAAAAACTAACTAAAAATTGCAAGTAAAACTCATTGCGCAAAGTTTTATTTTTGCATTTTTTTGTTTTAAAATAGTATGAATTGCTGTAATGATTTGAATGCGAAATTGCATTATTAACCAAATGCATTATCTTATATGCTGTTTTATAATTCCTGTATATGAAGGATAAATTAAGGAAAATGTTAACGGAATTAAAGGCTCTTTCAAACCTTTCTTTAATTATTATAAATCAAGTCATTAATCTGCGAAACAGACCACATTTTTAGTTTGTTTAGGCTTTGCTTATAATTTTTTAGTTTTTTTTGCACAAAGTCTTTACATATATGTATATTAAAAAAAGACCATTAAAGGTCTTTATTCTTCTCTAAAGGCTTTTAGTTGTAGAAGAAGTGATTTATATAAATAATCTATGTATATAACTAATGATGCTACTATTGGCAATACAATAAATGGTAAAAAATCTATAATATTGGAGGAATTTAGTCCGCACAGTAAGTTAATTGAAATCGTCAACAATACTATTACAGCAAAAATTATCGACCTAGGCAAAAGCTCCTTTTGCATATTATAATATCCTAATACTTTACTATGATTTTTGCCGGCTATAAATGCATATACAACTGGATATATAAGACCGACTGATAGAATGCCTATTATTAAATAGGATATAGATTGCAACTCTGTAAGAGATTCTTTGAACGCAAAGTAGCATATAAACATTAAACCCAGTAGGGTGGCATAACTCATAATAGCTGTCAATAAATTTGTTTTATTTATGTAAACTCTGTGTGATTTTAGTTGAGATTGATTTTTTCTGTACTTTTGTACTACTATGCCACTATTTTCGCAATCCTCAATAAATTCTAGCAAAGTGACAGGGCGAACATATTCTTGTTCGACATCTTGAATTGCATCATTTGCATTGCTAGAAGGGGTCCTATTAATTATAGAATTAAGTTTTTCGTATACAGTTTTTGAATCGTATTTGTTATAAAAATCATAATCGGATGAATAATCGTATTTATTCTTTTGCCTTTTAAGGAAAATATTCGCTTTTAGATTATCATCTACATTGACCTTTTCTTTAAGCAGATACGAATCGACATTTTTTTGATTATTCGAATTTACATCATCTATGTTAGGCTCACCGATATGAGCACTGGTAAAACTTTGATTTATCTCTTCATTGACCAAATTATTTTCATATAAATCACTTTCATAAGAATACGATATTGGAGCTGTTGTACTTTTGTTGCTTACCATAGATAAGTAGTCATCTGCGTATTTGCCTTTAAGATTGGGGTCTAGCAATATGCCTTTATCCGTTTGGCTATAAGTAGATGTTGAACTTGCATCAGAATAATTGGAATCTTTTTCGATCATATCGCCAAAAATTGTATCATAATCAATAGAATCATCAATAATATCTTTATGCGTCAAAGTAGTAGGTTTATATAGTAGACTTGTTGAAGCATCTTGTGGTATAATTTCATCGTCTGATAAAAGGACAGCATCTGTTTTATCGTAAACGAAAATATCATTGTTGGGTCTATTTTGTTCTTGATTATCTTGTTCAATTTTGTTTTCGTTTTGATTATTCATATAATCTAATATAGAATAATTTTGGATTGAATCTTGTTCGGAGGCACGGGTAGGGGATGCTTGACTTGTTTCCTCTTTTAATCTTTGCGTATGCTCAATGGTATTAAAAAAATCTGGCTGAATAGCTAATGTTGTAGATACATTTTTGCTGACATTTTCAAATTTCTTAAACTCATCGAAATTGTATGGGTGTTCCTCTATGTACTTGCGACCTTTTTCGGTTAATGCACTATAACGCCTTTTGCCACCAATTTCACTATTTTCCCAATAGGATGTAATAAATCCATCAGATTCAAGTTTGTGTAGGTTGCTGTATAAACTAGGCAATTTTACATCCATTTGGCCATTGGTTAGATGCTTTATTTCTTTAATTATTTCTAGCCCATATTTGTTCCCGCTTTTTAAGGTGCTTAAAATAATGGCATTTAACTTTCCGCGCATAAGTTATAACCTCTTAAGCATATTTTACATTTTTTTGCAATTTTTGTCAATAAAAAACAACATAATATAAAATATTTTATAATACACAATAGATAGTGTATTATAAATATAAAATACCCTAAATATGGGGTATTCTAATAAGGAGTTTTATATGTTAATCAATTATATTCAACGCACTGCAAGAAAAACCTTGGCTATAACAATAGATGATAAAGGAGAAGTTATAGTTAAAGCTCCTAAAAATATGAGTGATAAAGATATCTTTAAGTTTGTAAATTCTAAGCAAAAATGGATAGAGCAAAAAGTTAATTTTATTAAAACACAAAATGCTATGTTCAACGATTTATTTAACTATAATAGTGTTTTGTTTTGTGGTAAAAAGTATAATATTTTGCGCGATAGACACTCAAAAGATATAACACTTAAAGATGATTATTTAATTATTAAACCGCTATCCACATTGAAAAGGGAAGCTAAGCAAATTGAAAAATTTTTGAAAAACAAATGTATTGAAATAGTAGGGCAAAGGCTCAAATATTTTGCAAATATTATGCAACTTGAGCCCAATAAAGTAGTTTTGAACAATTCAAAACGCAAATGGGGCACATGTGATAGTGAAGGGGTGATTAGCTTTAATTGGAGGGTTATAATGCTTTCTCCGCAATTAATAGATTATGTAGTGGTTCATGAGTTATCGCATTTGGTAGAAATGAATCATTCTCCTGCATTTTGGGCTATAGTTTCTGCTGTTTTGCCTAATGTTAAAAATCTTAGGCATACCTTAAAACAATGCAACTTTGTATTGCAACAATTCCGTGAATTGCCGGTTTAATTTCATTTTTAAGGGATAAAAATTGCATTTTTTTTTATATAAGATTAAGGATTATTTGATTTTTAGAGTGGGGGTATAGTATAAAAAGCATATCCACATCTATTCGCTAAAGACAACTTTAGCGAATAGATAGTGGTAAAAATGCAAGGAAAAGCCTTATTTTTTATTATTGCTTAATTTTTTATTTATTTGCTGTTTTTATATTTCATTCATATTTTAATTTTATAGTTTTTATAATACTAATTTGTTTAATGTGTGTTCGCTTTTAGTTTAATTAACTTAAGCATTATTATTTATAATATTAGTGATGTATTTATTATTAAATAATTTTTTTTTATTATTGAATAAAACCATTTATCATTAAAATTTATAATACATTATAATAGCATTAGAAAACTAAACAAAAAGCGCAAAAAAAACACAAAAATTACTCAAGAATTGTTTTTGCATTATTTTAACTATTAATTAATAAACTGCGTTTTAGATTTAACATATAGCATTGTTAAGTTTGCAAAATATCATTTAATAGCAAATAAGCAAAATTACTATTTTATAATTATAGCCAAATTGTTGATTAATAAGTTAAATTTTGATATAATGTTTACATGGAAAAAAATGAATCATATGCAAAACAAAGAGATGCAAAAAATATTTTGAAATTACGAGAAATGCGAAATCATTTGCCTACTTTTTGCGCAGAATTCTTTATTGGAATTGAAAACAATACTAGTGTGTTGACTCGAATTGCTTATGCGCAAGATTTGCATGTTTTTTTTACATTTTTATCGAATGAGATACCAGAATTTGAAAGTAAAGATATAAGGCTATTTACCCTATCCGACTTAAACAAATTGACTGCAGAGCATATCGAACTATTTTTAGACTACTTAAATTTGTATTATATAGATGGCAAAAAATTTATCAATAATGATAAAGCAAAAGCAAGAAAATTGGCTACTATAAGAAGTTTACTTAAATATTTTTATAAAAAAGATAAAATTAGTCAAAATGTAGCTCAAAAAGTCGATATGCCTAAAATTTATTCTAAAAATATTATACGATTAGAACAAAACGAAGTCCATAAACTGCTTGATATTGCCGATCGCGGAGATCTTGCATTGACTAGACAGCAAAAAGATTTTCATAAACACACAAGGATACGCGATTTAGCAATACTTATGCTATTTTTAGGAACTGGTATTCGTATAAGTGAATTGGTGGGTATTAATATAAATGATATTAACTTTGATAACAATTCGTTTGTTATTACGCGTAAAGGTGGCAATCAATACATTTTGTATTTCTCTGATGAGGTGGCAACCGCCCTACTAGATTATAAGCGAGTACGAGAACAAATTAAAGTAGCTAAAGATGAGGATACAAATGCATTTTTCCTCTCACTTCAAAATAAACGCATAACAACTAGAGCTGTACAAAATTTAGTAAAAAAGTATAGTCGTATAGCCTCGCCACTTAAAAAGATATCACCACATAAATTAAGAAGTACCTATGGCACAAACTTATATCAACAAACACACGATATTTACATAGTTGCAGATGTTTTAGGACACAAAGATGTTAATACTACTAAAAAACACTATGCGGCAATAAGCGAAAATATTAGAAAAGATGCATCTACTCGAATTAAATTGAGGAGTGATGATACGGATGAATAAATAGTACTTTTATCTATTATGATTAAATTTTGATACATTAGCATTATGTATTAAATTTGTTGATTAGTATTAAAGCTATTAAATTTTTCCACTATATACAATGATTTGTCACGATATAGATGTATCCTTAAATCAATATGCAAAACTTAATAAAAATTAAAATCGCAAACACAATTTAATAAATTTACAAAATAGCAAATTTTTTCTAAAATATCTAGAACAATTGTTTGACAAAAAAAAATCTATGTGCTATAATTTGCTTGAAAATAACTAAGGAGAAAGATTTATGGCAAAAAATAATCAAAAAGTAGAAGATATGTTATCTTATATTGCAAACTATTCGCAAGAAAACGGATTCCCTCCTAGCATTAGAGAAATTCAAGATAAATTTAATTTTAAGTCTACATCAACCGTATCTTATTATTTAAGGAAATTGGAACAGCGTGGAGATTTAGTAAACAAAGGTAGAAAAAATCGCGCCCTATCGGTTGCCCCTCATTATTTTGAGGAACATCCAGAATATAAGGCAAAGATGTTAGATAAAGAATTTAATATGATACCTTTAGTTGGTAATGTAACCGCGGGTCAACCTATATTAGCGGAGGAAAATTTTGAGGAATCATTTTTTATTCCTACTAATTTATTTAGGGGTGATAACCTATTTATGTTAACTGTAAGCGGTGAAAGTATGATTGAGGCAGGAATTTACAATGGAGATAAAATAGTAGTAAGACAACAAAATACTGCTGAAAATGGCGAAATTATAGTGGCGCTTATAGATAATTCTGCTACTGTTAAAACTTACTATAAAGAAAGCAACAGAATACGTTTACAACCAGAAAATTCTACTATGCAACCTATGTACTTTGATAATATCACCATTTTAGGCAAAGTTGTAGGACTTATAAGAAAAATATAATACACTAAATATAGTGTATTATAAAAATAGAATACACTATTCTTGGTGTATTCTATTTTTTATAGTCTCTATAATATTGTGTGGGTTAAGGTCTGAATTAATAACTTACTATATCCTATTTAATAACAAAGAACCTTTTTTTATAGATTTTATGTTTTATAGATTTAATGTAAAATATGGGGGTGTATTTCCTAAATCAGCAACAACAATCCCCCTTCATTGATAATAAAGTCTTTATATGTAAAAATTAACTTTTGTAAATACAAAGTAATATGAGCTAACAATTTTTGTAATTTGCGTTCTATAACTAAATTTATGATAAACTATTAATGTTAAAAAGTTTTCATATATAACAATTAGCAAGTAAACTGCTTTATTATTTGAGCAAATACATTTTATTTTGCAAACGAATTATATTTATTTAACAAAAATTCGACTATAGCATTGTGCTCAATTGTATTTTGATTCAGTGCAAAAATTATGTTTTTTTTGTACCTTTTGAACCATGTTATCTGTCTTTTTGCATAATTTCGAGAATGTTGTTTAATTTTATCAATAGAATCTTTTAGGGCTATTTTACCATCAAAGTAATCAAACAGTTCTTTGTATCCGATAGCGTTTGATACTTGCAAATTTTTATTTAACCTTTTTTGAGTTTCATATATAAATTTTGCCTCGTCAACAAGCCCTTCTTTTATCATATCATCAACCCTATTATTGATAATATCGTATAAAACATTGCGCTCCATAGTAAGAAAGACTATAAAGTAATCATACGGCGAATTTTCAAAATTTTCATCAATTTTATGTATTTGAGAAAGTTTTGTATTAGCACAATGGCAGATTTCTAAAATCCTTTTTATCTTTTTTACATCATTTACGCTAATTTTTTTGGCGGTTTCAGGGTCTATTTTTAATAGCATTTCATATAATTTATCCTTGCCTTGAGTATTTAGTATATCATCAAGTTGTGCTCGATATCCCTCATTTTTAGGACAATTAGCAAATTCGTACGGAAATATTAGCCCCTCGATATAAAGCCCTGTTCCCCCTACTATGATTGGCAATTTATTTTCTTTGATAGAATATGCAATTTCTCTATTTGTATTTTCCTTAAATTCTGCTACGCTATATTCTTGTTCAATAGTTTTGATATTAATATTATAATGTGGGTACTTATCCAACAAATCGTCTGATAACTTGGCGGTGCCTATGTTGCAATTTTTATAAATTTGCATTGAATCTGCAGAAATTAATGTGGCATTAAGTTTATCATATAACTCTAGGGCAAGTTTTGTTTTGCCTACCCCTGTGGGTCCAGCGATTATAAGCAAAGGAATTTTTTTTATAGCACTCTTTTGAACCATTTTTCTATATCCTTTCTATCAATTTTTATGGCTATAGGTCGCCCGTGAGGACAAAATAGTTCGGTATTATTTGCAAGAACAGCGTCAACTAAAGTACAAATTTCGTTTTCGCTCATATCGTTGCCGGCTTTTATAGCTGATTTACAAGCGCGTTGCATAAGGTATTCATCAAAATGCAAACTTTCCTTTACTTTAATTTCTTTGCCTACTTGAGATAAAATGTCGTTAAAGAAAGACTTGCAATCAAAATTCCCTCCCAGCAACAGCGGTACTGCAGAAATTTTATAGGCTTTATCTCCGAACTCCTCGATTACAAAACCTAAATCAGTAAATTGTTTAATATTTTGTTCTAAAAAAGATTTTTCTTGAAAATTAACTTCTAAAATATAAGGGACCAAAAGCGGTTGGGTTGCTTTATCTTTATTGCCATAATACTTTTGAAATCTATCATAGATTATTCTTTCGTGCGCTGCGTGTTGGTCTATAAGTATCGCACTTTCGCCACTTTCAACAAACAAAAATGTGTTAAAAAGTTTACCCACAACTTTGTA
This sequence comes from uncultured Clostridia bacterium, assembly GCA_944332315.1. Taxonomy (GTDB): domain Bacteria; phylum Bacillota; class Clostridia; order Christensenellales; family UBA1242; genus CAKVOD01. The sequence goes on from CALVJT010000021.1 coordinate 105,742, forward strand.
TCCATTTTTTAGCATAGATATAGAGCGGGAGTTGGTGTCATTGCTTTTTATTACGCCTTCACTATGATAAGTTTTTCTGTTTTGACTAAAAAGTGTATTTCCATTGACATCTTTAGATGACATTGAAGCGTACGATAAAGGCATTTCTGATTCGGCAATAGATTGTACGCTTACATCAGCAATGTTGATTACTTCATCGTTTTTGCTATCAAAGATTTTGAGTTTGTAGGTGTTGCCTTGATGAACACTGTTTGCATTGTTAAAAGGATTAGCTTGTAAATCTCCTTCCACATTATCAAAGCTATTCAAATTACTATAATCATTTAATTTATTTGATTTGATAGCATCATCATACCTGACTTCACCATAATTATTTAAGCTTTTAGTTTCCGCATTTTGGTCTATATAATTTGGTGAAATATCTTGATTATTAGGTGTTTCAATACTCTGCGGATTGATATTATTTTCCGAGGATAGATTGTTTTGTTGATTATCATTATTATAAAACGATTCTATATTGTTTTTATTAGAGCAACTTGTATTTTGGTTGTTATTATTATTATCAAAAATATTATCAAAACTAAATGCGCTTTGCTGTTCTGTTTGAACCAATGGTTCATTGTTTAGCGCTTTTATTGGTTTATTTATCATATCAATGGTATACAAATCTTGATTTGATAGTATTGTGTTGGAAACTGTACGATAAACAAATGAAAAAATGGTACTGTTATCATCAAATCGAATTTCCAATTTAGTTGGATGTACATTTACATCAATTTTTTCTGGGTTAACAGCTAAAAACATTATAAAGAAAGGAAATTGACCTTTCATTAAGTGTGTTTCAAAGCCTTTATTTACGGCAACAGAAATGTTGGTGTTTTGAACATATCTGCCATTTACAACAAGCGTTTGATATGTTCTGTTTGGTTTTGTAAAGCTAGGCTTACCTATATATCCATATAGATGCATATCCTCTCTTTTTTCATCAAAATGCAAAAGGTTTTGTAATACATTCAATCCATATACAGCAAAAATAGCATCCTCTAGGCTTTTGCCTGTACTGTAGTAAACTTGTTTATTATCGACTACATACCTTATTGATACCTCAGGGTTAGATAGTATAAGCCTTTGAACCACTGTTGTAATTTCATGTTCCTCTTGTTTAGGTTTTTTCAAAAATTTCTTTCTTGCGGGAACATTAAAAAATAAATTTTTAACCGATATTTTAGTACCTGTTGGAGCCGAACACCTTTCAAAATTCTTTATATTGCCCCCTTCAAGTTCTATTCTAGTTGCCAAGTCATCATCAAGTACTTTTGTGAGCATTTCCACTTGAGATACCGAGGCTATGGAAGCCAAAGCTTCGCCTCTAAACCCCAAAGTTCTTATACTTTCGAGGTCTTGAACCGATTGAATTTTGCTAGTAGCATGTGGCAAAAATGCGTTTTTTACACTATCATACTCAATTCCGCAACCATCATCCGTAACTATCATCTCATCAATTCCGCCATTTTTTATTTCGATAGTTATATTTTTTGCGCCCGCATCTACGCTATTTTCGGTTAACTCTTTTATGACTGAAGCGGGTCTTTCGACTACTTCGCCTGCAGATATTTTATTATATATTGAGGAATCAAGTACGTTTATTTGAGCCATATATTATTTCTCCTTTATAATATTTTGCATATTTTGAATATCGGTTAATGCTTCTATAGGTGTTAAAAGATTTATATTTATAGATTTTATATAGTCGTACAATTTTTGCATATTATCGTTTTGGGTCTGTTGTTCTTGCGGGGTTGCCTCTTTATTTGTAAAGTGAATTTCGTTTTGTCTTAATTTATCCAAAATTATTTTTGCTCTATCAATGACTTCGTTTGGCAATCCTGCCATACTTGCTACTTCGATACCAAAACTGCGATTTGCTCCGCCTTTAATAATTTTTCGCAGAAATATGACAGTATTATTAAATTCTTTTACAGATATTTGATAGTTTTTTACTCCGTCCAAACGCCCTTCTAACTCAGTTAGCTCGTGATAATGAGTAGCAAACAAAACTTTTGATTTTGTGTTTTTAGATAGATATTCAACGACAGACCAAGCAATACTTAAACCATCATATGTGCTTGTACCTCTGCCTACCTCATCCAAAATTACAAGGCTTTTATCTGTTAGATTAGCCAATATATTGGAAACTTCCAACATCTCTACCATAAAGGTGCTTTGTCCAAAAGCCAAATCATCACTTGCACCGATGCGAGTAAATATTCTATCGGTCATAGCAATAGTTGCAGATTGTGCTGGAACAAAGGAGCCGATATGCGCCATTAAAACAATTAAAGCAACTTGTCGCATATAGGTGCTTTTGCCTGCCATATTAGGCCCAGTTAGTATCAAAATTCTATTTTCGTAATCATCTAAATATGTATCATTGGAAACAAATCTTTCTTCCTTTAACATTTGTTCTATAACGCAATGCCTACCTTCAATAATCTCGGTATGATCTATAGATGAATTTATAAGTGGTCTGCAATAATTATTTTCTAGTGCGACATATGATAGCGAAAGAAGTGCATCAATCATTGCAAGCATTTTGGAAGTGTTTAACATAGCTGGAATATTTTCAATAAGTTTTTGACGAATTTGTTCAAACAAATTTTGTTCAAGTTGTAGCATTTTATCCTCGGCATCGAGTATTTCTGCTTCAAGCTCCTTTAGTTCATCAGTGACATATCTTTCGTTATTGGCTAAGGTTTGCTTTCTTTGATATCTTTCCTTTGGAGCAAATTGTATTTGAGATTTTGGAATTTCGATATAGTATCCAAACACAGAGTTATAGCCCACCTTAAGGGTTTTAATGCCTGTTAATTCCCTTTCTTTATTTTCTATATTCACCAAAGCGTTGCGCCCGCCCATAGCTTTATCTCGTATATCATCCAAAACTTTCGAAAAACCAGATTTTATAAAGCCACTATCTCTTGTATGGGTAGGCGAATTTTCATCAAACGCTTTATCAAGCATTTCAACTAAATCATCAAAATCTACAATTTGTTGATACGCATCTTTTAGTAGTTTACTATTTAATGTACAAACAACTTTTTTTATTTGAGGAATTTTGGAGATAGCAATTTTAAGGTCGTTGCATCCTCTTGGCGAAATTGTTCCATAGGAGATTTTACCACATATACGCTCTATATCTGTAATCTCACGCAAAGTTTGCGCCATAGATTCTCGTGCTAATGTATTTTGCATTAGCTCCTCTATTGAATCTAGGCGCGCATTTATTAAAACTTCATCTTGAAGCGGTTGTTCTACCCACTGTCTTAGTAATCTAGCACCCATTGCTGTTTTTGTTTTATTTAATACCCAATACAATGAACCTTTTGTTTTTCTATCTTTCATAGATTCCACTAATTCAAGATTACGCCTTGTATTTACATCTAGTTGCATTACGCTTTTATCTTGCTCTACATTAATTTTGGTTATATTGTTTAGCGAGCGTTTTTGTGTTTCCTCTAAATAAGCTAAAAGAGCTCCCGAAGCCATAATACCATACTTGCAGTTGCCAAGGTCTGTTTTATCTAGTGCTATAATATTTAGTTGTTTACAAATTTGTTTTTGTGCTCTATCATATCTAAATGCCCAATCGTAGTATTCATTGGCCTTAGGTGCAAGACCTACAACAAAACAGGATAACTGAGTGTAAAAATCTTTTATTCGTGAATTACATATCACTTCGCTAGGACGAATCCTTGTTAGTAAATCGTTTATTTTATCTTTAACAACACTACTACCTCCTTGCAAAGTGAACATATCGCCAGTTGTTATATCTACATAGCTTGCACCATAACCGCCGTCATCGCAGTACAAACATGCTATAAAGTTGTTTTTTGTATCGTCAAGCAATTCGGTTTCCATAATAGTCCCCGGCGTTATGACTCTTACAACATCACGGGTAACTAGCTCCTTGCCTTTTGTGGCTTGGGTAAGTTGTTCGCAAATAGCAATTTTGTAGCCCATTGAAATTAGTTTATTGATATAGTTGTTGCAGGCATGATATGGAACCCCACACATTGGGGCTTTTTTATTATCTCCACAGTCGCGTGCTGTTAAAGTTAAGCCCAATGCCCTTGATACCTCTATAGCGTCCTCAAAAAACATTTCATAAAAATCACCTAGCCTGTAGAATAAAATACAATCTTTGTATTCCTCTTTTTTGTTTAGATATTGTTGCATCATAGGCGATAGTTTGCTCATTTTAACCTCCGTTAATTTACAACTGTGCCATACAGTTGGTTATCAATTAATTTATCTATTTTTATATTGACAAATGAATATGGCTCTAAAATTGCATTGCCTACTATAATTGTTTTGCCACTATCTGTCTTGACAAGGTAGTTGCCGTCATCCAAAACTTTATCTACAATACAATTTTCTATATTGCCTATCATTTCATTTGTTTTTTGGTGAGATATTTGCTTTTCAATGGCTAATAAAGCATTTACTCTTTTATTTTTCTCATCAAGCGGAATTTGGTCTTGCATTTGCGCTGCAGGAGTTCCAGGTCTAGGAGAATACATAAAGGCAAATATTCCATTGTAGCCTACCCTTTTTACTAGATTGCAGGTAGCTTCAAAATCCTCCTGTGTTTCGGATGGAAATCCTACTATAAAATCACTTGTTAAAGAAACATTTGGTATTTTTGATTTAATTTTATCTATTACATTTAAGTAATGTTCCACGGTGTAGTTCCTATTCATTTTTTTAAGAATAGCATTGCTACCAGATTGAACTGGCAAATGAATAGTTTTTGATATTTTATCATTTTCGGCAATTACATCTATAACATCATCGGTCAAGTCTTTTGGATGTGATGTCATAAATTTAATCTTAAATTCGTAAGGTAGTTCTGCAATTTGCTTTAATAATTTTGCAAATGTGATATCTCCGCCTAAGTCCTTGCCATACGAATTTACATTTTGTCCTAGCAATGTAATTATCTTATATTTACCGGTTTTTAGTAGGCTCTCAACCTCATCTATAATATCTTGCGGGCGCCTACTCACTTCTCTACCACGCACATAAGGCACTATACAATAGGTACAAAAATTGTTGCACCCATACATAATGTTAACCCATCCATTATATCCGCTAGTTCTATACATAGGCACATTTTCGTCTACTATCACTTGCTGTTCTATATCTTTTATCTTTTTGTGCGTTTGCTCGTATTCGTCAAGAAAATTGCCAAACTTATTTAGGTTGTGTGTTCCAAATATTATGTTAACAAAAGGAAAAGTTTTTTGTATGTAGTCTGCCATATCAGTTTGTTGGCTCATACAACCGCAAACGGCTACTATCAAATTGGGGTTCTTTTTCTTTATTGGCTTTACTGCTCCTATATTGCCCAGTATTTTTTCCTCGGCCGATTTACGGATGCAACAAGTATTAAAAACTATAACATCAGCTTGGTTTTGCTCTTGGGTTTCTGTATATCCCCTTTCTTGTAAAAAGCCTGCCAATTTTTCTGATTCGTGGACATTCATTTGACATCCATAAGTTAGTATGCAGTATTTTTTATTTTCATTCATAATAAATCCTTTTAGTATTTAATTATACCATTTTATTTATAAAAATTGCAAGTTAAAAAACAAAATTGCTTTATAATTTCGACAAAAATCTACATATTAAATATGTTTTTGCAGATAATACTTTAATGAAAAAAAACATATTGAAAACATTAATAAAATACGGGCTAGTTTTTTTTGCTATTTTAGTACTAATTTGTTTAGCAATATTTGCTTTTTACTATGTTAAAATAAACAGCGAATATAATAATCTTACTTTTGATAAAGATAAATTAGTTATGGCTACATCGTATGCCGAAATTTTAGATAGCGATGATAATGTTATGAGTAATGCCTCAATTAATGGTCGCAAAACGATATCAATTGAGGAGCTTCCTAAATATACTGTAGATGCATTTGTTGCCATTGAGGATCAAGATTTTTATAAGCATCACGGCTTAAACTATAAGCGTATGATAAAGGCAATACTCGTAAACATCAAATCTGGTTACGCCAAAGAGGGAGCCTCTACAATTTCGCAACAATTGATTAAAAACACGCACCTAAATAACGAAAAGACTATAGAAAGAAAACTTAAAGAAATATTTCTCACTCGCAAACTCGAAAAAAGTTTTACTAAAAATGAAATTATGGAAACTTACCTTAATGTAATATATTTTGGTAATAGTTGTTTTGGCATTGAAAGTGCTAGTGAATACTATTTTGATAAAAACGCTAGTGATTTGACGATTGCAGAGTCTGCTCTTTTGGCTGGGTTAATTAAATCGCCCAAACTATACTCCCCTATTCTTAACCCTAATGCCTCGCTGAACAGACGGAACCTTGTTATATCACAGATGCTACAATGTGGATATATAACTAGCGTACAGGCTACACAAGCAAAAAATGAACAAATTAGCATAGTCAGCAATATTGCCAATAATAGCATAGATGCTTTGACGCTTGAATTTGCAACTCAAAACCTTAATTTAAGCGAAAAAGATGTAGTTACATCCAACCTAAAAATTAAAACTTATATAGATACGAAACTTCAAAGTTACATAGATAATTTGAGTTTAGATTTGCTTAAATATGATAACAATATGCCAGAATACGCTATAATTGTAGAAAATAACAACAATGGTGGCATTGTTGGAATCAAAACTTCGCCCAATATCAACATAGCTAATATGTTGCGACAGCCGGCCTCCTGCATCAAACCATTTTTAGTGTATGCCCCTAATTTTGAGGACGGAAAGATAAGTCTATTAACTAAAATAGATGATGAAAAAGTGAATATTAATGGTTTTGCGCCACACAATGCTGGCAATAAATACAAAGGCAATATTAATGTGCGTGAAGCAATAAGCACATCATCCAATGTATGTGCTACAAAATTGCTAAACTACTATGGCATTAGAAAAGCAAAAAATGTGGCAGAAAAGTTTGGATTTAGATTTAATGAAAAGGACAACCATTTGGCTCTTGCGCTAGGTAGTTTATATGATGGATGCAACTTATTGACGCTAACTAACGCGTATTCTGCATTATCTAATGGTGGTAGATTGAATGATATAAATATAATTTCATCGATAAAGAACTCTAATAACAATTTATCTTTGTTTAAGAAAGCGGAAAATAGCAAACAAGTGATTTCGGAGGAAACTGCCTTTCTTATAACACAAGCCTTGCAGACTTGTTCAAAAACAGGGACTGCTAAAAAATTAAATAAATACTCAAATTTTGTTGCTGCCAAAACGGGTACTAACGGGGCTAATAATAGCGACAGAAATACAGATGCGTATTGCATAAGCTATTCCAAAGACTATACTGTTTGTGTTTGGATGGGTGTTAAGGATGCTAATTCTACCCTACTACCTAAAACACACAATGGCGGGAATCAGCCTAGTGCAATTTCTAAACAAATATGGGATTACTTAAAACCCTCCAAGACTTTCGGTATACCCAGTGGCATAGAAAAATTAAGAATCGATAAGCACTGCTATGATGAAAGCGGAACTATAAAACTAGCTACACAAGATACACTTGATAGGTATGTTATTCAAGATTATTTTAATAAAAAATACGCGCCAAAACTATACGCTGAAACTTTTACGCAAATAAGTTTGCCTGACCTAAAGGTTATAGTAAACGAGAATAATGCCATTATTGACATTTCGAATTTAGATGAGTTTGCTAGCTATAGTTTATATAGAAAATGCGGAGATAAAACAACTTTATTAAAGCAATTTAGTGAAAGTAAAAACAATGTAAATTATATAGATGAAAATCTTGCCCCTGACTTTTATGAGTATTTTGTTGTTGTAGAAAAAGAAAAGGCAGATTGCAAGCAAACTAAAGCAATTAAAGTGCTTGTAGAATAAATAATCTTATATAACAAAAGTTAATTTTATAAACTTTACATCAATTTAGTATTAACGCAACTTGTGCATTAAACTTTTTATCTAATAGCATATTTTATTTGATGCTAAAAGTTTTAGTTTTTTGTTTACTCAATAATGCTTACGCCAAAATAAAGTTTTATAGCTAATGTTATGTTTTGTGTGTAAATGCATTTTATATGTGTTAATAAAAAACAATCACTATCCCAACTATGGGCATAAAACAAAAAAACTATTTACTAAAGGAAGCTTTAATAAATAGTTATTATGATTAATTTGCATATACAGATACTTGAATCTTATCTTTTGTTTTATGCTCAAATTTAACTTTTCCATCTATAAGAGCAAAAATTGTGTGGTCTTTGCCTAAACCAACATTGTTGCCAACTGCAAACTTTGTTCCGCGTTGGCGAACAATTATATTACCGGCAAGAACTGATTGTCCATCAGCTTTTTTAAGACCAAGGCGCTTAGATTCACTATCTCTACCATTCTTTGAACTACTTCCACCTTTTTTAGATGCAAATAATTGTAAAATAATAAACATCATCTTATCTCCTTTATTTTAATATTTTGCGGATATCCACTTTCAATATCTTTTAAGCCATATAATATCGCTTTAATAATTATTTGTATTTCAGTTTGCTCGGGAATTTTTAATTCTATTTTGCCATCCTCTAAACATTGTGTGATATCTATACTATACATTTTGTTTACAGCAAGTATAGCTGTTTGTATTAAGGTTGAAATGCCCGCACAAACTATGTCCTCGCCTAAAGGAGCATAATCGGTATGCCCAACTGCTTTTAATTGGACAATATTATCCCCTTTATAAAAAACTTGAATATCAGTCATTACTTAGTTATTGATAATACTTTAATTCTTGTAAAAGGTTGGCGATGACCCATTTTGCGTCTTTCATTCTTTTTAGGCTTATAAGTAAATATTGTAAGCTTTTCGCCCTTGCCGTGAGCCATTACTTCAGCTTCGACAACTGCATTTTTTACAGTTGGGGTGCCAATAGCGGATTTTTTACCATCGTTAATCATCAAAACATCAAAATTAACTTTATCGCCAACATTGGCATCCAATTTTTCGATATCATAGTAACGGTCTTGTTCTACTTTTAATTGTTTTCCACCTGTTTTAATAATTGCGTACATTAGTTTCCCTCCTATTAAATTAAGACTCGCTGAATAAGGCGACTTGCGTACTTAAAAAGCCCACTCCAAGCGGTACTGAGCATATTATATAATATTATAAAGTAATTGTCAAGCAATTTCACTTATTTTTATATGTATTTTGCGGGAATATTTGCTTGTATGTATGCTTTTGAACTTTAGTTTTCTTATATAAAATTATCGCGCAAATCACAAACAAAATATCCATAAATCCTGTTAATGGATAAAATATATCAATAATAAAACTAAACCCTACTCTACTCAACAAAAATGCTACAAGGCAAGTTAGCAAAGTAGATATGTGCCTATCGTTAATATATCCGTTTAGCCACCACGATATTGTAAACATAGTGGCAACGGCAGTTGTAAATATAGCAAGCCACAGTATTACTATCGAAAGCACTACAAACAAGTCCGATACACCAAAAGCCAAGTAGACAAAAGGCATATCGTACTGCACTGATATTGGGTTGAGTATTATAGATAAACTTGCAAAAAATGTGATTATACTCAATACAATGCCAGTTATTATACTAGCTTTTTTATCTACATTATCAGTTGTATTTACGCCGGTTTTCATTAATATAAAACCCGTTAAAAACATATTGCTACAAACAAAAATAATGCAACAGCTTAAAGATTGTACAAGCGAAGTTTCTGTGACATTTGTAATAACCTGTAAATTTTCTATAGGGGCTTTTATTATAGAAATAGAAAATATCGCTGTCATAAATAGCAATAAAAGAGGTAAAAGAATTCCGTTTAGTTTGGAAATCTTATCAATTCCACCCAGAACTGTTATCACGCACAGCAATGCCCCTATTAAAGAAACAAAAGGAAACTGTATATTGCTAGCGATAATCTTTTGCAGACTATCAAAACCCGCAAACATAGCGCCTAGTACTATTATGTACGAAAACATTATAATAATTTCAAATATATGCGCAAATTTGCCAAACAATAAGGCAAAGAACTCGGAAAGCGAGTTTACCCTACAACGCTTTCCTAGCTGTAAAAATATGTAGCCCAAAATAAAAAACGCAACGCCGGCAAAAATTGTCATTAGTAGGCCCCAAATGCCAAATCTTGCAAAATAAACATAAACTTCTCTGCCCGAGGCAAAGCCCGCCCCCACAATTGTCCCAAAGAATATTAGAAAGACTTTTAAGGTGCTTATTTTTGATGTCTTTTTCAAACTTTTGCTTGTGCTCATATATAATTATATTGCAAAAATTTAACTTTTATGATATTATGGAAATATGAAAGTTTGTGCAGTTATTTGTGAATTAAATCCACCACACAATGGGCATCAATTTCTTGTAGAAAACATCCGCAAAGTGACAAATTGCGATTTTGTAGTAGCAATTATGGGTGGCAATTTTGTGCAACGAGGAGAACCTGCCATTTATGAGTATAGGTTACGCGCAAAAATGGCTATAAATATTGGCTTTGATGCGGTTATATATATGCCACTTGTTTATACGCTAAATTCGGCTGATGATTTTGCTTATAATGGCGTATCGATTGCTCATTTACTTAAAGTTGATTATTTAGCTTTTGGAGCACATTTAGATTTAGATAAATTATATGAAATAGAAAATTTATCAAATCAATATGAATTTAGAGTATTATTAAAGGAGAATCTACAAAATGGTATATCCTACGCAAGCGCATTTGGCAAAGCAATAAAAGATATGTTGAATATAGAAATGTCATCAAATGATATTTTAGCACTTCAATATATTGCAAGCATAAAGCAACAGTCATTAGGTATCAGGCCAATCATAATTAAGCGCGAACTTGATGTTTCCGCTACACAACTACGACAAAAAATTTTAGCCAATGATATTGAATCTATAAAACCCTTTGTAAACACAAAAAATTTTGAATTGATAAAAAAAACCTTGCCTTTTAATTATAATAAGTTCAACGAATTTTTATATGGCAACATAACAACAAAAAGCGTTGATGAGTTAAAAGCTATTAAGGGGATGAAAGAGGGACTTGAAAACAAAATATATGAAAGCAATGCTACAAGTTTTTTAGAGTTTAATAAATTAATAAAGACAAAAAGGTACACGCAAACATTCCTTAATAGGCTATACCTAAATATTCTATTTAACATAAAACGCGATTGTGATTTGAAATTGCCCTACCTAAAATTAGTTGCTTTTAGTGATGACGCAATTATAAAAGAACTGAATACAAAATGTTCTTTACCGCTGCTAACAACCCTTAAAGATAAAAGGCTTTTAAGTGCAAAAAGTCTATATCTATACGACACAATGGCAAGCAAAATTTATAATATAAGTACAAATTCAAAAGATTTTCTTTTCCCTTATCATAAACTAATAAAATACTAAATATGGTGTATTCTAATATTAGAATACACCATTTAATGTATTATGCTTTTAAGGTTCTTTCTAATTTTATAGTGGTGTAGTAAGCAATAATTCAAGCTTTTCTAAGCCCCCCACGAATATATAAGATCCTTTTAATACTGTTTTGTGATGATATTATAAATGCTGTTTTTGTTATTGTGCTTGTGCACTAAGTGCAAGTATTTTTTGTTTGCATTGGCTAAATTGATATTTGCCCCGCCCTATTAAATATCTATTAAATGCCTTGTTGTTTGTTTATTATATGTTTTTTGCAATTACTTGCCCAGTATGAGGGTCTATGATAACGCCTATTGTACTACCATTTGTGCCCACTATCGATACATACCAATAATAGGTATCAAAGCTTGCATTTAAGTCTGTAATAATTTTTACATACACTTCCCCATTAAGTTTTCCTTTGCTAATGTAGTTTTTATACTGTTCGCTACATTCGGCTAAAGCTATTTCTAATGCACTGCGCCAAGTAATTTCTAAATTTGTAGTTTTAGGTGCAATATCACAGCTAATTTCCTCTTGATCTGTTATAACTGTCAATTTAATAGTTGCATCATCAGCTACCACTTGTTGAATATCCACCATTAGTGTGCCATCATAATTGTTGTATTCTAAATTGCCAGTATATTCTTTATCATTTACTGTTAATCGATATTGTGCTACCATTGGTCTATCAGCCGTCTTAAATTTGATTGTCAACATACCAAAATCTACCCTTTCTTGACAAATGCCATTTACTATGTAAGGGTTTTCTCTTTGTCCACTCATAAAAGTTGCCGTAAACCTATCGTTTTCGCCCGAAAATACATTATAACGAACTTCTGCTAAATTTGATAATGCTAAGTCTACCTTATCTGTTCCACAAGCCGTAAATACCAAACATATAGCCACAAGTATTGTACCTATAAAAAGTTTTTTCATATATGCCTCCGATATTTATTTTTATGCTTGTACAATTTTCAATATGCATAAAAAAATAGACCAGTGGTCTATTGTATATTCATATCCTTTAGCATATCTACCCTTCTTTGATGTCTATCTCCTAAAAATTGCGTACAAAGAAAAGTTTTTACCATTTTTTTATAAATAAGTTTAGTCAGTTTACTTCTACCAGCCAATATCAATACATTTGCATCGTTATGCTGTCGGGATAGTTTAGCTGTATTAGTGTCTTTGCAAAGTGCGCCACGAATAAAATTATATCTATTTATAGCAATACTCATACCTATGCCAGTACCACAAATCAGTATCCCTTTGGCATCTTTTTCATTTTTTATATATTCTGCCATTTTTTTTGCATATAGTGGGTAATCAACTGATTTAGTATCTGTTGTGCCTAGGTCTACAAATTCTAAATTTTGTTTTGCTAAATATTTTTTTATTTTTTCTTTTAATTCAAAACCAGCATGGTCTGAAGCTAAAACTATCATAATTTACTCCTTGCTTTTATCATTAAATAAATTTTCTACGAAACATTCGTTATCTAATATTTTTTGTAATTGACTTTTTGTAATTTTTATTTCCTTAGATTTTTTGCTATTAAATTTATAATTGCCTTTATCATTTGGTTCATACTTTCTAACAAAATAATTTTGATACCCTACTATATCTCCAAAATATTCATATTCGCCTATGGCATCCTTTTTTATTATTTGATATAGCCCTTTATCTATGCATTTGTATGTAACAGTTTCCTCATAACATAGGTCATCAAATTTATTTCGAGTCAAACTTCTGCACACATAGCGTTCGTTATCAAAATCTTGAGAATATAGGTTAATATCATCAAATATTTCCTCAATATTTATTTCTACCGTACAATTATCCTCGCGCAGGCCATCCATATTTGAAGTGCCTTTGTACTTCTTGTATTTAGTTTTTACTATTTTGTTATTTTTATCTACACCACAAGTTAAAACTCTAGACATCTCACCGTCTGCCATTTCTGCAATTAATTTTCCATCTTGATTAGTGAATTCATAATTTTGAAAAGGTGCCGTTTCGCTCAAAATAAAATACGCAATTCTATCATACCTAATTTTTTGATTTTTGTATCTTAATTTAGATGGAACATAGTAAAATTCGTTTTTCGTGTAAGTTTGTTTTAACTGTAAAATTGAGGTTAACCTTGATGTTGTTTTATTATTGGGATTTGTTATTATTAAATCTATTTTATTATTAAGACAATCGTATTCTATTTCGTAGTTTACATCATCAATAGTTTTGTTTAGTATTATACACTCATTCGAACCCACCCTATCCTGTTGTATGCTTAAAAAAGTGGCAATCAAATCTGTATTAAACCTTTCGATAAAGTTTATCAAACTATTTCGAACGTTGTTGTTCGATAAAAATGCTGGATATATAAATTTTAGTAGTTGTAAATTTGCATCCATAAACAACCTCACAAAGCGCTAATTTCAAACAATATTCTTTTTATTGGTAAACCTATTACATTATCTCTAGTGCCTTTAATGATATGCACTTTTGGTTTTATTACCGAGTCTATAGTATATCCGCCTGCGTTATCAAATGCGTGATATTCATTTATCAAAATTTCTTTTTCATAGTCAGTTATATTATCAAAATATAGTTTAGTAATTTCATTAAAGCAAATACATTTATCTAAAATGGTATCTACAATACACACACCTGTAATTAGTTGATGCGGATACTTGCACAGCATAGATATCATTTTATCAAAATCTGCCCTATTTTTGGGCTTTTCTAGCACTTGCCCTTTAATATAGACTACGCTATCACAACCAATTACAATTCCATTTACATCATTTTCAACGCTTTTAGCTTTACCATAGGCTAACTTTTTTGTGTATTTGCAAGCATTTATAAAATTATCTATTTTGTAGTTATGTTTTTCGTTTTCCTCATCAAACTTATTATCAATAAACTTCCAATCTAATTGATAAGCCTTAGCTAAATCTTTACGAGATTGAGATGATGTTGCTACATATATTGTTTTACTCATAAATAAAGTATATCACATTTTTTTGTTTATGGCAATAAAAAAACTCTTATGTACTTACATAAGAGAATCTTGATATAAAACCCTTAAGAGAGGGCAATTAATTATTCTTGTTCTTTTTTATCTTTTTCAAAGTCAATAACTTGCTTACCATCGTAGTAGCCACAATTTTTACATACTTGATGTGATGGTTTTAATTCGTGGCAATTTGAGCATTCTACAAGTGTAGGTGTTGCTATTTTCCAGTTGGAAGCAACTCTTTTATTGCGTCTTTGTTTCGAAACTTTCTGTTTAGGTACTGCCATTTATTTCCCCTCCTCAAAATTTAAGTCAATTAATTTTGCAAATGCATTGTTAATTATAGGTTTGCAATTACAATTTTGCATGTTTAAGTTAGCAAAGCATTGTGGGCATAATCCCTTACAATCGTCTTTGCACAAAAATTGATTGGGCAAGGATGTAAAAAGATTATCTTCTACCATTTTCGTTAAATCAAAACATACTCCACTGTATGTATAGGCATCCTCATCCAAAGCATCCGAATTTGCGGGCAAAAAAAATTCATCAAATTCAAATGTATGCAATTTTTTGATGCGTTCACCGCAACGAAAACAATTTCCCGTCAAATACACAGAGCCCTGACCTTTAACAATAACTTTACCATTTGAATACTTATAGTGGACATCCAAATTGCAATCAGAAATTGTCTCTATACCAAAATCTTTAACAAAATTGGAATCTAATTTAAGAATACAATTTGTATGTATGTATTCACCGCCATTTTTCTTGGCAAGTTCGAGGTCTAATTCCATTTGGCCCTCTCCTAATTTTGACTTATTAAGTATATATGATTTTTTATAAATTGTCAATTGTTTTTAATAAAAATGTCACTCAAGGCGCAAAATATTTGGAAAATATTTTAGTTTTAAGTATAATTAATCTATAAAGGAGTATTTATGAACAGAAAGTTAGATGCATTTTTTTATCCCAAATCTATTGCGGTTGTTGGCGCCTCAGAAAAAGCTGATACTGTAGGCTACAGGTTGCTAGATAACATAAAAAGTTGTGGCTATGAAGGAGCTATTTACCCTATCAACCCTAAATACACCGAATGTCAGGGGCTACAATGCTTTGCTCGCGTTCAGGACCTTGATGAAATACCCAATTTAGTAATGGTAGCAATTCCTGCAAAGGCTGTTTTGCAGAATGTTAAAGAATGCGCTGAGTTTGGGGTAAAAAATTTTTATATCATTTCATCTGGTTTTGGAGAACTAGGAGCCGAGGGTAAAAAAATTGAAAAGGAAATATCCGATTTTGCTAAGGCAAACAGCATTAATATCATTGGGCCAAATACCATAGGCTTTGTAAACAATGATATAAATTTGAATGCTAATTTTTCGCAATCAACTTGCAAAAATGGCAATGCAGTTTTAATAAGCCAATCGGGTGCACTTACAAGCGGCATAATGAATATACTTGAGGATTCTCAGGTTGGGTTAAAATTTGGCATAAGCATAGGTAATGCTTGTGATGTAAATGTAGCAGACTTGATTAAATATTTTAGCAAAGATAAAGATATTGACCAAATATTGTTGTATCTAGAATCTGTCCCCCAACCTGAATTATTTATGGAAGCTTGCAGGGAAAACAATAAAAAAATTATTTGCGTAAAATCTGGCAGGAGTGCCCGCGGGGCTGTTGCCGCTTCCTCACATACTGGAGCTTTGGCAAGTTCGGATACAATTGTCGATGCTTTTTTGAAACAGTGCGGAGTTATACGCGCAACAAGCATTGCCGAGATGGTGGATATAGCTACAATTTTTTGTACTGTCAAAAATTTATCCCCTGCCCAAAATGTTGTTGTAATTACTAATGCGGGTGGCCCTGCTATACTCACTGTAGATGCATTGAGCAATCTTGGAATCAATTTATATGAATTTACCGATGAGGAAAAATCTTATATGCATTCATATCTACAAAGTCAAGCTTCCGTCAAAAACCCTGTAGATATGGTGGCCTCAGCTTCTGTAGATGACTATAAAAAGACACTCGAATTTTGTATTCAAAATGAAAAGATTGATGCTATAATTTGTATTCATTTATACATTATGGGTACTAAGTCAAGCGAAATTGCAAGCTTAATTGACGAATTAAAAGCAAAGCACCCTAGCAAAATGATTGCAAGTGTATTTATAACACATCTAAATGAAATGGATGAAATTAAAAAGTATGTAAAATATATTCCCATTTTTGATTCTGGTGAAAGTGCAGCTCAAGCCATTAATTTAGCAAGTAAAACTTTTATAAAAAATAAAAGTAAAGTAGAAAAGTTACGCAACAAAAATATTGAAAGAATATTAGAGGCAGTAAAGGCAGATAAAAGGAATTTGCTAACTACCTACGAATCGCTCCAAGTACTAAAAGAACTTGAACTTCCGCTTGTAAAGTTTGGCCTAGTTAAAGACCCACAGTCAGCAAAAAATGTGGCAAATCAAATTGGGTACCCTATTGCCATAAAAATTACATCTAAAACTATAACGCATAAGAGTGATGTAGGCGGGGTTAAAGTTGGAATACAAAATGATAAAGAACTTGTTCAGGCAATGGAAGAAATTAAAAATAGTTTACAACGCCACAATTGTTTAGATGGGTTGGATGGATTTTTGATACAGGAGATGAAGGCTTCTAATAGAGAATTTGTTTACGGTATTGTAGACGATAGCCAATTTGGAAAATGCTCCATGTTTGGGCTCGGTGGCATTTTTGTCGAAACTCTTAAAGATGTTTGTTTTAGAGTTTTGCCAGTAGGCAGAGATGAGATTTTTGAGCAAATACAGAGCCTAAAAACATCTAAATTGCTTGGCAATGTCAGGAATTTGCCTTGTGCAAATCTAAATCAACTTGTGGATACTATGGTCAAAATAAATAATTTTGCTATTAATTATGATATAAAGGAATTAGACCTTAATCCTATTTTAATAGATGATAAACTTGGCAACATAGCTTTAATTGACGCTAGAATAAAAATATAGAATACACCACATATGGTGTATTCTATTTTTATAATACATTATATTTAGTATTCTATATTTTTTGTCAGTATTCGAACCTAAAATCTCCATTTAATTTTTCAAAAAAATTGATTATATCAAAGTTTTCTTCCTCTTCAGCCATCTCGTATTCGTTAAATATATTTTGGGCAACTTCCTCATCGACAATATAATATTTTTCGACCTTCCCTTCTGAGTTCTTTATTCTATATAAATTTGTTTGTCCAAATATATTATAAGAAAGTAAGGCAGATATAACACCAAAAATAAGCACACTTAATAGCATCACTTTACCCAAAGTATTCATAAAATTTATGCATTATCTTTATTTTCGTTAGCTTTTGTTTCTGGTTTCATTTTAAGGAACTCAAACAAATGCTCTACATTGTTCCTTTCAAATTCTAACACCTTGTTCGCCAACCCTATTATTTCCTCATCCGCTTCATCATAATTAGCAACCGCTTTAACTAAATCAATAATACCCATCATGGTGCCTACAAGGAGCATTTCTGCTATGTGTTGTGTACTTGAGGAGGAAAGCAGATTGAGTTTTACAGACATCCATACCTGCGTTTTTTGTATAAAATTGTTATCTTTAAGGTTAATATCTTTAGAATTTGCTATCATTGCACATTCTTTTTCGAAAACATAATATTGGCTTGTCTCCTTGCTCAATTCTAGTGTTATTTCCTTTAATTTTATATTGGATAGGACATTTTCTATAGATTGAGTTCCTACCCTTAGGTTTTTATAAATCTCATTCAATAATTCTAAATTGTCATCTTTTTTAACTTCCATAATATGTCTCTCCTTAAGGGTATTATTTGCAAAATAAATAAAAAAATCGCCAATTAAAGTTGGAGATTTTTTCCAATTATGTGTACCAATGATTGATTTACATTTTTGAAAATATGTTACAAAATTCGCTAATTAGCATTGAGCTATGCGTCAACTTATTAACTTTATATTGCCCAAATTATATAATTATTAATTAAACAAAAGAGATTCTATATCTACTAAATAATCATTTACTTTTTTATAGAGTGCAATTTTATTAATACTTTTTATTTCATATCCATATTGGTGTATGATATCAGCAATTTTTGACGGTTTAAGGTTAGCTTTTTGTCCGCAAGCAATTGTGCATTGTAATATATTGTTATCCTTAGTTTGTATAGAATAAATTTTATTGCTAAATTCGCTTTGCCCTTTTATCACTTCCAATAACTGCGCATCAAATTTTGTAGTAGTAACAAATTCATATTGGGCATAATCTATTAAATCATAAAAATTGGGCTTTTGTTCAATCAATTTTACCAGACTTACCTCTAGCCCACTAGGGACATTTTTATTATATGATATCTTAAAGTTTTGAGTATCAGTGTAATCAGTTATTATGTACATATATTCGCACTGGCTTTGTATTCCTAAAGAAGTTGGCGGACTAAAATACAAAAGTTCGTGAGGATTAAAGCCTTGCGAGTAGCTAATATTTATTTTAGCTCTTTTTAGTGTTTGATTTATAACATCTCTACAATTCAAATAAGAGTTGTAGGTAAAAACACCACTTTTATTGAATTTTATTAATAACACCAGAACATCCTCCAAATTTTATAAGCCCGCAATTTGCGCAACCTTGTCTACAATCTTTTGTAGTACACTCGTTGCGTGATTTATGTCTTTCACTTATCAAGTAATCTTTACTTACACCAATATCTATGTGGTCCCAAGGGAGCATTTCGTTTTCGTCTATTTCCCCAGTGTATTTTGCAATGTCAGTTTTACTTAAAGCATCCTTCCATTTCTCAAAATCAAAATATTCTGTCCACCCATCAAAAATACAGCCGTTATGATATGCCCTTTCAATGACATCGGATAAATCTCTATCTCCCCTAGCTAAAATAGTTTCAATTAAACTAGTATTATAATCGTGATAATTATATGTAACCTTTATTCCTTTCAATAAACTACTCAGCATTTTTATTTTTTCATCAATATCAGCTTTATCCGCAAATTTTTCGTACTGAAATGGAGTAAATGGCTTAGGCACAAAAATGCTTGTGCTTACTGTAATTTTAGGCAATTTATTTTTGCTTGTCGCCTTTTTATAAACCTCTTGTATTTTTTTACATAGTTCGGCTATTCCTACTACATCATCAAGTGTTTCCGTCGGCAAACCCAGCATAAAATACAGTTTTATTTTATCATAGTTGGCTTGAAATGCTTGTTCAAGACTGCCCAATATGTTTTGCTCTGTTATATTTTTATTGATAACATCCCTTAACCTTTGAGTTCCCGCCTCTGGAGCAAAAGTAAGGCTAGATTTTCTGCTTTCAAAAGAATACGCCCCCTTGAAGCTATCTAACCTTAATGATGGCAACGATAGTTTTGTGCGAGTTAGCAAGGGCTCCTCTTTAAGTTTGGTAATTAATTGAGACAATTGAGAATAATCGCTTGTTGAAAGACTGAAAAGCGAAAGTTCATCATAGCCTGTGTTTTGAATAATTTGCTTTGAAAGAGCACAAATATTTTCCACACTTCTTTCGCGGACAGGTCTATATATATACCCAGCTTGACAAAAACGGCATCCTCTTGTGCATCCTCTAAAAATTTCTACCGCACCCCTATTGTGCACTACATCTATATTAGGGACAATTGGTTTTTTCATAAAATAGGTATTATCAAGATTTTTTACCAATGCCTTTTTTATTTTTTCTGTGGTGTTTACTATAGTAAATTTTTGCTTGTTTGTTTTGTAAAATGATGGAATGTAAATGCCATCCAAATTTTTTATTAATTCAAAATACTCTTTCTTGGGCATACCCTTTTTATACAAATTTTGCAATTCAACATTTATTTGTTCGCCATCGCCTACGATGATGATATCCAAAAAATCTGCAATGGGTTCTAAATTCACTGCGCAAGGTCCGCCACCTATGATTATAGGAAATGTGTCGTCCCTATCCTTTGAACGCAAAGGAATGTCCGATAAATCTAGCATATATAAAAAGTTTGTATAGCTCATTTCGTACTGAAAAGTAAAATGCAAAAAATCAAACAATTTAAGTGGAGTATGACTTTCGAGAGAAAACAGCTGTAAGCCTTTTTCTTTAAGCAAGTTTGCAAAATCAACTTGCGGAGCAAAACATCTTTCGCAAAAACTACAATCTAAACTATTTATCAATTCATATAATATTTTTATGCCTGTATGGGACATTCCAACTTCGTACAAATCTGGAAAGCAAAAACAATTTTTTATTTTGTTTTCATTAAAATTTGTTATCGAATTGTACTCTCCTCCCAAATATCTGGCAGGCTTTTCAATTTTTATTAAATCTGTATAGGTTAATTCCATAATTTATCCTTTTGAATTAAATTTATATTTTTAATCGAAAATCATATAATAAAGTAAGAGGTTTATATGAATATAGTTTTAACTGGTGGCGGAACTGCTGGGCACATAATTCCTAATCTTGCGCTTATAGATGAACTAAAACAATATTTTGATAAAATTTATTATATTGGAAGCGATAAGGATAACGAAAAAAAACTTGTTGAAAATTATGGCATTCCGTATTATCCCATATCTACGCCTAAATTGATTAGAAAATTTACAACAAAAAATTTTTGTATACCCTTTCTACTTATAAAAAGTATTAAATCTTGTAAAAAACTGTTACAAAAGCTAAAGCCAGATTTAGTCTTTTCTAAAGGCGGGTATGTATCTTTACCAGTTGTAATAGCTGCCCATAGATTAGGAATAAAGGTTGTTGTGCACGAATCTGATACATCAATGGGTTTAGCTAACAGGATATGTAGTAGATTTAGCAATAAAGTTTGCACTACATTTCCTATTTACAAAAATAAGACTAAATACATTTGTACTGGAGCTCCCATACGCAAAGAATTTTTCCACCCAAGTAAAAAAGAGTATTTCAAAAATTCTAGATCGACAATTTTATTTGTTGGGGGCAGTCAAGGTGCTACAACCATCAATAATTTTGTATATGACAATTTAGATACATTGACAAAAAAATATAATGTTATACACATTTGTGGAACAAATAAACTAATTCCTAAAGAAAATCCAAATTATATTCAAATGGAATTTTGCGATGAAATGCCTACCTTAATAAATAGTTGTGATTTGGTCATTACGAGAGGAGGCTCCAATGCCCTTTTTGAAATACTGGCTGTTGGAAAACCTATGATAATAGTACCGCTTTCCAAAAAAGAATCTAGAGGCGAACAAATAGAAAATGCCAACTTTTTTAAGCAACATAACTTAGCAACTACAATGAATAGTTTAGAAATAAATGCTTTACTACACAATATCGATACTCAACTACAAAATCATAATAAAATTAAATCATTGCAAAATTCATTTATTTCAAATGCTGGCAGTAAAAATGTTGTAGATGTTATTATAAATACCATTAAAACTAATAAATAAACAAATGTCTATAGTTTAATAATTTACTAATAATATTCATTTTGTTAACTATTATAAATTTTAATTCTATAATCAAATCCTCTTTAGGAGGTGCAACTAACTTAGAATATAAACAAATAAATAACTATATATGATATTTTATTTTACTAAATATGGTGTATTATACTTGGATAATACACCATATTTAGTATTTTATTCTTCGTAAATACTATTTTTTATTTTATCCATTAATTCAATAGCTAAAGGGAATCCTCCCTCGTAGCTTTGAGCTAGATAATTCATAGATTTTTCGATATCAACATCTACTCCTTCCCCTTTAGCATAGGCAAGCGCCATTATATACTGCGCCCTTAAATCCCCGCCATCAGCAGAATTTAGAAACAGTTTAATAACTTCTTTAGTAAATTCATTATTTGGAGCATTAGCACTCATTTGAATTGCAACTTCGTACTGGGCAAAAGGCGAACCAAGTTTACACGCCTTTTTAATCATATCCCAACCTTTAGCTACATCTCTTTTTACCAATATGCCATTATCGGAAATATAAAACGAGCCAAGCATATAAATAGCATTTGCATAATTTTCAGCTGATAATTTTTCAAATATAGTCAAGGCTTTTTTTTCATCTTGTTGCGTACCAAATCCAAACATATAGCACAATCCTATTCTAAACTGAGCAAGTATATTGCCACCATTTGCTGATTGTTGTAGCATCTTAAAGCCTTCGCTTAGGCGGTTTTCCTTAAATAAATACACAGAATACTCTAGCATTGCGTCAGTTTGACCTTCCTCTGCAAGTGCTTTCCATACTGCACAAGCACCTTCCTCATTTTCTGCTATTTTGTACCCAGCATATAGGCAACAAGCATATTTATATTTATCAAAATCACTACAATTATTCAAGTCCAATTTAGTAGGCTCAAAATTATCATATTCATTAGTATTGCCTAAAAGAAAATATGACTTTATCTCATTTAGAAAAATACTTTCTCCAGTTTTTTTAATGGCTTCCAAATCTTCTTTCTTTATTTCCATATAGCAACTCCTGCAAATAAATTATACCATATTATTTATAAAAAGCAAAATATTTAACCCGTATTTTATATAATATCTTTCAAAATAGCAAAAGAATTGTATTGAGTAAAAAGATAATTTAAGTTTTTTTCCATAATAATTTTTTTTAAGTTATTGTTGCTATCGTAAACTACAAAAATTGTATATGTTTGGGAATTAATAAATTTTACAAGTTTGTACAATGGCATTGTATCTGATACAGCAATAATGCTTACATTGCAACCTTTACTAAAATTATTATGATAGTTTTTTGTAAAAATGCGCCTTTTATAAATTGCGTTTTTATTAAAATTAAATGCTCCAGTTAGCAAAAAAATTGATGCTAACGCCATAGAGTACAAAGGCTGGATAAATAAAGAAATGATAAAAACTAAAAAGAATAGCAACGAAAGAGTTATGGCAGTTATGCTTACAATTTTTTCTGTGGTTTTTGTATCTTTATATTTGGAAATTATTGCTCTATAAACCCTACCCCCATCTAATGGGAACACTGGCAACAAATTAAATACTAAAGTAACAAAATTGGAAAACACAAATAAATCTGTGTAGTAATATGATGTGGGAAATATCCACCACAAAGCTACAAATATAATAATTAATACTAGGTTAACAAGTGGGCCTGCAACTGCGATTTTTATTTCGTCCTTAGGGGTAAAATTATCATTTTGCAAACTCAATTCGGCACCAAAGGGTAAAACTGATATTTGTTGTAATTCGTAGCCAAGGTGTTTTGCCACAACCGCATGGCCCATTTCGTGCAATAATACGGTTACAAGATAGCACAAAAATATTTCGCCTACCCCAAGAAATATTGATGCAATACCGATTAAAAGAAATAGTGGGTGTATCCTAAACTTTAACTTTGCCATATAGCATCACCACTACTTTCTATATTATCAATGATATCACTTCCTTGCTTGAGGTAATATTGAATATCCCCCAACAGCAAGGCAATTGGCTGTCCTTTTTGCACATAATCCCCAACTTTTACCCCAATACCTAACTGTCCTGAAAAAACACTATGTAAATTGTTTCCATGGTCAATTATTAATTCGCAATTGCCATCTGTAAAATGATTAATATCTACGGTACCTGCGTAGGGAGAATACAAAATTCCACTTGCCCCCACTACAGTCATAATTCCATCGTTGTTTACTATATTATCATAATAGGCAAATTTTAAGTCGTAATCTATTGGTGTTGTTGAAACTAGACACGAGTTTTCGCCAAATAGGACATTTATTAATTTTACTCCGCTTGTATCGTCAAAAAGTTCTTCGGTGGGTTTAGTAGATTCTAAAGTAGTTTTTATGCTATCTGATAAATTACTCCAAAAACTTTTATCAATTAGGCCTACTGATAAAATGCAGACAGCTATTGTTAATATGTAAAAAACATATTTTAATTTAATATATGTAATTATATTTACAAATTTTTTCATACAATATTTTATGCCATAAATAAAAAGAATAGACTATAAAGCGCCTATTCTTGCATCCATTACATTAATTTTTATCTTACATCCATTACATTAATTATTATCGGGAACCAACCCTACTATTTTGATTTTTCTTGCAATAGCATTGATATTAATACAATAATCTCCATAATCATTGATATTAATATTAACCTCAAATTCATCACTTCTTATTTCTGCATACTCTTTTATAACATTATAAATTTCGTACTTTATAACTTCGGCAAACTTATCGGGCTTAAAATGTTTATCTACATTTAAGGCAGATTTTACCCTATCTAGGGCGTTAGTTGTTATATATTTTTGCATTATATATTCCTTTTGATTTTTCTTTTTATATATCCCAAAATGCCCCTATAATCTTTTTGATAATTATAGATTTTATTTGTATTATATCGTATGTTATCTGCCAATTGAACAAACGCTTTGCCCGCTAATGATGCAGGATTTATAGCTTCACCTTTATTTAGCGCCAAAGATATGTTATCATCCTCGGGAATGACCCCTATTAATTCTATATCAAATAGATTGCTTATATCAGTTACAGACAACATTTCATTGCCTGCCATAAGGTCCCCCCTTGCGCGATTTATAACTAGTTTATAGCTAAAAAGTTCGTAGGTACTTAAAATGTCTACAACTTTAGATGCATCTTTAATAGCGGAAATATGAGGCGTTGTTACTACAATTGCTTCCGAAGCGGAAAAGACAGCTCTATGAAATCCTAAATCTATCCCTGCAGGACAATCAATGAGTATATAGTCAAAAATTGATGACAATTCATCTACCACAGATTTTATTTGATTTTTTGTAATTTTAGATGAATGGAGGCTTTGGGTGGAAGGTAAAATATATAAATACGGCTCGTTTTTATCTTGTATTAAGGCTTGTTTTAGCCTACATCGCCCTTCAATACAATCTATAATATCGTAAACAATATTTTGCTCAATGCCCATAACAACATCAAGGTTGTTTAAGCCAATATCTACATCAAGTACACAAACCTTATTTTTTGTATGAGCAAGTCTAGAACCGAGATTGGCACATATAGTTGTTTTACCTACGCCCCCTTTACCACTTGTTATCACTAATTTTCTTGCCATTTTCACCTCGTAAACAAATTATACCTTTTTATAAATGGCGAATAATGACAATTTTTGAACAATTATATAAATATATGTACTTTTTATTGGTAACTTATTGGTTCTTATTAAAAATGCATTTTATTAAATTTATAATACTTTCAAGTGCTTTTACTTATTTCATAAATAACTTTATAATTGCAATCATCAAAAAATTATCAAATTTTATAATTGGTATTTGCATGAATCCAGAAAAACTTATTAAACGCTATGAGTGGGTTCTAGTGTATTTGATTTAGGAATCCAACTAGGCGCAGAATATTATATACATTACCTATAAAAAACACGGAACAAGTTTCCGTGTCAGTAATTAATTATTTAATTAACTCAATGCCCCTTCTACAGTGGCTATAGCAGGAGAATCTAAAATATATACATCCGTATTTAGTTTAGATTGGGCGTATTTTTCAAATCCTATAATTTCGCATCCTAGTCCTGAAAAAAATATGCCCGTACTTCGAACTGTATCTTGATATTCTTTATCTAAAGAATTGAGAAATACATTGACCCCTTCTAGAATTCTATCGTAGCACACTATTAATGCATCGTAAATATCTTGGCTAGAAATAGATAATTCTTGCCATACCGAATTTGTAAGATTAAAGGCATTTACTTTTGTGGTTGTTGCATCTGTAGAATACAAACTTGCTATGCTTTCCTTAACTCTTTCTATTTCTGCTCTTGGGATAGATAAATTATATCGGTATTTGATTAATTCATAGATGCTTAAATCTATCATTTCACCGCCCAGCGAAAGACTTATTGCATCAACAACCTTTCGTACAGTTGTCAAGCCAATTTCGGTTTTGCCTGCGCCAATATCTACGACAAAATATGGTCTAGACATATCGGAATCTAGCAACTTGCAAATACAACATAGCTGTGGACGCAAAGTGATGGCTGAAACTCCGCACGCGTTGAGTAATTTTACAAATTCATTGATTTGTGCTTGCGTTGCACAAGATGGAATACAAAGTATGAGTTCTAGTTGTTTTCGTTTAGTTTTATTGCCGACTAACATTTCTAGCACATTATCTAGCAAAAGCTTTGCACAGTGGTAATCTGAAATTATACCATTTTTTATAGGCTGAACTAATTTTTCGTCCTCGCCAAGTTGAGCACTCATCTCTATAGCAGTTTTGCCAAATGAAATTATGGTAGGTTTGTTATTTTTTACTTTTGCAACTACTATGCTTGGCTCATAAAAAAGCAAACCTTGCTCAACATCATAAACTTTGATATGCGATGTACCTAATTCTATAGACATAGTCATATCTCTCACCTCAAAAATATTTTTCCTGTGTTAATTATAAAATTTCGAGATATTTGTTAAATGCTTTCTTAAAATTTTTGGAAGCATGTAGTGCATACTTAATTTCGAAGCTTACATCGGCTTCGGCAGATGTTTTCATAATGACAGAATCGCCCAAAACATCGCAAGATAGGTCATTGATTTCTCCATTTTCGGTAATATCAAGGCCTATGGCAATACTCAAAATAGCTGATAACTTTTTCATGGCATCAAGGTCATTTTCATCTAATATTTCCTTGTACTTAACCCATTCTGCAAGATTAAAACTATCGGCATCTACATTTTGCGCTATAAAAGCTGCTAGCAATTGCTCCTTATGCGTAGCACCATATATAGTACTACTTAAAATGACATTGTATGTGTTTTTATATAAATTACTAAAATTAATAATTTCGCCACATCTATATAGTGTGGAAGCAATTCTTAATGACTTTAGGTAGGTTCTAGGTAGTTTGTGCAGAACTTTTAATTGCTTAAAAATGAGTACGGCTAAATCGCAAACTTTTTGTCCATTTTTTCTGCTACACTGATATTGTGATTGCAGAGTATCTAAACTTAATTGCATAATATCGGCAACAGGTTTTTCTAGTGTTATTGGTAATGCCAAATTAAATAACAACCCTTCGGTTAAGCCGTGCGTAGAAAAGGCTATTTCGTACTCATCTTGCAAATCAAAAATAGCTTTATAAATGCTCATTCCACCAGCAAAAACATCAGCCCTATCGTTGGATATGCCTTTTATGCGCTTTGTACTATCGACATCCAAAGTTTTAATAACCTTATAAACATCGTTATAGTTTTGACTATCTATTATATAGTTATGCTGAATATCCAAAGGATATTTTTTTACTTTAAGGCACAACTTATATAAAGCAGTTGCCATTCTACCAACGCAAACAAATTTATATCCGCTAGAAAAATCTGATACAATATCATAATCAACAAGCTGTGAAGCAAAAAACTCCACCATTTGCTCGTGAGTTTCTTGTGGCGTGAACTCTGGGTTGACAAATAATTTAGATAGAGATTCGGCACCGATAGGTATACAAATTTGAGTTAGGATACTCCTTCTAAAATACTTTATTATATTGGTACAATCATCCTGTACATCAATAATTATTCCACGAGGTATATCCAATGAATTTATGATGCCCATATAGGTAGCAGTCATTTCATCCTCAAGCGTCAACACCCTAAAACGCAAACCACTGGCAGATTCTAACTCATCGATAAAACTTACTTGATTTTTTGCTTTAGATACAAAATTTAGTACATATGCCGATATATTCTCTACCCCGCGTTTTTCGCACATACGCTTATACATTTTAAGAATTCTTATGACTTCCATACTAGATAGATTTTTGATTAAGCCACCATCTGGGATATCTATCATAAGGTCAACCGCTTCCTCTAATTGGTCATAAATATAAAAACTTTTATCTTGCTCGACATTAGCAAAAATAAGTTTAATTGTCTTCGGTCCAACAATGATCATAGCCACTTTATTCAATCTAACACCTCTAATTTATTCTTCTATCTTAATAGCAAGTACAGGACAAGTATTTTGGCAAGCACAGCACTTAATGCATATATTTTTATCTATAACAGGTTGCCCATTTTCGTCCATAGAAATGGCACCTACTGGGCATACTGCTGCACAAGAACCACATTTTATACATTTTTCGTAATCTATCATATTAAGCTCCTTTATGATTATAACATAAAATTAAAACCTATGCAATAGTTTGATTAAAATATAATTTACAATTAAAATGCCGATTTAATTAGTTCTATTTTATCATTAACTATTTGCACAACATCAAAGCGAATTAAGTCATCAAGCTCTGGATGCATTAGAATGTACTGAGATGCTACCATTTTTATTTTATTGCGTTTATGCTCCTCCACCGCTTCTGATGGAAGCCCATACACTGTATTAGTGCGATATTTTACCTCTACAAATACAATAAAATTGCCGTCCATAGCTATGATATCTACTTCGCCATAACGAATTTTATAATTAGTTTCCAAAATTTTATAGTGTTGCTTTTTTAGGAATTTAACGGCCAGTTTTTCGCCGTAATCACCAATTTGTTTGTTGGTATGTTTGCCATCTTGTTTAGGCTTAGTTAGTTTATTAAATATTTTTAAGCCCATTTTTTGCATCCTCTATGTTATCAAGAATTATTTTGCCAAGACGACCTTTTCGAAAATCATCTATAATAGACTTAGCCCCACGGGTGTAATCTATTTCATTCCCACGAAGTTTGAACCCACGATTTATACAAATTTCGTCAAAAATAGTAATCGTTTCATCATCTGCACAAGATTTAAGTGCGTATCTCTGCTTAAGGTTTTCAAAAAAAGTCTTTTTTATATCCTCTATAAAAGCATAGCCCAACTCCTCAATATCCAAAACCTCATCCTTAATACTGCCGATATAGGCTAAATTTAATGCCACTTTTTTATCGGCAAAAGACGGCCACAATGTGCCCGGTGTATCCAAAATTTCGTAATCGGAATTGATTTTTACCCATTGGTTTGCGCGAGTAACCCCTGCTTTGTTACCCGTTTCGGTTTTTTTATTAGCACATACATTGTTTATTAAAGTGCTTTTGCCACAATTGGGCACACCAATAACCATAAATCGTAATGGTAGATGCACGCCCTTAGCCTTATTCCTTTGTATTTTATCCTTTAATAAAATTTGCATTTTTGATAAGACCATTTTTGTGGCATTAGTTATGGTTGAATTCAGCATAATAGATTCATAACCATAATGCGCAAATAAGTTGACCCATTCGTTTAACAAATTCTCCTCGACTAAATCGGCTTTATTTAGGACAAGCAATGCTGGTTTATTGCCTATTAACTCTTTGTATTTAGGGTTTATACACGAATAAGGTGCCCTAGCATCTAAAACATAAACTATGGCATCAACTAATTTTACGGTTTTTTGCATTTCTCTCAATGCTTTATCCATATGCCCTGGATACCACTGAATTACCATAATCATTCCCCTAGCAAATCTGGTCTAACTAATTTAGTCTTTTCCAACTGCTTTTCTTTTTTCCATTTATCAATTTCTTGATGGTTGCCAGATAGCAAAACTTCTGGCACGCGCATTCCCTGAAATTCCGCAGGTCGAGTGTATTGTGGATGTTCAAGCAAATTGCCTTCAAAGCTATCGTTTTTGGTGGATTCGGCATTGCTTAGAACATTTGGGAGTAAACGAATTACCGAATCGGCTATTACCATTGCTGGCAGTTCGCCATTAGTCAGCACATAGTCACCAATGCTAATTTCCATATCCACGCGCGAGTCTATTACTCGTTGGTCGATGCCTTCATAGTGCCCACAGACAAAAATTAAATGTGGTTTATCCTTTAGCATTTTAGCCACGCTTTGAGTAAACGGTCTACCCGATGGCGTTACATATATGACAAATGAGTTTTTATCTTTAACTGAATCGATGCAATCGCAAAGTGGTTGAGGCATCATAAGCATACCCTCTCCTCCACCAAATACATAGTCGTCAACCTTTTTGTGTTTATCCAAGGAAAAATCTCGGATATTAATACAGTTGATATCAACTATTTTATTGGTTATTGCCCTACCGATGATACTGCTGTTGAGGGCGGAAAACATCTCGGGGAAAAGGGTCAAAAAATCAATCTTCATCTACCAACACTTCCATAAGCTTATCCTTATCAACATAGATAACTTTTTTATCTATATCTACATCATCGACAACTTTTTCAAGAAATGGGAAAAGATACTCTTTATCATCTTTTTGCATTGTTATGGTGTTTATTTGAGAATATTCGTCCACAGCTGTTACAGTGCCAAAATGTTCATTATCTAAATTAGATACCACATCACAGCCAATCAAATCATCTATATAGTACTCGCCACTGTCAAGCACGGCAAGTTGAGTTTTATCAACATAAAGCAACTGATTTCTCAGTTCCTCTGCTTGGTTTGCGCTATCAATACCCTCAAACTTAACTACAACAAAGCCATCTTGCAACCTGCAATCTTGTATATCAACTTTTTTATGCTCATCACCTATATAAAGGTATTTATAAGTTAAATATTGCATTGCATCTCTAGTTATTGGAGCTACCCTCACCTCGCCTTTAAGTGCTTGAGGTTTTAGAATCTTTCCAATAATGGTATAATCTTTCACTTTCTATCGTCCTCGTTAATTTTTAATACATAGTTTTGTTTGTTGTACGCATTGATAGCGGTTACGAGCGTATCCAAAGCTTGAATTGTTTTGCCTTGATGCCCGATAACTCTGCCCACATCGTGTGGATCTACTGTAATGTAAAAAATGCCGTTTTTGCCTTTATCCTCATAACGAACGCTAACTGAATCTGCATTTTTTGCTAATTCTTTTATAAAACTTTCTACTAAATCAATCATAAATAATTCCTATATTTTATAAAACTTACTCTGCGCTATCTTCTGGCTTAGCATCAGTTTCTGATGGCGCTACTTCAGCTTCCGCTGATACCTCTTTGTTTTTAGGTGCTGGAGGCATTTGTTTAGGTTTAGGTGCTCTAAAAGGTGCCCTTTCGATAATACCTTGTTGAGTAATTAGTTCCTTTGCTGTATCTGTCATTTGTGCACCAACCGATAACCAGTATTTAATTCTTTCCGCATCAATTTTAACCTCTGCTGGGTCTACCATAGGGTTATAAGTGCCTAAATACTCAATGCACTTGCCATCTCTAGCAACTCTTGAATCTGTTGCCACTAGTCTATAGAACGGAGCTTTTTTAGCGCCCATTCTTGTCAATCTAATTTTTACTGCCATTTTAATAAATTCTCCTTAAAATAAATTTGCGTTAAAAACCAAAACGCCCTCTATTCTTTCCATTAAATTGTTTCATAAGTTCTTTTGTTTGCGTAAACTGTTTAAGTAGTGCATTTACTTGTTGAATAGATGTGCCACTGCCATTTGCTATCCTTTTTTTGTGGCTCGCCTTCAAAATTTCGGGATGCAAGCGTTCGTACTTAGTCATAGATTGAATTATGGCTTTATTGTGTCTCATTTCGTCAGCATCTATTTTTGTATTGCCTAACTTCATTTTGCCTGTCAGTTTAGATGGCAACATTTGTAAAAGTTCATTTACATCGCCCATTTTATCTAAATTGTCAAACTGCGCCAAATAGTCCTCTAATGTAAAAGTATTTTCGCGCAAGTTTTTTTGCAGTTTTTGTAGTTCCTTTTCCTCGATAGCGCTTTGTGCTTTTTCAATTAAACTTAGCACATCCCCCATACCAAGAATTCTAGATGCAAATCTATCTGGATAAAAAGGTTCTAAATCTCCTATTTTTTCGCCAACGCCACAGAATTTGATAGGCTTTCCTGTAACCGCTTTTATTGATAGCGCTGCGCCACCGCGAGTATCGCCATCTAGTTTTGTAAGGATGACGCCTGTAATATCTAGGTCATCATTAAATGACTTTGCAACATTAACAGCGTCTTGCCCTGTCATAGCATCTACGGTAAGCAAAATTTCGGTAGGTTTGGTTGCCTCTTTGATTTCCTTGAGTTCATCCATCAATTCCTCATTGATGTGCAAACGCCCTGCAGTATCGATTATAACCGTATCTAACATATTTGCTTTTGCGTAATCGATGGCCTCTAGCGCAGTTTTTAAGGTTTTTTGAGTGCCCTTTTCAAAAACTGGAACGCCAGCATTTTTGCCCACTACTTGCAATTGATTTATTGCGGCGGGTCTAACTATATCACACGCAACAAGCAACGGTTTTTTGCCGGTAGATTTTAGGTGGTAAGCTAGTTTACCACACATTGTAGTTTTACCAGCACCTTGCAACCCACACATAAGTATAACTGTAGGTAAATTTGACGATATCCCTAGCTTTGAATTTGTGCTACCAAGTAGTTCAACTAGTTCGTCGCGAACAATTTTTATCACTTGTTGCCCAGGGGTCAAACTTTCCATAACCTGTTCGCCAACGGCTTTTTCTGATACTTTATTGATAAAGTCTTTTACTACCATAAAGTTGACATCTGCCTCGAGTAGTGCCACCCTTATTTCTCTCATAGCCTGCTTAATTTCAAGTTCTGTAAGTTTACCGCGATTTGTTAGTTTACTAAAGATGTGATTTAATCGTTCACTTAAATTTGAAAATAATGCCATTCTAATTCTCCCAAATTTTTGTAAAATGACTTAAACAGTTTGCATTTAATTGCTTTGATAAGAACTTTTTTGATTCAATGTATTTCCCGTACAACCCAAGTTTGCTTTCGTACTGATTAAGGATATCTTTAACCCTTCTTATAAGGTCATATACTGCTTGACGCGTAAGTCCATCTAACCCTGCAATTTCTGATAGACTTATGTTATCATTAAAAAACATTGTGGCTACTTTTTTTTGTTTTTCGGTTAATAAATTACCGTAAAAATCAAGCAACCTACTATATCTTAAAGTATTTTCTATATCCATAAAATCTCCCTTAGTTTGTAAAGGCAAAATACTTGTCTTAATAATATAATATATATTTTTTTTTGTCAAGTACTTTTACGATTTTTTTTAATTTTTGTTGCATAAATGCATAGATTTTGCAAAAATTAAAATATGTTTACTACATTAATTAGAGTGATTATTATATACCTTGTGGTTTTAGCACTTGTAAGGCTTATGGGGAAAAGGCAAATTGGGGAATTACAGCCTTTTGAGTTGGTTATAATGCTTATTTTTGCCGATTTAGCTACCATCCCCATGACGGATTCTAGTGTGCCTTTGTTGCTGGGAATTATACCGCTTGTAACTTTAGTGC
The DNA here is from genome assembly GCA_944332315.1 of uncultured Clostridia bacterium. Lineage (GTDB taxonomy): Bacteria > Bacillota > Clostridia > Christensenellales > UBA1242 > CAKVOD01. The sequence continues at coordinate 139,596 of CALVJT010000021.1, forward strand.
TATTGCAGTACTTTTTATCATTAGTTTCGCGAAAGAGCATATTTTTTCAAAATTTAATTAATGGTAAACCAGTAATTGTAATTGGGCCTAACGGCATCATCTATCAAAATCTCAAAGCCTTAAATATGAGTATTGACGACTTGCAAGAGGCTTTGCGTGGGTGCAATGTTAGCAATTTTGATGAGGTTCAATATGCTATTATCGAAACTAATGGAAAAATGTCCGTGATACTAAAAAAAGCAAATAGTCCGGTTACAAATGAGGATATGAACATCCAAGTAACAGAAAATACCTTTCCTATCACTTTGGTAGACGATGGCAAATACAACAAAGAAAATTTGGAACTTGCAAAAGTTGATAACAACTTCATAAGTTCCATACTATCTAAACAAAATATTAAGAGCATTAAAGATGTGCTAGTTTTGAATATCGATAACAACGGCAAAATTTATTTACAAACTAAAAAAGGAAATTGCAAAAGCATTCAAATTGATTTTAATGGAGGTAATAATTGGTGAATAAAGTAATTTTCTTTATCATTTTGCTAATTGCGTTGCTTGGCGTTACTATTGGTGAACAATTGTACATAGATAAAACAACCAACACAATGCTTGCGCAAATACACAGTATGCAGGCAACCATTGTTAACAACCAAAATCAATTAAACAGCGATGAGGTTTTGGATGCATTTTACGATTTGCGCGATTATTGGGAGTCTAGAGAAGGCACAATGGCCTTTTTTGTAGACCACAAAAATATTTCTAATGTTGGGCAATGCATAGTTCGATTGCGCGCCGCATTAGAGGAAAATGACTTTACCCTGTCTAAAACAGAAATTTATCTTATGCACGAAGTGACATATGTTTTCAAAAAGCTATCAACCTTTAGCATCCATAACATTTTTTAGCTTATCTAAAATATAACTTTTGCCTATTATTTGCTAAATTGTTTGCTTTGTAAAGGACTATTTTTAGGTATTATTTAAGATTCAAAATTTCGTTGGCATCCAAATCTAAAATAGCACATAAATTGGCAAATGTATCCAAACTCGGCATAGCAATACCCTGCAAGTATTTACCCACTGATTGCTGTCTAACACCAAGTTTTTTAGCAATTTCCGTTTGTGTCATTCCACTAGTCTTTATTGCTTCTATTAAATTATCTCTTATTTCTTGTAATACAATCATATTCTAAACTTTGTTACATTATTTTATATTCAATATTTCGTTTGAATCAAGCCCAAGTAGTATACATAGGTTGGCAAATGTATCCAAACTAGGCATTGCCCTGCCAGAAATATATTGAGCTATTGTCTGTTGTTTGATATTCAGTTCTTTTGCAATGGCGGTTTGAGTCATACCACTTGTTTTTATAGCTTCTATCAAATTTTTTCTTATTTCCTCTAAAATTACCAAATTCCGCTCCTATTTTATGTTCAGTATTTCATTTGCGTCTAAATCTAATATAACGCACAAATTAGCAAAAGTATCTAAACTTGGCATTGATTTACCTGATAAGTATTTAGCAATACTAGGTTGTTTGATGTTCAACTTTTTAGCAATTTCCGATTGTGTCATTCCACTAGTCTTTATTGCGTCTACTAAATTATCTCTAATTTCTTGTAATATAATCATATCCGACCTCTTAATAGTATTCTATAACAAATGGCTATAAAAATACTTGACTTATAACTATTAGCTATGATATGATTTTGTATAGCTATTAGCTATAAAGGAGTTAGATATGAATTTAAAAGAAAAAGTAAAAAGAAAAGATTTATTAATGCAAGAATGCTTAAAAATTTTTATGGTGGGCACACTAGAGGACTTAGAAAAAAATATCCATCGCCTGTGTGAAAGATACTTTCCTAAATGCAACAAAATTTTTAAGAATCATGTTTATTTTTTTTATAGTGATTTAAGAACTGCCGTATATTCGCTATCCGAAATTGACTACTCTTTAGCATATCATATAGAATAAAATTAAATTTTTTATATGCGTAAAACAATATAGAAATAAAAAAGCATATTAAAATTTGAATGCGCAAAAGTCTGCAAAATGCCCAATAAAAAATAATAATATTTATGCATCAAATTTGAATATCAATCCACGAAAAAGTCCTATATACTAATTTGCATGAGAAACGATATTGCGTTTATCTCAATTATATTGAAAACCAATTGAATTACAGTTTATGAGTTAATGTTGAAGTTCTATAATATTCGTGGGGATTAGCTAAATGTTTAGCAGAAAGGGCTTAGCAAAAGCCTGATTCTATTCTAGCATTAACAAAAAGAACCAATATCAAAAACTTTAGAACGACATTTGCAACGCGTTGCGCCGATATAGGCATTGCACCAAAAGTTGTGCAGGAATGGCTGGGTCATACAGATATAAGAATAACAAACAAGTATTATATAAAGGCTACCCCCCGCCTAAATATGCAAGAGATAGCTTTATTCAATAAAAAATTTTGAAAAATAAAAAAGAATTAGTTAAAGGGTCTAATTCTTTTTTAAGTTATACCATATTTTTGTAATTCCAAGATTATTATTTTATTTTATATGGTATATGGGGCTAGTGATAGGAATTGAACCTACAACCTGCTGATTACAAGGGGTAAAGTAAAACTACTTTACATTTACTAATAACAAGTCTTGTTATTAGTAATTTTTTGTTAAAATAATGATATAGTACCATTTGTTACTCTATAGCTATATTTTTCCATTTGAAAAAATTCGCTTAAGGAATGTTCTATAGTTATATAGTATGTTCTATCTTTCCAAACATCACCTAAATTTTTTGTTACTCTTGATAATATTTTTTCAGATTTATCATAGTAAGTAAAAGTTAGTTCTAGGTCATCGATATCGTATAATGGTATTAATACATAAGCATCCTGTAATGTTGCTATTGATGCTTCAATACTTTGTGATAGGTTTATATCTTTTTCAGTTGCATCTCTTAATTTGATGCCACCATCATTTTTTATTTGATTTCCCACAACATAAAAAACAGCAAGCATTAAAAAAATAACTATTATTGCTATGAAAAAAGATTTTATAACTTTTGCATGTTTATTTGGTGGCAATTCGTTTTCGGGTTCTTGTATATCAAGCACTTTTATCTCCTGTAATTAAAAATCAATTTTATTGTTATTCCCGTTTCCGTTAAATGAATTGTAAATTTTTACTTGTCGGCGTTGGTTTTCAGTTTCGATGCCTAATAATTCATCCGAAGTTATATCAAAAATTACACAAAGTTTTTTTATTGTTTCTATATCTGGTTCAGTTCGTCCCTTTTCAATATTGCTAACTATATAACTTCCTACGCCCAACATATCCGCTAATTGTTTTTGAGTAAGGTCTTTAGTTATACGCATAATTTTAATTTGTTTTCCTAAATTATCCATATTTGTATTTTATCATATTTTTAATATAAAATAAATACTTTAGCATTTTTTAATTTTTTTAGCAAAAATTGCTTGACATTAGCAATTAATATGATTATAATATAGAAAATTAGCAATTATTGCTAATTAACATAATAATTACAATAGGGAGAATGATAACATGAAACAACACAAAGAATTTTTTGGAAAAATAGAATTACCTAATAAGGACAAAGTTCGCGAACTTGGGGGTGTAGACAATGAATGATTTATATTGTAAAGACTTTGAGTTCCTTAACAAAGACAACCAGCAAGCATATGAGAACTTAAAACAAGTGGTACTAAAACGATCTAGATTGGATCTTGAGTTTCTGCAAAAGTTTATAGAGTTTTCTAGTACCACACTTGGTACTACTCAATACGCGTGTGCAAAATATGCGCACATTTATGATAAAGATAATAAAACACTAAATTATACAATATTTTGTGCTGAGTATTTAGGGCTTAGTGAACGCACTATACAAAAACTATATCAAACTTATGAACGTTTTGTAATTGACGCCGTTGACGGCGCAGACGGCAAAAAAACGTTTTCTTGGGCAATTCCTTTATTTTCAGATATGTCATTAACAAAAATATTTGAGTTACTCCCCTGCTCTCTTGAACAATTACGCAATGCTTATGAAAAAGAGATCATATCGGCGAATATGACGCAAAAGCAGTTACGAGAGTATGTAAAGTCCCTCAAAGATGGTTACGGACAAGCTAACAAAGTACTCGAGCAAGTGGAACAGGTGCAACAAGAGGATACGGACAGCAATCAGTCGGAGCAATCGGAGCCTAAACTTAAAACATACAACAAATTAAAAGATATTATTTCTTATTGTCGAATGTCAGATTTTGATAGTGTGAAAGATATGCGCGCTTATATTGTATCAAAACTTATTGAGTTAAGAGCTCAGTTAGTTGTAGAATTTGATCTCGATATAAAAGATGAATCATTAAAGTTAGTAAATGATTAATAAAACTGCGGGCTGGGTGAACCGCACTATAAATTACGCCTTAGGGGCAAGAACAACAACCACCATATGTTGTAATCTTTGTGTTGATTCTCCCCTCAAAAGATTGGGCTCTAGCGTATGACATAGATACTACTCCTTTTAGCTTGTAAAGTGTTTTCGAAAAGATAGAATATATAAATCTGTTTCTTTAATAAATAGAATTGAGATATCGCTAGAGCTTACAATGGGCAATACATATGCCCGCAAATGCGGTCTGGGTGAACCGCACAATAAATGCACGCCCACCAACCCGCAAGGGTATTCTCGAGAATTATCAAATCAATGTGTCGTAGCGATTAAAAAACAATAAGGAAGGTAAGAAAATGGCAAATAGGAAAAGAAGGTTTAGCAAAAGAAAATCTAAGTATTGCGAGCTAGAACGATTGGCGTACAATATGGGTAAAGTTAAAAGAGGGTTGAGTAACCCCAATAGTAGAGTTTATGCTAGTTACAAAAATGGTTGTAGCGGAATAGCAAGCGGAAAGAAAAAACCTTTAATTTAGAGGTTTTTATGAGTAAAAAATATTTAAGAAAAAATGAGTTTAGATATGATACTAATCCTAAAATAGTTCGTCCAGATGGGAAAGGCCATAATGTTTATGTAAGTGTTAAACATGGACATAAGGCAAAGGTTAATGTAATAACTCATTCGAAAACATTTTTTGGCGAAAAAACTATCGAATTAAATGATAACCCTAATAAATCTAAATTTGATAATCGCAAATCAAGGATAAGTATTCCCTTTTGGGAAAATGATAATTACTTAAAAAATTATTCTAAAGGAACTTGGTATATGTCTAAACAAAATAAGTCAATTATTCGTAAAACAAATAAAAAAAGAAAACACTGATGTGGCGTTTCCGCCGTTTTCCGAAATTAATCGGCTTTATGTGTTTCCTTTATTATTAATATATCAAATAAATTAATAAAAGTCAATAGTTTATAACAAAAAACAAATAAAGGGAGAAAATTTATGAAAACACAAAAAGAATTACAAGATGCAGTGCGTAAAGAGCGCGCACTAAAAATATTAGGCTTATCTAAAAAGAAAGCTATAAAAACTAATACGGGGGTGATAGTATGTTAGTTAGTTTGTCTGCAACAGTAATAGCAGGTATGGTATACAACAAAAAGGATGATAAAGGCAATCAAACAAATGAACTAGGCCTAATGCTATATCTCTTATATGATAATGAGGATGTAAGCAAAAACCCATTGGCGGGTACAGTTACCCTAGCCTATGGCGCTAAATCATTGTGTGCCGACCCTGTAAAATTAGACTATATACGCAAATTGCCTAGATATAGTACAGTTACAATAAAGGCAGATGTCCCTGTTGGGCAAAAAGGTGCATTTATGATAAAAGATATTCGCCTACCCGCACCAAAGCCTGAACTGACACCAGCAGATGATGAGGATCTCCCCTTTTAGGTGGTGAAAAATGAAATCTAGAATAAAAAACGCATTATATGTGTTTTTGGCATTATTGTTTGTTTTGTGTAGCATAAGCACAATAACAACCTACACAACGAGTAGCACTACCCTATATACCGATGTATTGGTAGACTTATCGCAAGATAGTAAATTTGATGTAGCTGACTATCCAATAGTAGAAACTGATTATAGTATATCAGTCATACAAATAGCGGAAAGTGTAAATGACCAATTATTTGTATATGTGTACCAGCCATCGCAAAATATGGTAAAGCCTAGTAGTATTAATATATCTACAACCGTTGGAGACGATTATAGTCCTAATAATTATAAATTAGCACTAATCGATTACACGGACGCATTATATAAGTACCTAGTAGTTGACTTTGTAGTTAGCAATGATACAGTGCGTTATTATGACATACCCTCAATATTTAGGTTATTCAATCTTGCCATAGATGAGCCACTAGATAACGATAATACAGTATCTGAAGTGGCCTGTGAAGTTGCTAAACTATGGATAACAACAACAGTGGATGGCCAAGTATTATATGATTGCCAAGAAACTGAAACAATAGAAGTTACAGAAAAGTATGTAGGGTTTATTCGTTATGATAATGGCTTTACATTGTACAATAAATATTGTGATAGCCACTATGTAGCATTTACGACTGATAAGCCAATGGATAAATTAAAGGAAGCGGAAGTGTTATATACCCGTAGGGACATAGTAACTAGAATAAATTTGACAGGTGAGCATTTGTATAGTTCCGGCGAACCGGAAAATGTAAAGGTTAAACTAACTGATATAGAAAAAGGCCACAATGACCCGCACGGCTGGCCGTGGTCATACAGTTATGAATGGGATCGTATAGAAAAGGTTAGTGAATTTGTCAATGACCCTGATAATAATTTGACAGACTCTACAAAAGAATCTCTTGCTGGTAAGCAATGGGTACTGCGATTTTATGAGTCTGATGTAGACGAAACAGCTACAGGGGGTATTGCTTATCGCGAGTCAGTCGAAGTCACAAATGTGACAATATTGCGTTTAATGTTCGAAACGGATGGTGTTGTATACAACCTTGGCGTAGTAGACAACAAACAAAGTGGTGACTTAGTACCAGACAATGAGGATACCTCATTTTGGGATAAGATAAAGGAAATATTAGAGATAATTTTATATGTTGTGTTAGGCATATTGGTGCTTGTCATAATAATGCCATTTATACCTACAATAGTAGCATTTTTGGTAAAGCTGTTAGGATATATACTTAAAGGCATATGGTGGGTAATAACCTTGCCAATAAGATTAATAAAAAAGGAGTGATACATTGTAATGAATAGTAAAATACATATTATTATAATATTATTACTTGCAGTAATAACTTGTGGACTAGCCTATTATGTAACGCAAACTAATAGCAACAAGACAATTAATAGTGATAGTCCCATAACAGATAACGAGCAAGTGACTACTCCTACATATGAATTACAAAATGTATATATAACCAAAGGTACTGGCCGTGACTTGTACGCAGTAGGAAGTAACCAAGTAGATAAACCATTAATAGGGTTAACATTTAGCAATAATGATTATACCGAGTTATATGTTAATGGTGATTATACAGTAACTATATACCTCAAAGGCGCACATCTCGGCGTATACGAAAATTATTATGTGGTTACAGAATATTACACAAGTGTAAAGTACCAAAATGCTATTGAGGTATTGTATGAATTACCAAGTGATTTTGTTTTACCCGAGGTTAATTCGTGGAATTTATCGGGTGAGTATGAGTACTATGTGCTGGTGGAATTAATAGATAACACTACACAAGAAACTTATACAAGTAACTTGTTGGATGATTTTTTCACTTGCTCGTTATCAGCAAGTGCTACAAGTGGGTATACAATGGATAGCGTGTCAGTAGAACTCAATAGTTCTGAATTTGTAGAGCCTGGAGTGTTAGAACCCACTATATATGGTGACGATTATCTAGATTGCAACTACAATATAGAGATTGGCGCTATTGATAGTCCCTCTAGCAGTAATGTTGTACGCTTATTTATTCCTCACGAATTGTTGGATGCCTTAACAATGAGTGACTATACTATAACAATTAATTTACACTCAATGGATGATGGCAGTGATATTGAATTAAATAATATAATTGCCTACGGCGCTAGCACAACACAAACACATCAATCTATCGTGTATAGTTGGCCAAGTGATATAGATTTCCCAACAAGTAGCATGCAATCTGATTTTAAGTACTATACAATGTCACTGACAATAACGAATTTGTCTACTAATAATTCAAGGGTTATTGCTTGTGATACGCAAGTATTTAGCACATTAAATACAATGTTAGGTTATAACACATTTTGTTTGTTAACATTAAACATTGAAAAAGGAGGCGCAAATGAGTAAAGCGAGTTATGGCATAGTAGCACTATTAATAGTGTTACTAACAATCATTATAGTAATTGCAACAACTAATAACAAGCAGTCTACAACAGTAACTGCACCCGTTGCCGAGTCCTCCAAATATGATGAATTGTTGGACAAGTACAATGAGCTTAATGCATCTTATACTGAATTACAAGGCAATTACGCAGAGCTAGAAAATTTATTAAGTGATTATACATCAGATATAACATTAAATTACGATATGACATTGTCAAATACTGAAAAATCGTTTACATCATATAATGGCAATGCCATAGTAATACAAATTCCCGAGGCAATGTATTATGCATTAACAGATGGCACATATGATATTGCAGTAAATATAACACTAGAAAGTGCTAATACTACGCAGGTAGAAAGACAAACATTTACGGTAAATTCCTTAGTAACTGGCGGTCGAGGAGATGGATATGTATCCGCAGAGGTGATGTTGCCATCTGATTTCGAGTATCCAGTAGTATTGTCGTCAGATGGACAATATGATTTGTATGATACTTATTATTATAGTGTTAGTATAACTATAAGAAATAATAATACAAATAGCACTGTGGTAGTAGTTTGCCCAGATAATATAGAATGCATTTATAATATTTATGATGGTTATTTGTTCGAAGTATTGTCACTAGCAATTGAAGCGAGATAACGAGATAGTAAAATTAATAAATTAAGGAGAAATGGAAAATGTATATAAATAATAAATCGATATTAACTACAATAGTATATGTAGTATTAATCGCAGCAGTGGTAGTAGGTCTACTGTTTGCGTTCGGTGTTCTTGGTGATAAGAACTCGACAAAATTACCTATAACATATCCAGATAAAAACATAGATTGGGTGATGTCAGAGGATGGCACCTTGCGTGCATCATTTGGCGATAACCTTAAAATAACACAAGATGAAATTGTTCTTAAATTTGCGATTAACGATTCTGAGGATAGTTCGACGGCACTACGATTAGTTGATGAGACTGACTCAACTTATAAAACATATGAAGCAAAACCCGTTTCTTTTCATGGTGATAGTGAGAATGATACACTAATTACTTATAGTATAACTATAAGATTATACATCGATGCAACTCTCACAGATAATGGGGACTTAATTACCGGAGATGGCTTTGTTGTAGAGTTTTCTGATTTTCAGAAATATGATGACGATACTAGCGATTATGTAGATGCTGAGATAGAGTCTTTGGAAATACTAAGATTGTACGAAAGTGCCGATAATGTCGCAATATTGAAATAATTAATATAAAGGTGGATGGGGGCAACTCCATCCATTTTTTAGTACTAAAATATCCCAGTACTAACCAAGACCACGGGGGGTATGGGGGACCCCCACCATAACTAGCCCTGACTAATAAGCTAGAAAGCCAAAAAACAAATTATAACAACAATATTACATTAAGCAACCAGCCCTACCTTCCGCCTATCCAGCCTAGCGAATGCAAGCTAGATAGATAGCTCATAAGGTTTGGCACGGGCAACATAAGGAGAATTACATAATGATTACAATAATATGTGGAGACCCCGGGGTTGGCAAAACAGCCTTAATGACGAATTTTGGTGTATCGTACCTACAATACGATGCAGATTACGAACTGGCAAAAGATAAAATAAATAATTATAACAATATGGGTTACAACTTATCTACACCCTCTCACCTCGTATTTAGTGACTACAAAATTAGCTATAACCTATATGGTAAAAATGTAGAGTCATACTTTTGCAATGGGTATTATCTAGGTATGCCAAACGCACAACATCCAACAATGTTCCTCCCACCCTACTCCAAAATATTTCTTTCGGAAGCGCAAAGGTACTATGATAGCCGCAAGTATAACTCATTTAGTGATTTTATAAGTCAGTTCTACGAACAGCACCGACACTATGGTTTACAAATTTACTTGGACTGTCAACGCGTAGGACTTATAGATCTCAATATTCGTGGTATATCTACACGAGTCATACTAGTGGAATCTATGAATAATGATATAGATAGCCACGGTCGAATAATAAGCAACCATTGGCAATGTCGAGAATTTTCGAGTGCAATAGAATGTGAACGCTACCTTGATACTCTTGATAAGAATATAGGTCAATCTATAACAATATCGCACGATAATACAATAGAGCAGTTCCCTACCCCAGTATTTCGCGATACCCCACAATTTGCTACAAGAAGTAATTTTCGGCTTATTAAAAGTAAATCGAGAATAAATCTACCAGTCAATATATTTGATAACTACGAGTCTTGCAACAAAGAACTAGCTTTCCTTCGAGGCCGCAAAGGACATGATTTTTCGCTTTACAAGCACTTAACTGACGATATGTACATAAATGATTTAGACGATATATACAGCTTTGATGCCCCACGCACTTTTTATAAGCTGCCGGACAAAGCACTAGCTGAAATACCAAAAGGGAGAGTATTAACAATATGATTAACAAAGACAGTGAATTTGACGATTTAACAATAGATTATGTCAATAGATTCGGTGAACTGCGATCTAGTACACAAGTATTGAGTGAGTCATTTTTTCGCGCACTCGACCGCGCCATAATTAAGCGTTATAAGCGCGAAGCTAAATTAATGGACAAGCTCGATAATTATAGACTAAAAGCACTCAAACAAGCTATACGCAAAGATTATGGCTTGTGTGCCCGCATAAAACGCGCGCTTGGCCTCGCCCCAAAATTAAGCGAGGCAAGCGCGGATGCGGGCGAACAAGCCATACATGTCGAGCAAATAACGGACGAGACGCAAAAGCTAGAGCAGTTACAAAAAGAATTGTTACAAACAAAGCTAGAACTCGAGCAATTACAAAAACAACAAATTGAACAGCTTGAGTACAATGACGATAATGAAAATTGGTAAATGCAGTGTCCCCGCTTACTCGATAATGGGGACACAATTGCACCATTTTGAAAAAAATTTGATTTTATAATTATATTTTGGTGGTTAATATAATGATAAATTTTAGTGATTATGAGTATAGTTTGGATGATCCAACAGCTAATACTATAGTATCAAAATATCCAAATTTTACTGAGATAGTGTTTTATAATAAATATTTTGATGTTCCTATCAATGTAATTATTAGTGATAAAATAGATAGAACACGAAAATGGTATTATGACGAAAATGGTGTTTTACAAAAAAAGCGCCCTGATTCTAAATTAGGTGATTTGTTCCTTACAATAAAAGACAGTCGAAAACGCACACTAGATGGGTTATATAACTATGTACTATCTAACCCCGGTTGGAAATATTGGGTAACTTTAACATTTAAGCATGGCGAAACTATAAAATTGGATGATTCAATTTGTATGTCACAATGGAAAGTCTTTCGCCAAAAATTACAACGGATAAGCAAAGAAGTGCGCATACTTGGCACTAGAGAAAGGCATCATACGGAAGTTGGTGGACTGCATTTGCATATGTTAATTGGTAATATAGATTTAGACGATAAGTTGTTATATGCTTATAACCGTGACCCTAAGTCTAAACATTATGGTGAATATTACAAAACTAAATTTGGTGACCAAGTTTATAATTTTGTTTCGTCATTTTACCCCTATGGGTATAATACAGTTGTAAAACTTAGGGATGATAGCAATAACTTGCAAATAGCAAATTATATGTCTAAGTACATGACAAAGGATATGTGCGAACTAGATTATGGTACCCGTGCTATATATAGAACACATAATCTTAAATCTAAGGAAAAGCAAATATGCTATTTTACTAAAGAGTTGCTTATGCGAGAGCTTGCACAGTATGATTTAACTACAAAGATTGAGCAAATAAAATCTACAAATGGTATGACTGTTTACAGGATATATGAAAGCAATATATTACTATGAACATTGAGGAATTGCAAGCTCAATTAAATTTAGTTAATATAAAATTGGATGCAATAATAACTGCAAACTCCAATAAAATTATACATCGTGAATTTTACGAATGTATAGACGAATGGTTTTTATCTATTAAAGCCCCTACTCTTTGCGCGGGCTCTGTGCGTTCGTTGCGCAATGTTTTGCGTTTACTTAAAGAACATATACCCAATAAACAAGTTAGCGAACTACGGCCAATAGACTTTGAAAAATGCCTTAATGCATTACCTGCTAATAAAACGCGTAAAGATGTATTTATTTATTCTCGTGAATTTCTTAAATTTGCGTATTATAATAAATTCATTGCAGAAAACATATCGGTATTTATAAAGCCTGTAAAATATAAGGCAAAGGAAGGTGTTGCCTATTCTCAAAAACAAATAAAGCAAATTTTTCGAACGATAAAAAATCAAAATGTTTTAGCTTTATTCAAGTTTTATTACTATACAGGCGTTCGCCGGAGTGAGGCAACAAGTTTGCGTTGGTGTGATATAGATACAAAGTACAAGGTTATACATATTAATGGTACCAAAACAATAAGTAGTAATAGATATATTCCAATAACACGGCCTATTGCATTATTATTGCAATCTATACCATATACACATGAGCAAGATACAATTTTTAAAGTAACATATGCATCTATTCGCTGGGAAGTAGAAAGGCTTAAAAAGATATTGCCGTATAATGTTAATATCAAAAACTTTAGAACAACCTTTGCAACGCGTTGCGCCGATATAGGCATTGCACCAAAAGTTGTGCAGGAATGGCTGGGTCATACAGATATAAGAATAACAAACAAGTATTATATAAAGGCTACCCCTCGCCTAAATATGCAAGAGATAGCCTTATTCAATAAAAAATTTTGAAAAATAAAAAAGAATTAGTTAAAGGGGTCTAATTCTTTTTTAAGTTATACCATATTTTTGTAATTCCAAGATTATTATTTTATTTTATATGGTATATGGGGCTAGTGATAGGAATTGAACCTACAACCTGCTGATTACAAGTCAGCTGCTCTGCCAATTGAGCTACACTAGCATCAAAGTATTAAACTTTGGTGCCTCGAGGCGGAATCGAAC
>CALVJT010000022.1 GCA_944332315.1 uncultured Clostridia bacterium
ATCCCCTAGAACCCTAGTCCAAGGACGGGCGTCCTTGACCTGTGGTCTTAGTTGGGTGCTAGGCGGAAATGCGTATTCTATTTGCGTCTAGTACCCGAGCTAAGACCATGCCATGGTGGGGCATCCCACCTCGAGGGGTGCAGGGGAAAAGACTTTCCCCGCACTTGCACGAATGTGCAAGTAACTCATTCCTATATTAAAAAAGGGTTAAAAGGAAAGGGGTAGTTCCCCTAAAATTCGCAAAAGCGCAAGTACTTAATATTAAAGTTAAATATAAAATATTTGATTTATATATTTTATTTGTATTTATTTAGAGTTTTACTTTCGCGAAAGCGAAAGAAAAATTCCAAAAACAAATAAAATAAAAAATAAAAAAATATAATAAAAAATATAAAAAATTAAAATAAAAATTGGAGGGAAAATGAAAAAGAAAGAAATAGACGAAAATATAGAGGAGCCACAAATCAGTTATGACGAAATCGTGCGCGAAATTGGCAACCGCCGAGCAAAACAAGTGGCAACCGCAAATGCAAACGAGAGTGTAAAGCCAAAACAGAACAACAAAATCAGCAAAAACGCAGTATCCGCGCCTATAAATTCAAAAAATTCTAATGCGGTAAATTCTGGTAGCAGTGTCAAACCTAGCGTAAAGCCACGCGCTACAAGCAAAACAAGCGGAAATGGTATAAAAGCCTCCGCTAGCGGAACTAAATCAGCAGTAAACGGCAAAACAGGCGCAAAACAAGCGCAAGCATCCGCAAATAGCGCTAAAAAAACAGCTGTAAGCAATGCTAAAACATCTGCAAACGGCGCAAAAGCAAAGCACACCGAGGCAATCACACAGCCAAACGGCAAAAAAATACGCTACTTTGATAGCGCCGATACCGCACAGCAACTGCAATCGCGCGGGGGCAGGCGCGGAGCAGTTAAGCGCAAAGTGGATGACGAGCAGGAGTTGGGCGCCGAATACAATGTCGAGCGCAACCCGTACAACCTAAAAGTTATGTTCTTGGGTGGCGTGGGCGAAATAGGTAAAAATATGACCGTGCTTGAATACGGCGATGACATTATGGTGATAGACGCGGGCTTGAGCTTTCCTACCGAGCAAATGCCTGGAATTGATGTTGTGGTGCCTGATATAAGCTACCTTGTTGAAAATAAGGACCGCGTGCGCGGTATCGTGCTGACGCACGGCCACGAGGACCACATTGGGGGCTTGCCTTATACACTAAACGAAATACACTGCCCAATCTATGGCAGTAAGCTCACGCTTGCACTTGTGCAAAACAAACTGCGCGAGCATCCAAAAGTAAAAGCGAAGTACGAGGTAGTAAACCCTCACGATACCATCGAACTTGGCTGTTTTAAGGTGGAATTTTTGCATGTAAACCACAGTATTGTGGGCGCGTACGCAGTGTCTATCACAACGCCCGTGGGCATAGTGTTCCACACCGGCGATTTTAAGATAGATTTACAACCAGTGGACGGACAAACCACCGACCTAAAGCGTATGGAGGAAATTGGTAAGCAGGGCGTGCTGTTGCTTATGTGCGAAAGTACAAATGTCGAAAAGGCAGGGCACTCGATGTCCGAAAGCAAGGTGGGCGAAAGCTTGAACGCCATCTTTGCCGAAAATGTGGGCAAGCGCATATTTATTGCCACCTTTGCAAGCAATGTCCACCGAATTCAGCAAATAACAAATCTTGCCGAAAAGTACGGCAGACGCGTGGCGTTTTCGGGGCGCAGTATGATTAAGAATATGGAAGTTGCCGCGCGATTAAACGAACTGCACTACAACACCGAAAATGTCATTGATATCGATAGAATTGCCAACTATCCCGATGGCGAACTGTGCATAATAACAACGGGCAGTCAGGGCGAGCCTATGAGCGCCTTGACGCGCATCGCAAACGGCGAGTTCAATAAAGTAGAGGTAACCGAAAACGATTGCTTTATTCTTTCTAGTTCGCCAATTCCCGGCAACGAAAGGGCAGTGAACAACACCATAAACGCGCTGTTCAAAAAGGGCGCCGATGTAATCTACGAGTACCTTATGCCCGTGCATGTATCTGGCCACGGCTACTACGACGAAATTAAGCAAGTGCATCAACTGCTAAAGCCAAAGTACTTTATACCTGTGCACGGCGAGTATAAGCACCTAAAGCATCACAAAGATTTGGCGCTTTCGCTGGGTATGTACGAAAGCAATGTAAAAATTGCCGATATTGGCGATTGCTTTGAGATTAATAAAGACCTATTCAAGGAGTCGGGCAAAGTTAAATCTGGCTCAAGGCTCATCGATGGCTTGGGTGTTGGCGAGGTGGATAGCTCCGTGCTTAAAGATAGAATTAACCTTAGCGAGGAAGGACTGTGCGTCACAGTTGTTGCCATCGATAAAAAGAAAGGTGTCATCAAAAACGGACCCGAAATTATCACGCGCGGACTTATCTATTCCTCCGAAGC
The DNA here is from genome assembly GCA_944332315.1 of uncultured Clostridia bacterium. Taxonomy (GTDB): domain Bacteria; phylum Bacillota; class Clostridia; order Christensenellales; family UBA1242; genus CAKVOD01. The sequence goes on from CALVJT010000022.1 coordinate 2,464, forward strand.
ATCCTCGCTTGTCGAGGAGGCTAGGCAGTTTGTGCGCGAAACTATCCTTAAAAGCGATATAAAGAACATCGATGTGCAAGTGCTAAAGCAGAACATCCGCAAAGCACTTTCGGGCTTCTTTAACAAAAAGACGCGTCGCAACCCAACCGTTTTGACAGTTGTTTTCGATATTAAGTAATTTTTATTTGGTATTTTATTATTTATTTGTTATTTTAATTTTGATTTTATTATATTTTATGCAGGGGCTACCACCGCCCCTGATTTTTTTACGCAGGGGCTACCACCGCCCCTGCACCCTGTGGCAGGATAGCATCCTGCACCTGTGGTCTTATAGGGTACTTGCCTAGTTTAGTACTAAAAAACAAAAATAATATTTCTTTTGGCTTTCGCCAAAAGAATTTTTTGTTTAGTACATAAAACTAAACTACATACCATATAAAACTACGCATGGGTAGGCAAACACAATGTTCGCAACGATATCAAACGCAAATAGAACACGCGTTTTTGCCTAAAACCCAAGCAAGACCACAGGTCAAGGACACATCTACTATAAGTTCGCTGAGTACTACCTTAGAATAGAAAAATATAACTAACAATTAGCACTCAAGCAATGACCACGGGAGTGCGCCATCGCACCCTGAGGGGTTATAGGGGAACGGGTAGTTCCCATATATATAAGCGAAAGCATAAGTATTTAATAAAAAATAATTATAAATTAATTTGATTTTAATATGTTTTTTGTATTAAATATTTATTCTTTCGCGAAAGCGAAAGATAAAATGTTTTAATATAATAAAATATAATAAAAAAATCTTAAAAAATAAAACAACAAAAAGGTAGCAAAAAAGGGAAAAGTGTGATATAATCTACATATGGATAAAACGCAAGAATTTATAAACTTTATGATAAGCAAGCAAAAGTTTGGCGATAAACGGCTAGAGGAGTACGCCCAGCAAAACTATGTGCCAATAGTTAAGCGTGATACAGCAAATATGTTGCGCCTAATCGTAGCAATGCTAAAGCCCCGCCGAGTGCTAGAAATTGGCACCGCCATAGGCTACAGTGGAAAGATTATGCTAGATGCCTGCGCCGATTTGCATCTAACTACGCTAGAAATTGACTACGATAGATTTATGCTTGCAAAAAAAAATCTCAAAAAGTACGAACCGCGCGTGGAAATTGTGCTGTGCGATGCCGATGACTACCTGCTAAATTGCGAGCAAAAATTCGACCTTATTTTTTTGGATGGCGCAAAAGCACAGTATCTGGGCTACCTGCCAAGTATACTGCGCTTGCTAGATGATGGCGCAGTGCTTGTGGCAGATAATGTTTTGCAAGAGGGTATGACGGCGGGCGCCGTGCCAACAAAGCATAAGTTGGAAAGCACCATAGATAGAATGCACAAGTTTTTGAATATGCTGTTCACCAACAAAAGCCTTTGCTCCACAATTCTGCCTATAGGCGATGGCTTATCAATTTCGGTCAAATCACAAAATTAATTATAATTTAATTTATTTATTTTAATTTTTAATAATCATTTTATCTTTCGCTTTCGCGAAAGTAAAAAAAATTAATACAAAAAACAAAAAAATAAAATTAAAATATACATTTATAAATAAGGGGGAGGGGATATCTTTCGCACAAGTGCGCAATCATAGGGGAACTACCCGTTCCCCTAAAACCCCTTAGGGTGCGATGGCGCACCCCCGTAGTCGGGTTAGTACTAAGCAAGCTATCGTCCACTAATGGCACTATACTATGCCAACTTTATAAATTTTTTAACATTGCGATAGCGCACTTGCTATAAATAGAATATTAAAGCACAAACTAGCACCCAAGTATTGACCACTCCACGGTAGGGCAAATTTGAGTAAGCCATTGTAGCAACACAGAATAGAAAATATAACTAGCAATTAGCACAAAGCATAGACCACAGGTGCAGGACGCCTGTCCTGCCGAGGGGTTGTAGGGGAAAAGACTTTCCCCTACACTTGCACGAATGTGCAAGTACCTTATTAGCCATTATAATTTAATTTGTTTATATTTTGTATTTACTTGTTTTAGAGTTTACTTTTTTCGCAAGAAAAAAGAAAAATTATTAAAAAATAAATAAAAAAAATAAATAAATAAAAAAATAAATAAAAATAAAAGGAGAAAACGATGAAAAAACTAGAACTATTATCCCCAGCAGGGAGCAGTGAAAAACTCAAAACCGCCTTTTACTTTGGCGCAGACGCGTGCTACTTTGCGGGCAAAAAGTACGGACTGCGCGCGTTTAGTGATAATTTTGATGAGGATGAACTCGAGCAGTACATAACCTACGCGCACAATTTGGGCAAAAAAGCGTACATAACTGTAAATATTTTAGCACATAACTCCGATTTTGAGGGGCTATCCGACTATTTAGTGTACCTAGAAAAAATTGGCGCCGATGCCATTATTGTATCGGATGTAGGCATAATAAACCTTGCGCGTAAAGTTGCACCAAACTTAGAAATACACCTATCCACGCAAGCCAACTGCACGAACATCGAATCGGCGCGCTTTTGGCAAGATTTAGGGGTAAAGCGCATAGTGCTTGCCCGCGAACTGAGCCTAAAGGAAATTGCGCAAATAAAGGATGCTTTGCCCGATTTGGAACTTGAGGCATTTGTGCACGGCGCAATGTGCATATCCTACAGCGGTAGGTGCCTGCTTTCCAACTACCTGTGCAAGCGCGATAGCAACCGCGGACAGTGCGCGCAGGCGTGTCGGTTCGAGTACTACTTGCGCGAGAAAAACCGCGAGGACGAAATGACTATCCAGCAGGATGAGCGCGGAACTTACATTTTGAACTCCAAGGATATGAATATGATTGCGCATCTAAAGGAAATGGCAGGCGCCGGCATCGAAAGTTTTAAGATAGAGGGCAGAATGAAAACGTCCTACTATGTTGCAAATGTGACTAATGCCTATAGGCGCGCGCTGGACGCTGTGGAAAAGGGCGAACCGTTCGATGAAAGCCTGCTTGCGGAACTTGAAAAATCTAGCCACCGCCACTACACCACTGGCTTTTATCTTGATGAGCAGGATAGGGAGTTTATTGAATCTAGTTTGCCCGTTTCTACCTACGATTTTATTGCTAATGTGCTTGAAAATAGCCACGATGGCTTTGTTAAAGTGGAAATGCGCAACCGCTTTAGGGTGGGCGATACTCTCGAGGTGCTTTCGCCTAGCAACTCGTTCAACAAAACTTTTGAGGTCACGCAAATTATAAACTCTAGTGGCGAGAATATTGACGATGCGCTTAAAGTGCAGGAAATTCTTACCATTGCTTGCCCTTATAATCTTTCGGCGGGCGACATTTTGCGCAAAAAAAATTAGTTTTTTATTATTTATTTATTTTGTTAATATTAAAACATTTTATCTTTCGCTTGCGCAAAAGTATAAATATTTAATACAAAAAACAAATTAATTTATAATTATAGGGATAAGTTACTTGCACTTTCTCTTACTTGCGGGGAAAATCTTTTCCCCGCACTTGCGCGACAGCGCAAGTAACTTATCTTTATAGTATAAATGGGTTTTAGGGGAACGGGTAGTTCCCCTATATTTGTGCATAAGCGCAAGTATTATATATAAATTTTTGCGTATTAAATGCTATTTTTATATTTAGTTTTATTTATAGTTTTAATTTGTTTTAGAGTTTACTTTTTTCGTAAGAAAAAAGAAAAAATCTTAAAAAACAAATAAAAAATTAAAAATAAATAATATATAAAACAAATAAAAATACAAATAGATATTGACTATAATAATAAACTGTGTTAAAATTTATCTAGGAGAAAAAGATGGATAAGAAAAAGGCACAAGAAATACTGCAAAACAGCACCTTTGAGGAGTTTATGCAGGCGGAGGATATAACCAAGGAAAAGGAGCAAAGCGATTTTGTGGCCACCGATGCCATAGCGGGCTTTCCTTGCCGAGAAGTTTTTGAGGTGATGGACGATGGCAACATTATAAAAAAGGTGGAGTTCGAGGCGCTCCGCGAGGACTCCCAAGAAAAGTTGCCCGAATCTATAAAGGAGAATCTGCGCAAACTGCAAGAATCTAAAACGCAAATCATAAAAGCGGATGACCTACTGCAAGATTCGCACAGCGCAAGCGAGGTTGAGGCGTACAAAAGCCAAACAAAGTCCGATAAAAAGTTGGATGAACTCAAAACTATATTAAAAGAAGCCATCGAACAGGGTGATGCTGGCGAGGCTGAGCCTATATTGATAGATGTGTATGAAGCACTGCAAAGCAACAATGTAAAAGTGGTGCCCAACAACACAAATATGCAAGTAGATGCCACTCGCGCCTCATCGTCCAACAAAATATATACGCGTAGCAGGGATGAGTGGGATGACTACTACGATGAATGGGATGAGGAGTACTACCAGCGCGCGCAATTGCGTGAAATGGGCATTCCGTTTGATGAAACCTTAAATCGTGATGCCACTATATGTGCATCGCTTTCGTTTATAGCATCCTGCGCAACAGTGGGGGGCTTGTGGGCAATATATACGGGCAGTACTCCGCTAATAGCCGTTGCGGGCGTGACGGGATATTTGGGCATAAAGTATGTTGAGCGCAAATTAGACCTAAACTACCGCAAAGCGGTTAAAGATTTGCAGGATACCTACTTTCGTTCACGCGGAGGCCTTACTAAGGAGGCGGTAAAAGAAATTATGATGGTAAACGATTTTAAGTTGCCCGATAAGTACGCGCTTGCGTGTATGACCGCCGAGGAGCGTGAGGCAATTTTGGCTACCGTTCCACAACAACCATCTAAAAAGGAATTGAGGCGCCGTATCCATAAAGCGCTTTATAAGTTTGAACTGCAGGAACTCAAGCGCATACAAAAAATGAAAAGAGACGGCGTTTACGGCGTAAAGGTGACAATTAAATCAGATGATATCGAAAAATAGGAGTTTTTAACTCCTTTTTCTATATATTTTTATAATTGTTATTATTTTATTTATATTTTCTATTTTGCGTTAGCAAAAGAGATTATTTATAAAAATGAATATAAAAATATATCAAATAACAGAAGTGTAGTAGCACTGTATTTTTTTTGCAATCTCGCAACGCAGAGCAAAAATGGAGTTTTGCACAATAACCAAATAAGCCCGATGCATAGGCGAGATATCAATAATCTGTACAGTGGCGCCCTTAACAAAGCCAAGCTCATAAAGGCGCCTGCGCAACCTAGGCTCTGACTGAATATAATCAACCTTGCAAACCGTGCCAACTTTTAATTCACTCAATGTCATATAAATAAATATGTCGTTTGCGCCCAAATGGTGATATTTTAGCATTATTTGTGAATACATTATTTATAAGGATAAACCATTCTGTATGGTGATAAAGCCATCTAGCAAAAACATATAATATATAATGATAAGGTTACATTATAAAAAGCCACGATAAAAACAAACCATAAAGGCAAAGCCACATTATATTTACGCAAAAACATACATTATATATACAGATATCGCATCTAAAAAGAATACTCTCAAAAGAGTGGGCATATAAAAAACAAACGAAAATTAACACAAATAGGACAAGCCCTTATATTCAAACAGAATGCATTTTTTACCAACCTACGAAGGCATTATTGCACAAATAGAAAGCATATAAAGCAGGCTTTGTACTTAATTATTTAAGCAACAAAACTAACGCTTAGTACTAACCAAGACCACGGGAGTGCGCCATCGCACAAATAGAAAAATCAATCATAAAATAGCACCCAAGCAAAGACCACGCCATGGTGGGGCAAACTCTAGTACGCATTTGTAGTACCCACAAATAGAATACCAAAGCAAATACTAGTACTCACTTATGACCTTGGGAGTGCACCCCCTAACTTCGCATCAGCACTTACCACAAATAGAATACTAAAGCACAAATTAGCACTCAAGCAAAGACCACGCCACGGTGGGGCATCCCACCCCACGGGAGTACGCCTATACCCTTACTCAGCATTAAAAATTATTATAAATAGAATACTAAAGCGCAAATTAGTACCCAAGCAAGACCACAGGTCAAGGACGCCCGTCCGTGCCTAAGGGGTTATAGGGGAACGGGTAGTTCCCATAAATAGGTATTTAATAAGTTTAATTTTGTATTTTAATTATTTATATTTAATTTGTTTTAGAGTTTACTTTTTTCGTAAGAAAAAAGAAAAATTCTTAAAAAAAATAAATAAAAAATAAAAAAATAAAAAATAAAAGGGGTGGAGCATGGAAAAGCAAATAGCGCTAGTGGGCAACCCGAACACAGGCAAAACCACATTTTTGAACAGTGCAACGGGTGCGAACTTTCATGTGGGCAACTGGCACGGCGTGACAATAGACCCCGTAGCATATAGCATCAAAGGCACAACACTAATCGACCTAGCAGGCACCTATTCGCTAAGCCCCTACACGCTGGAGGAGCGCATAACCGATAACTTTGTACTGCAAAACAAAACGCAAATTTTTAATATCTGCGAGCAAAACAACCTCAAGCGCAACCTGATGCTGACACTGCAACTGCTAGAACTAAACTGCAATGTCACCCTAGTAGTAAATAACTTTGGCGAAAAAGCAAACTTTGATAAAACCAAACTTGCGCAACTGCTAAATTGCCCCGTGCATTTAATAGATTTTTTTGATAAAAAAAGTGTATTGAACCTTTTTGAAAAACAAAGTGTAAACTATAACCCAAACGCCTTAAAGCTAAACTATCTAAATAAAGTGCCGTTTAACGAAATTTGCCAAATTCTTAAAAAATATAAAGTAGATTTTAGCAAATTATATAGTAGCAAAGCAAATAAAAATGTAGCACATAATAAGTCTATGCAAAAACGCAAAAGCAACAAAAAGTTTTTAATTTTTAGCATAAATTTATCTAAAAAACGCAAAAAGCAATCAAATTATAAATCAAACAATCGCGCAAACTATAAATTTGATAGTGTACCCCCCAAAAACAAAAGCGCGAACTGCAAAAATTGCCCCAACAGTTCCCACTGCAAAACTGTAAACAATAGCATAGCGGGGCCCCTTAAAAAGCAAAATAAAAGTTTTTGGGATGCCTTTGTTGCCTTGCGAATTATTGAGGGCGATGAATTTTATATTACATTATATAACCTAGATAAACCCGCTTTAGATAAAATAAAAAATTTACTAAATAATTGCCCCGCAAATATATATTCTTTGCGCTTTGAGTTTATTGAAAACCTTTTGCAAAAATGCAACTATAATTTGCAAACAGAGTTTAGTTTTTATGACAAAAACTCTAGATTTTCTAATAATATCGATTTTTATAAACAAAATAATCAAAATAACGGCAACAATTTACAAAATGGCAACTATAATGCACAAAATAGCAGTTATAAGACTCAAAATGGCAACAATAATGCACAAAATGGCGGTAAAGATGCACTAAATATTGGTAAAGATGCTCAAAATGATAGTAAAAACGCAAATAACACACAAAATGACATCAAAAATACTCAAAATGTCATAAATTTTTCGCCAACAATAGATAAAAAATTCTCCCAAAAGGTTTTAGATGAGCAAAAAGTGAAATGCAATATGGGTAGAAAATCGGGCGCAAATATAGCCTATCTAAAAGGGTATAAACTAGATAAAATTCTGCTAAACAAATACCTAGCAATACCGATATTTTTGTTGATAATTTTATTTATCTTTTACATAACCTTTGGCTCGGTGGGCGCATTTTTTAGCGGTGTGCTTGAGTACATTATAGTGGATATAATAGGCACGCCGATACTCTCGCTTTTGCAGGGGCTAGGGGTGGACTTTATCTACTCGCTATTTAAGGATGGAATTTTAGGCGGGGTGGGCTCGATAGCATCCTTTTTACCGCAAGTGCTGTTGCTGTTTTTGTTTTTGACAATTTTGGAGGAAAGCGGATATATGTCGCGCCTAGCGTACTTGCTGGAGGGCATATGCAACAAGGTGGGGCTATCGGGCAAAAGCGTATTCACCTTTTTAATGGGCTACGGATGCACCGCCACCGCCATTTTAACGGCGGAAAATCTTGAAAGCAAAAACGCAAAAATAAAAACCGTTTTAACAACCCCCTTTATGGCGTGTAGTGCCAAACTGCCCGTATTTGCCGTGCTAGGTGGGGCATTTTTTGGCGCGGGCAATGTGCTAGTTATATTTTTGCTTTATATACTATCTGCCATTATAGGTATAGTTGTTGTTAATATTTTAGATAAAACAATATTGCCAAACAACGAAAGTTCCTTTTTGCTGGAATTTCCGCCATATCGCGTGCCAAAGGCGCGTGTGGTAGCAAAATCGGTGGGCAAAAACGCAAAGCAGTTTATAAAGCGCGTGGCAAGCTACATACTAATATTTTCGGTACTAATATGGTTTTTGCAGAGCTTTACATTTACATTTTCGTACATAGGTGGAACGCAACAAAAAAGCATACTACAAACGGTATCCGAGTTTATAGCGCCCGTGTTTGCTCCATTGGGCTTTGGCGAGTGGGGCGCTGTCAGTGCGCTGTTTGCGGGGTTGATAGCAAAGGAGCTTATAGTTAGTAGCATTGGCATAATAAATAATGTGGGCGCGGGCGATGTGGAGCTTGTTGGGGCGAGCCTGCTTGCCACATCGAGCGCTGTGCATTTTTCAACGGCGGGCGTGCTGAGTTTTTTGACATTTGTTCTGCTCTATACGCCTTGCGTAGCCACAATTTCGGCAATGCGCTATCAGGTGGGCGCCAAGTGGACAGTTTTTTCGGTGGCGCTACAACTTGTTGTGGCATACATTGGCGCCTTTGTGGTTTATAACCTTGCGTGCCTGTTTGTTTAGGGTGATTTTGACATTGAAAATTCTGTTGCCTTTAATTTGTGGTTTATTATCTTGCGTGCCTATTTGTTTAGTGGATAATGTAGGGTTAGTACTTTTATCCGAGCGCTAAAAACTAATGTTATTTACTATAAATGGGGTATAGATTCAAACTTGTGCTATACTCTTTTCGCTAAATTTTTGCTAACACCCACGAAATATGGAACCAAAATTTTTAACTGCTTGAATTTTACTTTAAGATAAATAATTGACAAATTGCCTAATATAATGTACAATTTACTTATAACTTTATTTAGGAGAGTAAAATGGCAAGAAAGGGCAACCAAAAGGGGGAACTTAGCAAAAAGCAGATGAGGAGCATCACAACGCTGGATGCGGTTGTAAATGCTACAAAGCGTATGGCAAAAGATAGAAATGTGGACATAGAATTTTATGACCAAGAGTATAAACAATACTTTGCCGACTTTGTAAGAATTTTGAGGGATGATAAAGCTTTATCGGATGATGAGTGTCTAAAAATTCTAAACGATGATTTTTTGAAAAATGTAAACGGCGGGATACTGCCACACACAAAGCAAAGGAGCCTATCGCAGGCGTACACTATCTATAAAAACGCGGTTGCTTACGCCGAAACGCAAATAAAAGAGGAATACGGAGCCGATAACTACTACGATCTAGAAAAGTCCAAAGACCCAAAAGCGCGCGAAGCTTTTGAAAGGTTCGAGGCTTGGCAAAAAAGGAAAGATGACGAATTTGAGCAACTAGCAGATATCACCGAGCAGATGCTCGAAGTACAGCACAGTGCAAATCCGCTAAAAACGCTCAGCCAAACAGGCATTGTAATAGGGCCGTTATTAATTGGTTTGGGGGTGGCAGGTGCTACAACTGTAGGCGGTATGTATGCCTCAAATTATTTAGCCGAAAAATTCGCGCCCGATTATGATACGGAGAATGAAACGGTAGTGGCTGGAACGGTATTATCGTTAATCGGTGGGGCAATATTGTGTGCAGTTGTATATTGTTCAATTGTTCCAAGCAGTAGTGCTTTACAACTAGACCTGAACGACTTTGCCAAGGCATATGGTTTTAGTAATGGAACAGAATTGATAAATGCCGTAAACAATTCATTATTCCAATACCTAACGCCCGAGGAGGCAAAAACAATATATGCCTCTATGCAGGATGTTATAAACGAAGGTGTTGCCACGCAGTACAATTTAGATAGCTACGAGCAGGCATTGCAAATTATAGAAAATGCAAAATCTACCGAACTTGTATCAAAGAGCGAGGCTTTGCAAGATATTGCCAATGAAAGGGCACTTGCTCTAGATACTGTGGCAAGACAAAATGGTTTTAATAACTACGAGGAGCTTGTGCAGTACCTGCAACAGCATAAGGTGGAAGTTGCAGATAGATTAAGACAGCCAATTGATAACGCGTACGATTCGCAAACTCCAAAAGCGCTTTCCAGTATAGTTGAAAATGTGCAAGATTACTACAATGCAAAAGTGACGGAAATAAATTCCATAAATTGGCCACGAACTATGGAAGTTATCGATGATGAAACAGTAAAGAATATGGCAATGCAATTTAGTGCAAACGAAGCCGTGCTAAATTCTGCGTACGAAAACTTGATGATTGATGATGCAAATGTGTTCTATTCGCCAGATATCACTACGCAAATGATGGGCGTGGATACGCTTGAAGTGGTTGGCAAGCACGGTGTAGATACTATCACCGATACAAAGCATAGTGGTGGCTTTTGGCCCGAATCCAAAGCCAGCGCAATGGATGCTGTGGATACCGATTTGGATGTTGATGTAGATGGCGTGAGTGATGCCATAGGCGATGCAGTGCAAACAATAGATATCTCCGCGCTGGATGCTGTTGCAGGCGTGGGCGTGGGCGCGGGGCTTACAGTGGCACTTAAAAATAGTAAACTAATAAAAGATTCCGCAAAAATGCACCATTCAAGTAAACTGCTTAAAAAGTTGCGCGAAATTGAGGAACAAAGCAACAAAGATGTGGAACGCTAATTTGTGTGCGTAGCAAATGTGGTTGTAGGTGAACTACCCGTTGCTTATATTAAGCAATTTTCATTTCCTAAAACCTAAGTTGTAGGAAAGCATCTGGCACCCAAAGCCAATTTTGCTATTAAAACAATAAAACTAAAACAAATATTGACAAAGTGATATATATTTGGTATAATTCAATTTGTAAAAAGAGTGTATGTAAATTGTAGATTATCATATACTATTTATGCAGGAAAAGGGCAGGGGGTAAGGGTGCCGTTTTCGAAAGGAGAAATTTATGGATAAAATGAAAGCAGATGTGATATTGGAAAATCTTTCCAAAATGCCAATAGCAAAGGGCGAGCAAAGTGTCATTCAAAAGGCAATTAGCGATGAAAACGAAAGTAAACAACAAAAAAGAGTTGCCGAACTTGCGTACCGCTATGCATTGCTACTTTCAACCGGCGCAAACAACACTAAAAGAGGCGAAAAAATACTAAAAAACCTAAAAACTTGTTGTATGGATTATGTAAATATCACAAATATCCAAAAATAATATTATAAAAACACTTTATGTTGATTGATGTACATAAAGTGTTTTTTTGTAATATTTTGTATTATTTTATAAATTTTTTTGGGATTGGTAGTATAGTGCATAATATTTTGGTTCTATAATTTTTCGTGGAAACTAGCAGAAAGAGCTTAGCAAAAGTTTTAATCTATAACTCACTATAAAGCATTAATAATAAAAGACCAATTATTTAATAATAAAAGACCAATTATTTTGCTTTTTTTGCCCCGCGCACAGCCGATGCACCACACGCACAGCCGATGCCCCCGCGCCCAGCCGATGCACCCGCGCCCAGCTGTTGCACCACACGCACAGCCATTGCACCACGCGCACAGCCGTTGCACCACACGCACAGCCGATGCACCCGCGCCCAGCTGTTGCCCCACGCCCCCCGCCGATGC
>CALVJT010000023.1 GCA_944332315.1 uncultured Clostridia bacterium
CGGATGGCACGCTCTACACCGAGGGCTTTGATAGCTACTGCGATAATAACAGCACAAACTACGGCGGAAAGCTTTATAGATTTGTGCCTAATCACACAGTTTACGCCAAGTGGGTGCAATCTACAAGCGCGCTATCCTACACACAGCGCAACATTGATATGCAGTACGGCGATACTTTAAGCATAACTCTGCCAACGCTCTCAAGCGCCTCAAGCAACCTAGATGTGTACCTCACCTTTGCGCCCGATACACTAGAACTTTCAAGTACCACTCTGGGTGGCACAATTTTACAACTAGGTGATTGCCACTTTATACTAAATGTTAGAGATTTGGATAAAAACTACTACTACACCTGTGTGTTCAGCGCAAGCGTCAGTCCGCGCCAAGTTGCCATAAAAATAGACGATAAGCAAAGCGATTATGGGCAAGCGCTCCAGCCGTTCACCTACTCGGTAACCTCGGGCTCGGTGTATGGGAACGATGACCTAAATTTTGAGTACTCTTGCGCAGTTTCTAGCAACTCGCAGGTTGGGCAGTACCCAATAAGCGCCACCTATCAAAATCCTAACTACAGCGTCACAATAAACAACGGCACCTACACAATAAATAAGGCAGATTTGCCTACAAGCCACTACACGATTGCAGGCTATAGCGATACTTACGATGCGCAATCGCACAGCGCAAGCTTTAAGTTTACCTCTACCGAAACCCCGCAAATTAGGTTTAGCACCGATAATATCACAATGCAGGAGGCTATGCCAAACTTTGTAAACGCGGGCGAGTACACGGTTTATATCTACCTCACAAACTTTGTAAACTACAAGGATACCGTTTTGCAAGCGGTTATTGATATCGACCCCGTGGAACTTACTATAGATTGGGGCGAAAATCAACTGACATACACAGGGCAAACGCTATTCCCCGAGTACAGTTTTGTAAATCCGATTGATGAAACCCTAACCTTGCAAACTTTTGGTGGCAGTATATATCCAGCCCAAAACCTAGAGGCGCGCCTCAGCCTGCCATACGGGCAGAACAACTACACCATACTAAACCCTACCCAAATGTACACAATAAATAAGGCAAATTTTGTTGTAGACTACTCCAACTACTCGGCAACCTTTGATGACAACTACCACACTATCGAGTTTTCCGCGCAAATGGTGGACGGCGCCGAATACAGCGTGGCTTATAGCACCGATGGCGTGCGCTACTACGATGGGCAGTACAGTTTTAGGAACGCGCAGGATAATACAGTTTATATAAAACTCACCGCGCCATACTACAACGATTATATCTTTAGAGCGCAAATCAAGGTGGAAAAGTGCGCCATAGATATTGTGTGGGAGGACCGCCAAAACTATAACTCCGACCACCCTACCCCTACTTTTACATATGTAAACCCGCTGGATGTTGACCTTGATATTATGGAGCTTTTGTACGCAACCGACTATCAAAACCGCTCGCTCAACCTTGTTTTGCGTGGCGAGGACGCAGTGAACTATGTGCTAAATAACGCTACGCGCCAGTTTACATATATAAACAATGTCAGCGCCTCCGCGCCATCAATTTCGCAGGGCGAAGTGAACAACGCCGATACCCTTGCCGATATCACTCTGCCCGAAAACTACGCGTGGGCAGACCCTACTCAGGCTGTCGAGGACGGCAAGCACCAGTACGCAGTTGTCTACACCGATGAGCTCGGGCAAGAGCAAACACTGTACATTGTGCTAAACAAAACTAACACCTTTATGTCTATGCTGTACCTAATTTTGGGCGGAGTTGCGCTTTTGGTTGCCATTGTATTAGTTATTTTGGTAATTCGCAACTTCAAAAAGTCCGATGTTTTGGTAGGCTCCGAATCAAGGCGCAGTAGAAAAGCCGATAAGGTAAAAGATTACATTAGTAAAGGGCAACTGAACAAGTCCTCGCGCCTAGATACCCAGCTTTATAGCCAAAATGCAAAAGATGCTTCAATAAATGCAAACGCAAATGCAAACACAGCAAATGTTGGCAACACAGCAAATGTTGGCAACACAGCAAATGCAAATATAAGCGGAACCACAGCAAATGCAAAAGAAAGTACAATACAAACCTCAGGCATCTATGTGCCAAAAAATGCACCTAATAACGCACAGCCTACGCAAACTGCACAATCTAGCAAGGCTAGCCCTACTCCAAACAGTGCAAGAGCACAATACGGAACAAATGGTAGCAGTCCAAATGTGGCAAGCGCTAGCGCAAACGCAAGCAATTCAAAAGCAACAGCACCAAATGTGGCAAGCGCTGGTGCAAACGGTAGCGCTTCAAATGGTGCAGGCGCTCCAAACGGTGCAAGTGCGGGTACATCAAAGGCGCCACAGCCAAAACTCCCAACCCGCCCTAAACTACCTAAATAATATTATATTATTTTATATAATATTTTAGATTTTTCCTTTTGCTGACGCAAAAGTAAATCTTAAAAAATTCTAAAAACAGAGGCTTTCACCGCCTCTGCTTTTTTATTTAGGGGAACTACCCGTTCCCCTATAACCCCAGTCCAACGATTTTTGCAGGGGCTACCACCGCCCCTGCACCCCGTGGCAGGATAGCATCCTGCACCTGTGGTCTTATAGTGACACTAGCTTAGCTTTTGTACTAAAACAAATAACAAAAAAAAAAAAAATAATTTTTTTGCTTTCGCAAAAGAATTTTTGTTTTGTAGCAAAAACTATTCTGTGTGCCATATAAAATCACAGTACAATACTTTTTACGCAAGCCCGCATAGTACTAACCACAAATAGAAAAACAGATACAATTTAGCACTTAACCGCGACCACGGGAGTGCGCCATCGCACCTTTTGGCTTTCGCAAAAGAATTTTTGTTTAGTACACGGGCTAAATTTTGCTACTAAACAAAAAATTACTTTTTTCGTAAGAAAAAAGCAATATTTTTTTATTTGTTTTTAGTAGAAAACTGGGCTAGAGCCACTATAAGACCACGGGTTCAAGGGCGAGAGCCCTTGCCATAGGGTTATAGGGGAACGGGTAGTTCCCCTAAAAAACAAGAGCGGTGGTAGCCCCTGCCCTGTGATGTTATATGGTTTATAGTTTAGTTTTACTACAAAACAAAAATTACTTTTGGCGAAAGCCAAAAGCAATATTTTTTTTATATTTGTTTTAGTAGAAAACTAGGCTAGTGCCACTATAAGACCACAGGTGCAGGACGCCTGTCCTGCTACTGAGGGTGCGGGGGATGGAAAATTCCCCGCAAACAGTGTTAAAATACTATAGTTTAGACCAGTTAGTGGCTTGAACTTTGTTGCTACGAGTTTGAGCAAAAGCATAAGGCTCATCGTTTTGAGGTGTGGGGTTAGGCGCATTTTGAGGCAGAAGTTCTACAAGAATGACATCAGTGCCAATTTTGCAAATATTTTGGTACGGAATAAATATATCGTTCTGCGACTTAAAAAAACTGCGCTTTATGCTAGGCACCACAAAACCTAGCAGTTTGCCATAGGTATCATCAAAAATGGCATCAATAATGTGCCCCAGATTTTTGCCATCAGCAATATTTACAACTGTCTTTTGCCTCAACTCTGCATAAGAAATTTCCACTACCCTCACCCCTAACTCTTACTTATAATTATATTAGTTTATAATCAAAATATTGTATTGTACTTTTATTACATTTTGCAGTCATAATATTGTATTGTACATTTGTTACTCCTTGTAGTCATAATATTATATTGTACATTTATTGCAGTTTTTAGTCACAACATTGTATTGTACATTAATAGCAGTTTTTAGTCATAAACATATATTATGCTTTTATTGTAGTTTTTAGTCATAAACATATATTATACTTTTATTGTAGTTTTTAGTCATAAACATATATTGTATATTTATACAATTTTTTAGTATACACTTATGTACAATAATTCCAGCTTGCTGTCATAAACATATATTATATAATTATTCCAGTTTGCAGTACTAAACATATATTGTATAATTGCTCCAGTTTGTAGTAATAAAATTATACTGTACAACTATTCTAACTTGTAATACTAAAATTGTACTATACAACAATTCTAGTTTGCGATAATATTATACATTAATTCCAGTTTGCGGTAATATACTTGTATTATATAATAATTCCATTTTGCAGTAAAAAAATTGTATTACATAATAAATTGATTTTGCAGAATATGTTGTACATTAATTCCGTTATATAGTCATATGGATGTATTATACATTTATTCTAATCTACAGTAATAAGCATTTATTCTAATCTATAGTACTAAACTTATATAATATATTTATTCTACTTTATAATCACATAAATATACTATATAATTATCCTATTATGGCAATAAGCGTATACAATTATACCACCCTGCAGTCATATATTTGCATCCTATGTAGTGTGATATATCTTAAGTGGTGCAAAGTATCTTATGTTACCTTTTTGTTTATTATTAATATATGCAAATTGCATCAATTATGTGTACATAGTTTAATTTTACTACTAAACAAAAAGTGCGATGGCGCACTCCCGTGGTCTTGGTTGGGTGCTAATATAAGTTACCTTTTCTACTTGCCGTTAGTACTGCGCGAACTTTTATAGGTAGTACTAAACATAGTGCCGTACATTAACCCGCTTTGTGCTAAGCCTACTTTGTACTTATATGTACATAGAATAGTTTTGTGTACAAAACAAAAAAATTACTTTTTTCGTAAGAAAAAAGCAATATTTTTTTATAGTTTTTAGTAGAAAACTGGGCTAGAGCCACTATAAGACCACAGGTCAAGGACGACTGTCCTTGCCTAAGGGGTTATAGGGGAACGGGTAGTTCCCCTAAAATAAAGGTATTTTATAATCGTACTTGCTAAAGTAATCGGAGTAGTAGATTTTATCAAGGTACTCCTGCTTAATCAGATGAGCCTCAGCGCGCTCAATAAAGTCCTGCCTATCCGCATCAGTAAAGCCCTCATAGGTGTAAAGCAAATTGTTCACCGAGTAGCAAATAAGTTTATCCGTAACAAATATGCCGTACGCGCGCGAATAAATTATGCTTTCCACATCATCAATAAACACAGAATTGCCTAAATATAGGTTCGCCCACCCAGATATGCCAAATAGGTCAAGTATGGTTGGAATCAAATCAGTTGTGGTTGTAAACTTAGATAGCGTCAAACACTCATAATCAGGGTTCTCATCATTGCCAAACACTTGTTTTAAGCACTCATCGCCGTAATAAGCGTAGTACGCCGAATATAAATCTTGGTCATAAATAAAGCAAGGCACGCGGTAAAGTTCGCTGTTATATGTCTCATCAATATTTTTGCCGTACGCCGATAGATTATTATAATATGTGTTGTGGTCGGCATAAATAACTATGGTAGTATCCTCTAGCAACAAGTTCTCCTCAAAATAATCTAGCATAATGCCCAGCGCCACATCAAAATCTTTTAGCGCCGCCGCATAGGTGCGCAAATAGTTTATATTGGTATCATCGCTCTCAGGAAAAACTCCCATAGCGTCAAAGTAGCCGTAGTATCCGCCCTCGTAATCGCTCTGCCCATCATTGTAGGTAAAATTGCCCAGGTTCTCGCGTTCAGCATAGTATCCGTGCATAGTAAATGTAAGCCAGTATGTGTAGAACTGCTCGTCTAGCGGAAACATCTCCTCTACCATATGTAGCATAGTCTCGCTATCGCGCGTCCTTTCGCCCATACTCTCGCCCACATCGCCCCAGTCTTCACCGCCGTTCCAGTTATTGACAACGCCGAACGGCTCCATAGCCTCGATGCCGTAAAACTCATCAAAGCCGATTGATACAAACGATTTATCGCGGTTGTAAAAGGTTGCATTGTTTTGGTGGAACGCCCTTATTGATGCCTCAGGATACACACTCCTAAACATATTTGGCATCGAAAACGGATATTCGTTATCAGGAAAATCGTAGTTTATTGTTTTGTTGGAGGAGTTCGAGCCCAGCAAGGCATTGTTTTCGGCGGTATCCGTCTTTTCGCGCGAATAAAAGCCATCCAGCACCACGCTCTGCCCCATCAATTTTGTAATGTTAGGAAAAATCTGTGCAGTTGTCTCGGCATCGTACCAAGTTAGCGGATACCAATCAAACGATTCTACCATAATCATAACAAGGTTTTTGCCCGCGCTAATTCCGTTGAACTGCGAGGTTGGTAGCAACTTTTCGCAAGTATCAGTGCCATCGCCAAAAAGATAGGCATCTAGCTCATCTATATCCGAGGTATCCACACGGCTTGCAAGCGAGCCACTGAACAGCTCGTATATCGCGTTCGCCGTTATGCCCATTGTTTGGTAGCGCGAATAGTTCTGATTATAAAGCTTGTTTTCGTAGCCCTGCTTGCTAGCCATAACGCCGTCAATCACAGGCACCACTATCATGGAGCAAGCCAGCACCGCGCAAATCACGCCCGATGCTATTTTATAAGGCAGTTTAATTTTTTCGCCTTTGGTTTTATCCGCGCGCTTGTTGTGCACAATGTAGTACACCACAAAGGCAATAAATGCCACCGCTAGCACCACCAGCACGCTCGTTTGCACGGGGTTGAGATTTAGCGTTTCCAGCGTGCCGAACGCATCGTTGCGCTGACTAAGCATACTAAAATCAAAAGCCGTGCCGTTTTGCTCATATAAAAACACAAAGCCGATGCATACAACTACATGCACCACATAAAACACGCTTGCCACTATGCTTTTTGCCGTTTTGTTGGTTATCATTATAAGCACCATAAAGCAGATGCCCAGCAGTATTAGCGAGTACAGCGGGTTGGTTATAAACGGCGAGCAATCTGTAAAGCAGATGCTAAATAGTTCGGTGAATATTGCAAGCAACAACCATATCCACACTATTAAATTATCCCTTATAAACTCCTTCATCACTTTCTCCTTATGTTAAATTATTATATTTTTATTAATAATTGTTTTATTTTTATTTTTTATATATTTTTAGAATTTTCTTTTACTTGCGGGTGGGATGCCCCACCGTGGCGTGGTCTTGGCTTGGGTGCTAATTTATGCCTTTGTGTTCTATTTATAGTAAGTTCTAAAGCTAGGCAAAGGAAAGCGCAACCCGTGGGGTGGGATGCCCCACCAAGGCGTGGTCTTGGCTTGGGTGCTAAGCAAAAATGCATTTTCTATTTTTATTTATAGCCCCCCCCAAAAAAAAGACTATATGTATTATAATTTTATATTATATCACACTTATTTTTTTATTAAAAGTACTTTTTACAAATTTGTACATATTTTTTAGTTATTTTCTTTAGAGGCTTACACCACTTTTATTTTAGGGGAACTACCCGTTCCCCTATAACCCTTTAGGCAAGGACAGTCGTCCTTGACCTGTGGTCTTATAGTTTAACTTGCCTAGCTTAGTACTATAACAAAAAAGAAATTTGCTTTTTTCTTGCGAAAAAAGTAATTTTTTGTTTAGTACACAAAACGAAACTTTGTACTAAATACACTGCTTTTTATTTTAGGGGAACTACCCGTTCCCGTGCGATGGCGCACTCCCATGGTCTTGGTTAGTACTAAGCGCTTGTTTTTAGCCTCAACCTACATTCTGCTAAGCCAACTTCCGTACTTTGTTCGATGGCGCACTCCCTTGGTCACGAATAAGTGCTAAAAGTTATATTTATATTTCTTTTTTAGTAGGTACATTTGCGTACTTATCGTGCCCTTGCACCCGTGGTCTTATACGCAGAGGCTTGCACCGCTCCTGCACCCCGTTTTTGGATAGCATCCTGCACCTGTGGCGTTATAGTTTAACTTGCCTACTTTTCTACAAAAACAAAAAACAAAAAAATAATTCTTTTGCTTTCGCAAAAGAATTTTTGTTTAGTACACAAAACTATTCTGTGTACTATATAAGTACAAAGTTCGCTCAGCACAAGGTGTGATAAAGTACATCATTATGTTTAGTACTACCTATAAAAGCCCGCGCAGTACCAACTGCAAATAGAAAATTCAATTATAAATTAGCACCCAACCCCGACCACGGGGGTGCGCCATCGCACTGGCATCATAATAGGCAGTTGCAAGCAAAATGGCTCCTAAATAGGCAATAATTATTTTGGAGGGTTGCAATTATGCCAGATTTTATTGCACTTATAAAAGATATTTTAGAGGATAAGGGCCTGACAACTCAAAATTTGTTTGATGCTGGCATTATATCCAAAAACACATTTTATAAATATAAGCACCGATATCCTAACCTATCCACACTGCTCAAAATTGCAAACTACCTATGCGTGAGCGTTGATTATTTGTTAGGCTTTAGTGATGAAAATAATTTTACGCCTTATTCACTTGAACAAAAAGGTTTGTATAATAACATAGTCGCGCTAATACAAAACTCTGGCATATCTCAACGAAAATTTAGTAAAGCCCTAAACTATTCAAGAGTCAATCTATTGCGTTGGAAAAACGGCACAAGCCCAAGCGTGCAGTCTTTAATCGATATATCCCAATATTTTAATATCCCTATAGATGATTTGCTAGATAAAAATAAATAGAAAAGCAACTATAAACTAGCACCCAACCCCGACCACAGGTGCAGGACGCCCGTCCTGCAAAAAATTATTGAAATTATATACAAAAAAGATTATTTTATGTTATACTTTTTTTAGGAGTAAAATATGTCAAACATTAAAGTTTTTGAGGATAAAAAAATTAGAACACATTGGAACGAGCAGGAGGAGGATTGGTATTTTTCGGTTGTTGATGTGGTTTGGATACTTACTGATAGCAAAGATTACCAAACTGCTAGAAATTATTGGAAAGTATTAAAAAACAGATTAAATAAAGAAGGAAGCGAGTTGGTTACAAATTGTAACCAACTGAAAATGCAATCGGCTGACGGCAAGTTTTATATGCAAGATGTGCTAAACACAAAGGGAATTTTGCGTCTTATTCAATCAATACCCAGCAAAAAAGCAGAGCCTTTTAAGATGTGGCTTGCACAGGTTGGAAGCGAAAGACTCGACGAAATTGCCGACCCAGAGAAAGCAATTTTGAGGGGCGCCGATTTTTATCGTGCAAAAGGCTACACAGAGGGTTGGATAAATCAAAGGTTACAAACTATTGAAATGCGTAAAGAACTTACCGATGAATGGAAAGAGCGTGGCATTACGAAAGAAAAAGATTTTGCAATATTAACAAACGAACTTACAAAAGCTTGGTCAGGGATGAGCGTGCAGGAATATAAAAAATTTAAAGATCTTAAAAAAGAAAATTTGCGTGATAATATGACTAATATTGAACTCACGCTTAACCAACTTGCAGAAGTCACAACCACAATACTCTCTCGCCAGCAAAAACCCGATACTTTTGAAAAAAGTAAAAAAGTGGCAAGGCAAGGCGGACAAGTTGCTAAGAACGCAAGGCAGGATATCGAACAGCGCATTGGTCAAAGCGTAATCACTCCACTAAATGCCCAAAATAAGCAACTGCTTGAAATTAATAATAACGAGGATAAATAACCCACAAACAAAAATCACCTAACCCACTTTTATTTTAGGGGAACTACCCGTTCCCGTGCGATGGCGCACTCCCGTGGTCTTGGTTAGTACTAAGCGCTAATTTTATTGTTTAATTAATTAAGCGCAGAGCCAACTTTATAAACATTTCTATATGTGCGATGGCGCACCCCCGTGGTCACGAGGGCTGACACCGCTTTTGTTTTTTAGGGGAACTGCCCGTTCCCCTATAACCCTATGGCAAGGGCTCTCGCCCTTAACCCGTGGTCTTATAGTGGCACTAGCTTAGCTTTTGTACTAAAACAAAAAACAAAAAAAATAATTCTTTTGCTTTCGCAAAAGAATTTTTGTTTAGTACTAAAACTATTCTGTGCACCATATAAGAGCAAAGTTCGCTCAACACAAAGCGAGATAAAGCACAGCACTATGCTTAGTACTACCTAAAAAAGCCCGCACAATACCAATTATAAATAGAAAAGGCATCTATAAACTTGTCCCCAGCCAAGACCACGCCATGGTGGGGCATCCCACCCGCCATCGCACCTTTTGGCTTTCGCAAAAGAATTTTTGTTTAGTAACAAAACTATTCTGTGTACCATATAATCACAATGTTCGCTCAACACAAAGCGAGATAAAGCACAGCACTATGCTTAGTACTAGCTATAAAAGTTGGCGTAGAACTAATTGCAAATAGAAAAGGTAACTTAAAATTAGCACCTAAGCAATGACCACGGGAGTGCGCCATCGCACCTTTTGGCTTTCGCAAAAGAATTTTTGTTTAGTACACAAAACTATTCTGTGCACCATATAAGAGCAAAGTTCGCTCAACACAAAGCGAGATAAAGCACAGCACTATGCTTAATACTACCTAAAAAAGCCCGCACAGTACTAACCACAAATAGAAAATTCAATTATAAATTAGTAGCCAAGCCAAGAAAAGCAACTATAAACTAGTAACCAACCCCGTAAATTTTGGAAAGTTCTAAAAAGCAGATTGAATAATGAAGGAAGTCAACTGGTATCAAATTGGTACCAGTTGAAATTTCCTGCCAAAGATTTGTGGTCTCGGCTTAGATGTTTAGCAAAAAAGTTTTCTATTTTTGTTTGTGCCCCACTATGCACAAACTTGCCCAGCTGTTTTCTAAGATGATAATAGGTTTGCATCAATAAAAGCACGCGGGTAAATGTCATTTTATTTTTTTATTTTCGCCATTTTTCAACTCGTAAACACTATCAAAGCAATCGTAGTTGTTAAGCTTGTGCGCAATAACAAATATTGTTTTACTTTGTTTTAACTTTGTTAAAGTATTAAATAGTTTTATTTGATTTTCGCTATCTAAAGCACTTGTTGGCTCATCTAGTAAAATAATTTTACTATTTTTTAAGATTGCTCTTGCAATTTCAATTCTTTGCTTTTGCCCACCACTAAGATTGGTTCCATTTTCGGTTAAAATTGTGTTATATCCGTTTTCAAATTCAACTATTTCATCGTGGATATTCGCTAATTTACACGCGTTTTCGATTTCTTTTTGAGTTGTGTTTGGTTTTACAATTTTAATGTTGTTTAACACTGTATCACTAAATAAAAATGGCTCTTGGTTTACAATACAAATATTTTCTCTAAAAGATTTTTCATCAATATCATTAATATCTAATTCATCATAATAAATTTTACCATTATTAACATCATATAGTTTAGAAAGCAATAAAAATAAAGTAGATTTACCACTGCCAGAATTCCCAATCAAAACATTTAAGCTATTAGGTTGCAATTCAATATTTATATTATCTAAAATTTTCTTTTCATCATAGGCAAAAGATAAATTTTTGATTAAAATTTTACCATGTTTTATTTGTTTTGTATTAGTTCCAAATGCTTCCTTATCTGCATTATTTATTATTTCTAAAACTCTTTTTGCATAATAATCGCCATTTACATAATAACCTTTTAGTTTAGAAAAAAATCCAACAGTATCGTACATTAAACTTTTATAATTAAAAATTAATAGCAATGTTACAATTTCTATTTGCCCAGTTGGAAGCAACCATAGCATACACATAAACACAAGAATAGAATCTATAATCCATTGCGTGTAGGTTGCAATTCTTGAAATAAACTCAAACTTAGTGTTTTTCCTATAAGTTTTTTCAAGTAAATCATTGTTTGATTTGCTCATTTTTTCATTTATTTCTAATTTAATCCCAAAACCTTTGATGTCTTTAATTCCGTGTATGATTTCGTTGAATTCAGAGTTTGCTTTTTCAGTTGAATTCTTAACTAACTCTAAATTTTTAAGGTCTACATTAACTTTTATGCTTTCAATTATAAATAGTATTGCAACCCCTATAGTAAAAAACAAACCACATTGCCAACTTAAAAAGTAAATAATCACTAAAAATCCAAAGTTGGTAAGCACATCTACAAGTATCCCTGCAACATTTCCTAAAAAGGAACTAATTTCGTTCACATCATCATTTAGTCTTTCCAAATAGTAGCCAGAGCCATATTGCTTAATCGATGAATATTTTGTATCAAGTAAGTTTGAAACAATGTCATTTCTTATATCACTTGATACTTTTTTTGATAAAGAATATGCAAATTTGCTCCATAAAAACCAATTTATATGATGTATTGTTATAGCTATCAGTATAATTACTGTAAACTTTATTGCTGTGTTTACTATCTCATTAGTAATTGCAATAAGTTGTTCACTCATAAGGTACGATATAAATACACCTGTTGAACTAGCAATAAGCATTACACAAAGTAATGCAATAATAATTTTTAAGTGCTTTTTATAATAAGGCTTAAAAGCACATAAATTCTTAAATCTTTTTAAGAACATAGTATCTCCCTTAAATTTATATTTCGGCGGTAAATATAAAACCAAGGAACTTTTATCTAAAAAAACAAAAAGTCCACCTTAAAAAAGTGAACTTTATCTTTATAAAAAATTTAATTATAAAATTAAACACTAAAAATAAATAAAACTCACTAGTTTTATATGTTCTCTACACATAAAACTAGCCGATTAGTTTTATGTGGCTATTTAGTTCTTAATTTCATAATTATACACATAATATATCTCCTCTTTGCTAGTATCATAGCAAATTTTTAATCAAATGTCAATACCTAATTAAAAACTTTGCAAGTTTCAAAAGTCTTTATCCATAATATGCTTTTTATAAAACGCGCCAAAATCGGCAAGAGCCTCAATAATGGGGCGCATCTGCTCGCCAAGTTCTGTCAAGGAGTACTCCACCCGCAAAGGCACCTCGGCAAACACCTCGCGTTTAACCAAGCCATCAGATTTACGATAAAACGCACTTTGTGCTTGCCTGTGGCAATTTTGCGCTAGGCGTAAGCGAAGGCTCGTTTGGCGGAACCCCAACCACCTACTACGATTTGTGGCGCGTTGAGAACGGCAAAATAGCCGAGCACTGGGATGTTATGGAGCCCGTTATGCCAAAGCAAAATTGGGCAAACCAAAACGGCAAATTTTAATTGAATAGGATGCTTTGCTACGCCAAGAGCTTTCCGAAAAAGGCATAGTTGATGTTGAAAGTTTTGATTACATTGTAAACAAAAAAGATAACATTTTTATTAAAAATATAATTTTATTTGTTATTGTTTATTATTTACAATGTTTATTTTAATATTTTATTTAAGGATTTTTACTTTTGCGTCAGCAAAAGAAAAATTACTTAAAGATAAATAAAATAAAAATAAAAAATTAAAATAAAAAATTAAAATAAATAAAAAATAAAAAAAAGTTAATAAAACAGTTGACAAACAAATATATATATGATAAAATTATGGAGTCGAAATTTGGAGGATACCATGGGGGTGTAGCTCAGCTGGCTAGAGCACCTGCCCTGCAAGCAGGGGGTCATCGGTTCGAATCCGATCATCTCCACCAAGCCTCTGAGTTTTGACATTTTATAATGGCTTGTAGCTCAGTTGGTTAGAGCACCACCCTGATAAGGTGGGGGTCGATGGTTCAAGTCCATTCAAGCCAACCAGATTGAATGGGGAGTTTCTCCCTCTTTTTTTATTATCACCCCACCGCCACGAGCCTAAGCGAGTATAAACACCCCAAATCGATAGTTCCCCCATTCAAGCCAACCAAGTAAAAATAGCTTAGTGCTATTTTCTTTTTTTTGTAAAATTTATATTTGTGTTTTTGACTTGAACCATCTCGATGAGTGAGGAGGCGCACAGCCGTGGTCTTAAGTTGAGTGCTAGTATTTGCACTTATATTCTATTTTATATGAGTGCGCCAGCCCACCAAAAAAGTTTTATCGCATTTTTTGCTAACATATTAGCAATTTATTGACAAAACAATTAAAATATGCTAAAATATTAGCATTATGAAAAATAGATATGATATTAATCAATTTGTAAAAGCTATAACCGAGCAATCAGTTATAAATGGAATTGTGGACAGGGTAAGAAAAAAAAGGAAAGAGATGAAACTCACTCAACGCGATTTAGCAAATCGTTCGGGGGTTAGTTATGCAAGCATAAGGCGTTTTGAAAGTTCGGGCGAGATTTCTTTTTCTGCGCTACTTAAAATTGCAAAAGCTTTGGGCAGTCTTGCAGATTTTAATTTGCTTTTTTCAAATGACACCATAACAAACTTAAAGGATTTATAGTATGAAAGAACTTAAAAAACTCATAGTAAATTATAATGGTAGAACCGTTGGGTATCTTGCAAAGATTAATGATAAAATGGCTTTTCAATATGATGATGAGTGGATAAAAAGCGGGTTTTCCATTTCGCCTTTTTCGTTACCTTTAAGTGATGCAATTTATAAAGATGGCAAATACATTTTTGATGGACTTTATGGTGTGTTTTGGGACTCACTCCCCGACGGTTGGGGAGAGTTGTTGGTTAGGAGAATGCTTGCAAAAAATGGCATAAATTTTGATGCCCTTTCTCCACTGCAAAGGCTTTCGATAATTGAAAAAAATGGGCTTGGCGCTTTGGAATACGAGCCGAGCGAAAGCTTAAAATCAGTCAGTTACGATTTAGATTTAGATGAACTTTCAATTGAAGCAAACAAAGTGCTAAATGATGACTATAATTCTGCCGATTTAGATAGCATTTATTGCCTTGGCGGTTCAAGTGGCGGAGCAAGACCAAAGGCTCATATTATATATAACAATGAGGAATGGATAATAAAATTCCCGTGCCGAATTGACCCTGCGGACATTGGGCAAAAGGAATATAAAGCAAACTTACTTGCAAGGCAATGCGGAATAAATGTTAACGAGTTTAAGCTTTTTAATTCTAAAATATGTTCTGGGTATTTTGGCGCAAAAAGATTTGACCGAACAAAAAATGGCAAAGTTCATATGCTTTCTCTTTCCGCTATTTTGGAAACTAGTCATAGATATTTTAATTTAGACTACGGTCACCTTTTCAGTGTAATAAAAGAAATTTCTGTTCGAAAAGATGATATGTTTGAAGCCTTTCGCCGAATGTGTTTCAATGTTTTTTATCACAATACAGATGACCATAGCAAAAATTTTTCCTTTTTATATGATGAAAAATTAAAAGGCTATGTATTATCACCCGCTTATGATCTTACCCCTACTCCTGATAAAATTGAGCATTCAATGACCGTGAACCATAATGGCAACCCAACAGAAGCAGATTTGCTTATGCTTGCCAAAAATTTCAATTTGTCAATTAAAAAATGCAAAGAAATTATTTCAAAAATAAAATTTGTGTGTGCTGAGGAGCACTCCCGTGGTCTTGGTTAGTACTAAGCATTTGTTTTATTGCATAATTGATTAAGTACAAAGCCTACTTTATAAGCTCTCTATTGGTGCGATGGCGCACTCCCGTGGTCTTGGTTAGTACTGGGCTTTTGTTTTTAACTTTAACCCACTTTGTGCTAAGCTAGCTTTCGTGCTTTCTATTTGTGCTGAGGAGCACTCCCGTGGTCGTGTTGGTACTAATAATATAAAAAGTGCTTTTATAAAGTTAAACGATAAAATTTGCTTTAATCTCGAATCCAACCCGCAACAAGTTGCTCCCCTATTTTAACTAAAAACAACACGCCCGTGTTGTTTTTTTAGCGTCGCCCCATTCAAGCTAGACCCTATTGAATGGAGAGTTTCTCCCTCTTTTTTTATTATCACCCCACCGCCACGAGCCCAAGCGAGTATAAACACCGAATGTTACATTCGCTTAATTTTAACGAATTTTTTGAAAACTGTATATTTTTTTAATAAAAGTCAAGATATTTAAGTTGGGCTATTCATTCCTCGTTATTATCTTTTTTTACATTTAATAGCAGTTTATCAAAATCGCTTTGGTATAGTCTGTCCTGCACAATTCTATACTTTTCAAATTCGCTTTCTGCTTTGGCCTTTGCAAGCTCGGCGCTAATTTTGCCGTTATCTTGCAAAACATCTCTATCCCAAAGTTTCAAAAAACCGTTTAATCTTTGTTCCCAGTCTTGCATTGTCATAGGGATGTTTCTCTCAGCTTGCGCTTCTGCCATATCTAAATATGCTGATACAATTCTGCCAAGTTGTGATAGTTCTTGTTCTGTTAGATAATTTTTTGCAACAACTACATCATATTTGTGAATTTTAGAATTTGGAGAGCCGTCCCAAGAGGTTAAACCCATATTTTCTTTTTCAGCGTCTGCACGATTATAAATTAATTCGGCAGCAGTTTGACCATGCACAGAGTAGTGGAGTTTGTTTTGTACAGCAGAGAAAAATCTTTGAGTGATTTTTGAAGTTGGATCATAGTCTATTGCAGTTGCATAAATATCTGTAATTTTTTGATAAAACAATCTTTCGGACAAACGAATTTCTCGAATTCTTTCTAATTGTTTTTCAAAATAATCTCTTGTTAAAATTGAGCCACCTTTTTTTAGCCTCTCATCATCCATTGCCCAGCCTTGAATAGTATAATCTTTAACAATGCTATTTGCCCATTTTCTGAACTGAACTGCACGCTCATTGTTGACTTTAAAACCAACAGCAATAATCATTTGAAGATTGTAATGTTTTGTGCTATAAGATTTTCCGTCACTCGCAGTTATTCGGAAATTCCTAATAACTGAATCTTCAGTTAATTCTTTGTCGTCAAAAATCTTTTTTATGTGTTCGTTAATTGTTGAAACCTTAACGCCATAGAGTTCTGCCATCATTTTTTGAGTAAGCCAAATATTTTCGTCTTGATAGCGAACTTCAATAGTCTTTTCGTCATCTCCAACTGACGCAATATAAGTTAAATACTCAGCTGTACTAGAACGAATTGTGATTTCTTGCTTATTTTTTTTCATTATTCCTCCAAATCCTGCAATTCTTTTTTCATCTGCTTTATTTCGTCATTAAGTTTCATCTTTATGTTTGGTTGTTTCTCTGCATTCATTATTTTTGTTTGTTTCTCAATTTCACTTTTTTGTTTTTTGATTGCACTCATTCTATCAACATATTGCTTAAAATCTTCATCAATTCTGAAAGGGTATAAGGTAACTTTTGCAATCATTTGCTTGTAGATATTTTCTAGTTTAACACTGCTTGGCATTTCGTCAAGGGTTTCTTCTTGCCATTCGCTTTCAAAAGTTTTTAGGATTTTAATTTTCTCATCATCTTTGATTTTAACTGCAATTATGTATTTAACTTTATCGTTATACTTTAATGTTAAAAGTGTTTGAAAGTTTATGCTTTTATTAAGTGCTTCAATAAATTTTTCAGGAACTTTATTTGAGTTAAGTTCAATATCAAACACATAAATTTCTTTTACATTATCGCTTGATTCCATATTAGTTCTATCAGGAGATAAGACATTAGATAATGTAACTTTTGTAACATTTCCTGCGTCTGCTTTAACTACTTTATCTGCCTTTATAGTCC
>CALVJT010000024.1 GCA_944332315.1 uncultured Clostridia bacterium
TTATGCCGTTTAATCCTTTATTGTGATAATCAGATGCTATTGAAACGAGTGCAAAATCAACTACCTTTGGATTTTTTATCGCACGCAAAATTTTGAACACCTTAAAAGTGAGCAATTTTCCTCGACAGTCACGAACCGCTTCGGCAAGTGATGGCAATATCAATGCATAAGCCACAGGTTTATCGTTGCTATCCACAACAAGGCACATAAGTTTTACATTTAATGCCAAATCAAAGTTTTTTAGAATTAGCTTGCGTGTTTTAGGGGAATAAGGCACAGTGCCATACAAATCCTTATAGCCTTCATCAATCAAATCAAAAATAGCATCGCCATATTTTTTAATAAGTTGTTTTTTATTTAGCCCTTTTATCACTTTTAAGTTGTATTTATTCAACACCATTTGACCAATTCTATCGTAGCGTTCATCTAATTTATTAGTCCATTTTACGCGATATTCTACCCAATCGACATCTTTGGTAAACCCATAGTTTTCAATTAATTTAGGATAATATGGGTAACTATACTGGGTTTCATAAGTGCTTAAACGGTCAAAGCCTTCTATAAGTAACCCCTCTCTATCAAGGTCATTAAAGCCCAGTGGACCCACAATTTCGGTCATCCCCTTTGATTTTGCCCACTCGCTGACAGTATCAAAAAGTGCGTTGGCCACTTCTTGGTCATCAATGCTATCGAACCTAGAAAAGCGCACTTTTTTGCATCCCATTTTTTTATTGTATGAGTGTTGTATAATGCCTGCAATGCGTCCTACAATTTTGCCATCGCGCTTAGCTAAAAACAATGCGACATCGCATTCCTCAAACGCGGGATTTTTTTTAGGAATAAAATTATTCTTTTCATCCAAATTTATCATAGGAACATAATATTCGCAATCGCGATACAGCTCGTTAGGAAAGTGCACAAATTGGCGCAACTGTTTTTTTGTTTTTACTTGTTCTACCTGAACCATAAAATTACCTTCTAATCAATTTAATAAAATAATAAATGATTTTATCAAAAAAATAGAAATATTGCAATCTTTTTTGTATAATTTACACAATTTTTGTGCATTTTGCTAACAAAAAGTTGCTTATTTTTGTATATAATTTTATTTTATAAAGAATTAGATATTTATCACAGCCTACTTATAAAATAATTCCATTATTAATTGGTGTACTTATTGTATAACTAATATTAGTATTTTGATAGGATATTATGTAAATGCAATTACCTACTTGTTTTGTGTTTTCTCCAGTAGCAGTAAAGTTAGCCATATAGGCACCAGCAAACACTAATTTAATATTGGAACTATATTCTTGCGGAATATCAATTTCTATCGTTGCAGAATTAGGAATAAGTTGTGCAACCAAAGTTTCATTGCTATAAACATATATCATATAGTTTAGGGCACTATAAAAATTAGTACAGGTCAGTTCTATGGTTGCGCCACTAAACTCAAAGTTTGCGTATAAAGTAATATTACCGGTACTACCTTTAGGTAGCTGTAAATCTAGTTGAGGATTCTCGCTCGTTGAGGTGCTCCAACCCACAAATTCATATCCAATTGGGACTATTGGTGGCTCAAATGTTATTGTATTTGTGTTTATATTATATGTTGTTGGATTGTTTACCGTTTGATTATCTATTATATTGCCATTTTTATCTAGGTAAGTTATTGTATAGTTTATTATTTTCCACTGCGCATAGAGCGTTAATACATTAGTAGATATTGTATCACTTACAATAGAGCCATTGCAATCAATGCAAACGTTGCCACCGATTTGTTGGCTATAAAAACCAGTAAATTCGTATCCCAGCTTTGTTGGCAGTTCATCCTTGCTCAGCTTAAAGTTCTGCAACTCGTTCGGGTCTATGCTAATGATGCTTGCATTGCCAAAACTGCCACCGTTTGCATCCAACTCTATTTTGTGTTCTGCATCTCCCCATTGAGCAGTTAGCGCCAAATTCTGAGTTAGAGTAATTTCTTGACTATCATTATATTGATTCTCGCCAGAATCTAGCCAATATAAAAATGCTTTACCTTCGTTGCTAAACCCTAAATTAGCTACACTTTGTAAAGTAAATGGTGTACCTTTAGGGTAACTTATTATCACATCATCTGCTCCAATGTAGCCTGCTTTATACGTTACTGCAACCTCATAAAATGTCCTAAGATAAGGCTCATTTGCAGAATTTATGCCCCAAATGCTAGAAAAATTCCAGTCTTGCACACAATCCCAAGAACTATCAAAATTAGCATTGAGTGAATAATGACAATTACTGTTAGAGCCACCTATTGTATCATTATAAACAACATCGTTGGTATTAGGTCTATTTAATGTTGTTGTCACTCTGCCCGTATTATAACAATCAGTTATTATGCCCTGCCTAGATATGCCCGCGCAGTACGCACTGCTGACATAATTTCTAGAACTTGCATAACTCGTTGCAGTTAGAGAACCCGTATTAAAACAGTTATCTACAGTGCATTTATCATTGATTATATATCCACTTATACCACCTACATTAACTGCCATAGAATTGGTGTCGGTTGCCACGGCAGTTCCCTTTATTTTAGCGGTATTATAGCAGTTGCTTATATTTGCACCTCGCCCGCTTATGCCACCTAAATACAAGGCTGATGCATTTGCCGTTATTTTAGCATCATTATAACATTGGTCTACAATAACAGCGCTAGTAGCATACCCAATTATGCCACCTATATAGCACTGCCCGTTTGCAGTTTGCGTATATTCAATTTCACCCGTTGCGCTACACCCAGTTATAGTTGTTGCGCCACTTGCCCTGCTAACCACTCCACCTATGTATTGCGTTGATAAAGATGTACTGCTATCTATTACAACATTGATTTCTACATTCAAATTTTTTATTAAGGCATCATCTGCATATCCAAATATCCCATAATATTCAGTTATATTAGAATTTGTACTCAATTTAATTGTGTGCCCCTGACCATCGAAAACACCCATAAATAGTTGTGTCTTGTTGCCAATAGGTATCCAAGATTGTACATCTAGCTCTATATCATTCAATAATACATAATATTTTGATTGGTAGTTTATGTATGTATCTTCATCGGCTATTAAATTGGATAATTCCAATAAATCAGCATATGTGCTTATTTGGAATGGGTCATCCTTTGTGCCAATATTCTTTGTA
>CALVJT010000025.1 GCA_944332315.1 uncultured Clostridia bacterium
CTGGAGATAATAGGGGGATAGATGAGTAACAAGGAAATATTTGTATTTTATAGGAGCTATAATAACGCTATACAAAGAATACAAAAGCCGACCCTGAAATTGCAAGCTTATGAGATTATTATCAATTATGGTCTATATGGTGATGAACCTCAAACGGATAATGATACGCTACTAGCAATGTTTGAGTTGATAAAACCTATTATAGATAACAATAATAAGCGTAGACAAATAAACACTGAGAATGGCAGAAAGGGTGGAGCACCGAAAGGGAATAAAAATGCCAGCAAAAAGCAACCAAATACAAGCGAAAACAACCTAAAACAACCAAATACAAGCGAA
The DNA here is from genome assembly GCA_944332315.1 of uncultured Clostridia bacterium. Classification (GTDB taxonomy): domain Bacteria; phylum Bacillota; class Clostridia; order Christensenellales; family UBA1242; genus CAKVOD01. The sequence goes on from CALVJT010000025.1 coordinate 340, forward strand.
AACAAGCCTAAGAATCAAAATAAAAGAACAAGGAACAAGGAACAAGGAATAAAGAATAAAGAACAAGAAATAAAAAGAGAAAATAAAAAAGAGAAATTATCTCTCATTAGTTCTGACGACTTAGTGCGTTTTAAGTCTTTGTATCCAAACAAAGAAATAAGCGAATTAATTTTTGTACCTCAAGAATTTAATTTTGATTTGCTGTTAGAAGCTGTTAGTAAAAGTGACTTTTTAAAAAATTGCGACAATTTATCATTGCAATGGCTTGTGGATAATTACGGCAAGGTAATACGGGGCGAATACCAAAACTACACAAAAGATACAAAACCAAATACTTGGCAAAATATGAAAATATTATTTGAGGGTGAGTAATGAACGAGTTGTCAAAGGTTATAGGAGGTCTAGAAGCGTGCAAGGTTGAGGATATATCCAAACAAGTAATGAGCGTTTGCCGTGCTATTACTCCACAGTTTTATAAAAATCTAACTTTAGAGGATATGAAAGCCGAAAAGCTGGGAATTGAGTTGCTAGTCGCTGATATAGACCAAAAGACACTGGCAGAAATGTGTAAAAGGGCTGTTTTGAATTATCCATTGACGCGTAGTCAAAATAACAAGATATATTTTGACATTAACTACATACTTGAATTTTACGAGGCAAGCTTTAATTTTGTACATAGCGAGAGCGTAGAATTAAGCAATGAAGCTGTAGAGCTGGAAAAATATATTGATTTTACTAAAAACATAGTATACCAAACTTGGCTGGATAACGGAGTGACGAAAAAGACCGCAAACATTTTCAAGCCCTCTGAAGGTGTGACTTATGATACTATCTACTCATTGAAAGATTTTGAAAGGTTGCAAAATGCTTGGAAATAAAAAAACGGCTAATCAAAGCCGTTTAGCAATATTCAAGCTTTATTTCGGGTCTAAAGCAAGAATACAGCTGGTTTAGTTTATACTCTATTTAAAAAACAATTTAAGTTTAATATTAATTAACTAAAAAGTCAACAACAAATACGAGGAATATTCGTAAAAGCTAATAACAAATACGAGGAATATTCGTAAAAAATTATAAAAAAATAATACGCAAAAAAATAATTATATATATAAATATATATAATATTCCGCCCGCTGTGGTGTCTTTTGGTGATTTATATGCTACTGTCTGTGTTATATTTTATAATTTATTCTTATGATATAAAAAATAGGTGCGTTAACACCTATTAATAAGCAAACCAAAATAAGAGCTAGTTGTTATTAATATAACGCGGTTCTTATTTTGTGTATAATGGTTGAGCGTTCCGTTTAATATGTGAACCTTTGTATTTGTTTTAGTGTTTTGTATATGCTCTTCAACTTCTGATAAGCTTAAGGTTTTATCACCGAATAGGTTGAAGAATAAAGCTATTTTATCGTCATAGACATATACGCAACTGATAAAATACTCAATTAATCGCTTGTAGTATTTTTCGTCTGGTCTTTGACCTTGTGTAAAAAGTTTTAGCCATTTTATGATATCCTCTTTGCTGTGGTTTAGCTTGTTTGCAAGTTCTAACTTATCTAGTTCGGTTTGTAGGTCTTCTTTTAAGGTGGTTAAGTCTTTTACTTGTGCGTCAATACGTTTTCTTAGTTCTGAAGACTCCGCATCGCAAAAATTTTTAAAGCAACGGTCAATCTCTGTATCAATTTGGTTTATTTTTGTTTTAAATTCACCTAGTTTGATATTAAATTTATCGTTTTTATATTCTTGTAAAATAGCTTCCGCTATTTCTTCTAGATTTTCGTCTTTGTAGATGTATTGTAAAATATTTTCAATAACATAGTCCTCTAAAAACTTTTTATGTTCGTAGCTTTTATTGCATTTGTGTTCTTTATATCTACACGAACATACGTAATAGTGATGTCTGTCTTTTGTACTGCTTGTGCCACTAACGCCGACTAATTTTGCCCCACAGTGACCGCAAAAAAGTTTACCAGTCAAAAGGTATTCAATTTTTGCTTTTTGTGTTGCTGGTGCGTGTTTGTGTTCTTTTAGTTTTTCTTGCACCCTGTCAAAAAGCTCTTTGCTAATAATTTGCGGATATAGGCTATCGTTTACTATCTCGCCGTATTCATAATGACCTGTATACTTAATATTTTTCAAATTGTCTTGAAAGCTGTTATAACTTAAAGGCTTGCCCTTGTTGCTTTTATAACCCATAGCGTTAAGTTCTTTAATTATTTGCTTTTTTGGTTTACCGCTTGCGTATTCTTCAAATAAATATCTTATTGCTGGGGCTTTTTCCTCGTCAATAAGTATTTTTTTATTAACTACTTTGTACCCATAAAGAGGGTACCCACCCAAAGAGTTGCCTTTTATAATATTTTCACGCATTCCTCGTTTTACTTTTTGACTTAAGTCTTTTGAGTACATTTCCGCAAACATTTCCAGCAAGCCTTCCATTAGTTCGCCCTCAGGGGAGTCGCTTATAGCTTCCGTTGCTGAAACTACTTTGACGCCGTATTCTTTTAACTTGTGTTTATATACCACGCTATCGTATTTGTTACGGCTAAAGCGGTCAAATTTGTAGACTATTATGTAATCAAATTTTTTGAGTTCTGAGTCTTCAATCATTTGCAAAAAAGCTGGTCTATTGTCGTTAGTACCTGTAATGGCTCTGTCTATGTACTCAGTTAAAATAGTTAGATTATTATTTTTCGCGTATTCATAGCATACCCGCAGTTGCCCCTCAATGCTTTGTTCCGTTTGTTTGTCGCTAGAGTATCTAGCATAAATTACCGCATTCATACCGCACCTACACTTGTTTAAATTTTTCAAGTATAGTTATTATTGCTTGAATGTCTTCTTTGCTAAGCTTATAAACATAAGTTAGACCATCCACAACAATAGTAACTGTGCCGTCTGGGGTGGGGGTTGTTTCTTTGTAGGACTCGTTGCCCGTTACTAGATATTCAACTGTTGTTCCCAAATACTGGGCAATTTTTTTTATTGTTTCTATGTCTACCCCCATAGAGCGTCTAGTAAACATACTAGCTAAAGTGCTGTAAGGGACGCCTATATTTTTGCTAATATCGGTCTTTTTTAACTTTTTTCTTCTGAGTAAGTCATTTATTCTATCGTACATATCCATAATTACACCTCACATTGTAATTATACAAAAAAATATATAAAAATGCAATATTTAGACCATATTTACCTAAAAAATTTATTAAATTGCGTAAAAAAAGCTTGACATATTACGAATAATCGTATATATTATTCATAATTACGCAATTGCGTAATAAAAGGAGGTCGAAATGTATTACAAAATACAAAGCTTAATGAGAAAAAACAAAATTACATACTTGAGTATGGCTAATTGTTTAAATTTAACAAGGGACACACTGTCAAAAAAAATTTATGGTAAAGCTAAATTTACCGTTGATGAGCTTTTGGCAATTAAAGAAAATTTTTTTCCTGATGTGTCTTTAGATGAGTTAGTGCTTAGGGTTGATTAATTGATAACGCAAATAGGGGTCTTAAGCTATAGGACTAATCAAGGGGAAATGAAAAGCGTTAAAATTATGGCTAAAAAAAGGGTAACAATTCGCACCCAAAAACAACTAAAAAATTACAAAAACCTCTGCTCCATACTTTTTGCAAAAAATAGGGCTAAATTTTGACGAAAAATTTTTAGTCGAGGAATTTGTCGAGGAAAATATTTTGATGCCCTTAAAATTGAAAAAAGTGTCAAAAAGTATGGAGCAGAACGCATAAAAAAAGGAGTTTTAACCTTATGAATAGCAAAAGTGCAAAATTCAAGCAAGAAAACGAGTTTTTTATTAACTCAAAAACTAATAAATTACAATATAACAAAAAATGTCAAAACTGTGTATGTGATTGTAAGCAAAGTTATAAAGTAGCAGTTATTAAATGTCAAAATTATAAGGGGCTGTAAATATGGGGTCGAAAAATGGTTATAGGTCTAAATGCTGGCTGTGCAAGAATGCAACCGACAAACATAGTTGTATCTGGGTAAGGACTTTGAAGAAAAAGCCCAAAGGATGTATAACGGATGATGACGGATTTATTGTACAGTGTCCAAAATATGAAGAGCTAGACATTAAGCAAGATAAAACTACACAAAAAGAGGTGAATAAATGAAAAACAAAATATATTACTTTTTACAAGCTTATGCAAGTGAACAAATAGAAAGGCAAGACGAAATTTTTAAAAGATATGATAATAAATTCAACAATATTGAGAATTTATACGCTAAGAAAAGAATAAGCACTCATAACCGTAATCAAATTAGCGAGGATATGTGTAAGATGTTTGATTTGGCGGTTGAGATAGTGAGTAGATGTCCGTATTTAACAATAGAAATCACAAATAAAAAGAGGT
>CALVJT010000026.1 GCA_944332315.1 uncultured Clostridia bacterium
GAAAAAGTTCCTTATTGTCAAACAAAGGCATTTTAGCACAATTAAAATAAAAAATAAAGCAAAAAAGCATAGATTTGTACAAAAAATGAAAAATATTATGTCGTATTTTGTCGAATAATGTCGAAAACAGTAAGTTTTATTATTTTATGATCGTATTGATGATTTGAGATGGGTAGTTTCTTGCTTCTACATAGCGTGAGAGGTTAATATAAAAAGTTAATATGTTTTATATGTTATATGTGTTAAATAAACATAATTATAAAAAGTTTTAGAAGGTAGATAAATTTGGCTTATCTAAAATATAACAATAATTAATCATAAATCTGTTAAAGCAATTTTTCCTTATTCCAAATATTTTGACTCATGTATTTGCGGTTTTTATTTGCCTTATTGTTTTGTTTTTAGAATAAAGCTTTTTACTATTGTATTAACATAATGGCATATTAAATTGTTTGCTTGACAATTTATCATAACGCCTTATTGATAATAAAATTATGTATACTAAATATGGTAAATGTCTTGCATAATTAGCTCTTTTATGATATAATACTTTCCGAAACAGCAAATATACTGTTTTCCTTGCCTAAAGAGTTAGGCCATTAGACCATAAGGAGGTATAGAAATGAATAAGTATGAGTTATTGTACATCATCGATGCTAGCGCTTCGGATGAGGAACGCGAGGCATTTATTGATAAAGTACAAAATATGGTAGTCAAAGCAGGTGGCACCATAGATACTCTTGACAAAATTGGGCTCAAAAAATATGCTTATCCTATCAATTATAAGACAGAGGGTTACTATGTTTTAATGAATTTTCAAGCAGAATCTACCCTTCCTAATGAGATGGAGAGCAAAATGGCAATTATGGACCATTTCGTAAGAAGTCTATTTATCAAGAAATAAGGAGTTAAAATGAATAAGATTTTTTTAATAGGGAATTTGACTCGCGACCCAGAGTTAAATGTTGTATCTACGGGCGTATCTGTATGCAGATTTAGCATTGCTGTAACAAGGCGCTTTGCTAGTTCTGATGGCAACAGAGAAACGGATTTTATTAACATTGTGGCTTGGCGTGGGTTGGCCGATACTTGCGGAAAATACCTAAAAAAAGGCAACAAAGTTGCTATATGTGGTAACCTTCAAACGCGTTCTTATGAAAATAAAGAGGGTGTAAAGGTTAATGTATTTGAAGTTGTTGCAGATGAGGTAGAATTTTTGACATCAAAAGCGCAAGCAGAGGCACAAGTAGAAAAGGATGATCAGGTAGCAGAATTGCAACCTATCGAGGATGATGATTTACCATTCTAATAAAGGAGATTGATGATGGAAAACCAAGAAGTTGTAGAAGAAAAGACTCAAGAAGTTCAGCAACAACAACCAGAAAAGGAAGTCAAAAAAATTAGACGCACACAAAAGCGTAAAGTTTGCGCATTTTGTGTAGATAAAATTACAATTGACTACAAAGATGTTGCTAGGTTAAGAAAGTACATTACTGAAAGAGGTAAAATATTGCCTCGTCGTCAAACTGGTACATGTGCAAAACACCAAAGAGAACTTGCAAATGCTATAAAGCGTGCAAGATATATGGCTCTTATCCCATATACAGATGATTAATAAAAAAATAAACAAACTTGAAATTATTAAAAAGGAGATAGCTTAGCTAACTCCTTTTTTATATTTGTTTTATTTTGTGTTATTAATTATGTAAATTAAAAGTTAAAGCTGTTTAGTATAAAATATGCTTGTGGCTAAATACTGTATCTAAATTAGAATTAAATATAAAAATATGGGTTTAATGTTTTAAATTATAGGTAGTATAAGATATAAAATTCTTAAAATTTGCAGTTTAATTAATGAAATTATATAATTTTTGATTGCAAATTATTGTTGTGCAAAAAAGTTTTGGTGACGGGCAGGATCGAGTAGCGCACGCAAGGTATTTTTACGAAAATCTGGTGCAATTTTTTCGATATCTTTTATAGCATTTTTTACTTCTTGCCGTTTAGTGTGTTTATCTGCTGGGCAAGGATTGGTAAAAATTGGAAATGATTTACTGTATTTTATAATGTCATCCTCTGCAATATAAATCATAGGGCGTATTTGGTAGATGCCTTCTCTTGATAAATATGAAAGAGGCGAGAATGTGGAAAGGCGCCCCTCAAACATAAGGCTCATTATAAAAGTTTCGATAAAATCGTCGGCGTGATGACCGAGCGCCACCTTGTTGCATCCTAGTTGTTTTGCGGTAGAAATTAATTGTCCCTTGCGCATTTTTGAGCAAAGACTGCAGGGGTGTGCTTCCTTGCGGATATTAAAAAGAATATCAAAAATTTGTGTTTGAATAATTTTGAGTTCAATGTTTTTTTGTTCGCAAAAAATTTGTATTGGCTTAAAATCGTACTTACCATCAAACATATCAATCATAATGGCACAAACTTTACATTTAACAATATTTGTTTTTTGTAGGTTTGAAAATAAGTTTACAAGTGTTAAACTATCTTTACCGCCTGAAAGCCCTATTGCTACAGAATCGCCATCCTGTATAAGATTAAAGGTTTTTATTCCCTTTATAAATTTAGAAAACATTTGCATAATATTTTTCCTATTTTATTTATTTTTCTTATAAATTTTTTTAATAATTAAATAAAGTCATATACTTCAAATTTTTTATAAAATTTACAGTATTAGCACACATTTTTGTGTTAAAGCCATTAAAAATTTACAGTGTAAAAGCATTTTTTGTAAATTTAGCAAGTCAGTTTATAGATGTTACATTTTAGAAATGTGTCCGTTTTCGATGAAAAAACGCGTGGCAGGGCGTGATAAATCAAAGCTTGTGCCCGTCAGCATAGTTTGCACATTAGATATGCTATCTAGCAATTTTTGACATCGCAAATTATCCAGTTCACTCAAAACATCGTCGAGCAAAAGCACAGGATATTCGCCAATTTCTTCCTTAAAAATTTCTAGTTCAGCAAGTTTTAGCGAAAGTGCTACAGTACGCTGTTGGCCTTGTGAGCCAAAACTGCGTATATCAATATCGTTGCACACAATTTTTAGGTCATCGCGATGTGGGCCTACAGTAGTGTAGCCTAGTTGTAAATCTTTATCAATGCTTTGCTCAAGCAGATTAAATAAAATTCGATAAATCGCGTCAACATTAGCACCGACTATGCCTGTGTAGTGCAAATTTAATTCCTCTTGCGAATCAGTCAGTCTAAAGTGCTGATTTTTTGCAAGTTTGCTTAAATGCTCAACAAATTTTAGGCGTGAAAAAATTATTTTTGCGCCAATTTGTGCAAGCTGTTCATTCCAGACATCAAGACCGCGCATGGCTTGATTTTTATCAAAACTGGTTTTTAGCAGTTTGTTGCGCTGTGCAAGAATTTTTTCGTATCGAAGCAAGTTATAAAAGTAGACTTTTGATAGTTGCGAAATATCTATATCAATAAACCTACGCCTATCAACAGGGCTTTCCTTTACAAGCCTTAAATCCTCGGGCGAAAAAAATACGCTGTTTATGTTGCCAAACAGTTCACCTATGCGCAGTATTGATAGATTGTTTATGCGTACAATTTTTTTTGCTTGTCGCGGGATTAAAATGTCTACAGTTTTAGTGCCTGCTTGTCTTAGTGCGGTTACCTTTATGCGCGCACTATCGCAACCAAATTTGATAAGCTCCTTATCCTTGGATGTACGGTGACTTTTGCCAATACAGCAAAAATTTATTGCCTCTACTAAATTAGTTTTACCTTGCGCATTTTTGCCTATGAGCACATTGAGATTTGTTCCGAACTCTATAACTTGGCTTTGATAATTCCTAAAATTTTGGAGTTCAAGTTGTTTAATAATCATATTAAATAGTATACCATAACTTTGCAAAATAAACAACTGTTGCAAAAAAAAATAATTATAGTAGGGTAGGTACTTAAATAGGTTTGTTTAAAAATATTATTTTTAATTGCAAAATTTTAACTTAAATGCAACACTATTCCACGAAATAGTATTTATGTTATGTCACTTTTAAGCCTTAGTTATTATATGGAATAGATATATTACCATACTGTACAAATATTTTTTACTTAACATTTAATTTTGATGGTTACTAAAAAAAATGGCATTATAACTATAATAAATACTTGTCAAGTCTATAATTTAATTGGTATAATATGAGTATATAATAATGGAAGTGTAAATTATGGAAAATGAAAACAAAAATGCAGTGAACAAATTAAATGAAAAAAAATTAGCAGATGAGCAAATTGAGATGCGGGTGACTAGTGCAGAATCTGCTATGCAAGCCGATTGTGACAATCAACAAGATAAGTTTTTATCGCAAGTTGGACAAGTAGGTGGAGAGCAGTGCGAGATTATGACATCTAATAAAGCTAAGCAAGGTAGCCAAATTGCTACAATGCTAAGTGAAAAATCTCCAGTGGAACAAGATAAACTCAACATTCTTATGGGTATGGATGTTTATTTGCCAGATGTAGATGGCGTTGTAAATTGTATGCACAACTACTGCTTAAACTTAAATAAAACGGATAATATAACAGCCATTGCACCTGCACACAAGGAACAAGATAAGGTAAAACTGCCTTATAAACTGTTGCGATGCAAGAGTATATATGTACCTATTTTAAGGGATTATTATGGGCAACCTAATTTTGATAAAAACTTTAAGGAAGCAGTTATGAGCCAAAAGTACGATATTGTACATGTGCATTCGCCATTTAAGATGGCAAAATTTGCATTAAGTGTGGCTAGGAGACAGAACATTCCGGCAGTTATAACTTTTCATTCCGATATAAAGTCTATATTTTTGCGCTACTGCAAAATAAAGTGGCTAGCCAATTTTATAGTAAAACAAATAGGTAAAATTTACAATAAATACGATAAAGTGTTTGTTGTCAGTGAACTTGTGGAACAACAAGTGCGCGAATGTGGCTACACGGGTGAAGTGGCATACTTGCCTTTTGGTACCGATTTAGAGCATTTGAGTGAGCAGGAGATACAACATAATCGCGAAATTGCAAATCAAAAATTTAATCTAAAAGAGGATGAACTTGTATTTTTGTATGTTGGCAGAATAATGCCACTAAAACGAGTAGATTTTTCGCTTGAAGCACTAAAGATACTTAAGGATAAAGGAATTAAATTCAAATTTTTTGTAGTGGGTAAAGGCTCGGGATTAAAAGGCTTAAAGGCGTATGCAAAAGAATTAGGCTTTACTGACGAGGAGGTTATATTTACAGGTTTCCTTGATCGTGAACTCTTGCCTATAATAAATTCAAGGGCAGATTTATTTTTGTTCCCATCGCTATACGATAACTTTGGGCTTGTTAAGGTTGAGGCGGCAGCTTATAACACTCCTGGTGTGTTTGTGCAAGGCTCGTGTGCGGGCGTGGATGTTCAGGATAATTTTAATGGATTTCTTTGCCAAGATAGTGTCCAAAACTATGCTAATACCATTTTGCGCGCCATAAATGATAAACAAAACCTGCAAATGGTGGGCAAACGCGCGGGTGATACTTTATATATAAGTTGGAGTGAGTGTGTAGACCGCTTGCGCGAGGAATATCGTAACATAATAAATGATTATAAATCTAAAAACGATATACAAGACTAAAATTTAGTAAAAATTATTTAGTCAAATTAATAGTTATTAAGATTAAATTGCAAATATGGAATAAAAAATATAAAGAATAAATTACACAAAGGAAAGTTTATGGAAAGACCAATATTATCTTTAGATATGAGAACTTTGAGGGAGTGCTCACGAAAGTTAAAAGATAAGTTGCAAGGCGAAAAAATAGATGTAATAGTGCCGATACTTAAAGGGGGAATAGTATTAGCATCTATGCTAGGTCGCGACTTAGGTGTAACCGACTTTGCGTGTTTGCACATAACAACTACTGCAAGTGATACACGCAATGCCAATTTTTTGGAGCCCAAACTACTTGGAATTACCAATGAAGGCATAATAAAGGGCGCCAATGTTTTGCTTGTGGATGATATTTGCGATACAGGTCGTTCAATAGAATTTGCTAAAAAAATACTGGCAAAATATCAACCTAAAAGCGTGCGCGCGTGCGTGGCAGTAAATGTCAAGAAAGATTCGCGCATTCTATGTGCTTTAGATTATACAAAGGAGAATTACTGGATAGTGTTTCCGTGGGAAGATTAAAATTTATGGAGAATTTGATAAAATTAAAACCGTACCTAAAAAGCACTATTTGGGGTGGGCAAAAATTAAAAAGTATTTTTGTAGCGAATAATTGTGATAATATTGCTGAGGCGTGGACAATATCTAATAAAAGTACGGTTGCCTGTATTAATGGTAAAGCGGATGACTTTGGCACTTTTAATGATTATTTAGAAAAGTGCGGTGCCGAATTGCCAGTACTTATAAAATATATAAACTCGGCAGATAATTTATCAATACAAGTGCATCCTAGCAACCAACAAGCAAGTATTTTGGAAGGTCAAAGGGTGGGCAAAGCGGAGTTTTGGTACATATTAGATTGCGAGCCAGATGCTTATGTGTATTTAGGTTTTGATGTGCCCATAAACAAGGATGATTTTTTGCAGGGAGTTGTGGATGGCAGTTTGTTGAGCAATTTACATAAAGTGCCTATAAAAAAAGGCGACTATGTGTACATTCCAAGTGGAACAGTGCACTCAATGTCAAAAGGTATAACATTGTTAGAAATTTCGCAAAACAGCGATTTAACCTATCGCATTTACGATTACAATCGTAAAGATGATTTTGGAAATGCCCGACAATTGCATTTAGATAAAGCGTTGCAAGTGCTTGACTTTGAAAATATTAACAGCGTTGTGATAGAAAACGATAATTTGCAAAATCCTAAATTAGTATTAGAATACGAACATTTTAGTATTATAAGATATTGCCTTAATGATAGAGTAGGTTTTGTTACCCCAAAATCAATATCTATCAATATAATAAGTGGGAAAGGCACAATAAATGGCTCGCCGATAATAGCTGGGGATGCCTTTTATGTAGAACCTAATGTGGAAGTAGAACTTGTAGGAATAGCTGTTATAGTGTTCACCTATATTGGTGATTAATTTTTTGTTTTAAGTTGCTATTTTATAAAATATAATTTTATAGCAAATGTTGCGGTTTATTCCGTTGTTTTATAGTTTGAAAAATCAATTATTTTAATCGTTTACAAAGAAATTTTAATATAACATTATTATAAAACACAAAAAAACTAACATTATGCAATGTTAGTTTTTTGTTTATGATTCTAAAAGTGTTAGTGGTAAGTATTTTTTTGCTAGCAAACCTCTACCTTTAAGGTTTCGCCACTTTCGGCAGATTGATACATAATGTAGGCACCGGCGCCCATTTCGTTATTTATATCAAACGGCACCCATTGGCTGGAGTCTATAATTTCCACAGGGGGTATTTGCTTGTGGTCTTGAATAACGCCATAGCATAAGTATTGTGGGATACTGTTTTCGTAAATTATACCCATAATGTAAGGCTCATCAGTGCTATCCACAGTTATCCATTTTGAGTTTTCGATTATGTTCGAAAGTTTTTCAAATGCTGGATACTTTTGAAACATTTCGTCGTACTGAGTTTTAATTAGCCCATAGTAGTATGGAGTGTCGTTGTGCTCAGGCAATTTAGTATCCTCTTTTTCATCTAAAGGTGCCGAATTTGATGTAGTGTTTTCTTGTTCTTGTGTAGAGCTTAAATTACTTACATTTGGTAGTTGGCTGTTTATTTTTTGTTCCATTAATTTGTAATCGCCAGAGTCAGTGTAAGTTGCAGGGGTGGAAACAGTTGCATATTCATTGGTAAGTGTATCAAAATCTGCATATTGTGCAACTGTGGTATTAACGGCGCTTTGTATGTTTTGTGTGTTTGTTGCATCTAAGTTATTTTGCATCCTTTGCATTTGCGCTATTTTGTGCAGTTGCTCGCTTGCCTCTTGCATTTGTTGTTGTCTAAAGAAAACTTCTTTGTACTTACAGTTAGCACACTGTGGCGTGTTTGGTTCGCACTCTAGTACATAGTTGGGGGATGCTAGGGTGTGGTCTATTTCGTTTTCAAGGTTATCACATTCGAACAGAGCTTCTTGTGGGTCTTGTTTGTGTAGTTGCAGGTTTGGTTGTATATTATTGCTAGAATTTTGATTATGCTCGTCTTGGACACAATTTGTGTTTTGAAAAACACCATTGCTTGCGTGTTGCAAAGATATGTTATCCTGTAAATTATGAGTATTTTCTTGCAATAGATGTAAGTTTTTGTCGCTTTCCTGTAAATTTTGTGCATTATCTAGCATAATTTGGTTGTTTTGTTGTGTATCTAAGTAATTTTCTATCTTGCTGGTAGCATTTGTGGTTGCGGGTTCGTTTGCAACTTTGTATGTACCAAACTCATTTGTGTTGCTATAATTGAAGTTTTTGGTATAACTGCTGTTGCTTTGTAATTTATCATCAGCAAAACTCGAGTTGTAATTTTTGACATTTGCCTGCTTATCTTGAAAATTAGAAATAGTTTGAGTTTTATTTTCGGTGCCACCCCAAAAAATAGGTACTTGCTGGGCACCGTTTTCAATTAAAAGGCACGATATTTTTTTATCTAAATCTATAGGGATATCTACATCGCACTCAAAGTTGCGTGGGTCACCTACAATAAAGCGCTGTTGTATGCCATTGTTTTTTAGTAAAAATATGTATGTCGAACGCGAGTTTGGTATAAAGTTATTTATTTTTATTTGTAGGCTTGTAAGTGAATCTAGCCGAGTTATTTGGGCAACGCCCTTTTTGTTATCGTTTATGGCGCTATTCAATATAATTTTCTTTTTTGCAAACATTAATTCCTCCATATAGATGCATTGTACACTAAAATAAATAGTGCTTTTTTAATTGTTTTGTCGAAATTGATTAATCTTTGTAAAATCTAGTGTGATGGTTTGAAATTTATAGAATTTGTAGGATAATTTACTGTGGAGCAACACATTGTGCTTACTTTTTTGAGTAGAAAGGCATCCACAATGCATTCACGAAATGTAGATTGTTTTAACAAAGACATTAGTTTAGTATCTATTAATTTTTTCCATCATTTGTTTATGTAGTTGCATTTGCTTTATTAAATGCTGTTTGGAGTGGTCGAGCGATTTATCTACTTGTGGTGTGGGTACGTTTTTTTGTGGGTGTAGTAGATTTTCGAGTGCGTACTGCGGGTTGATGCTAGGAAAAGTTGGTTCTGCCTTATCTATGGAAGTTTGCAAAGGCTGAACTTGTTGGTTTTTGTTTGCGTCATTGATGTACTGGCTGTTATCTACATTTTGAGTGTTTGCGTTAAATAGTTGCGTAAGGCCTGAAATCGGGGAATTATTTTGAGAATTTGCTCCTTGCCTGTTTGCAAAAAACGGTATCACATTTTTTAGTAAGTCCAGCGATTTTGGCGAACTTAAAATGCCTTTTAGTAGATTATTGCCAGAATTTGCGTTTGACGAAGGCGCTTGGGGAGTGCTTAAAGAATTTAATGTATTATCTGTGTAGATATGCTCGTAAGGGTCAATGCGCATAAATACCTCCTAAATGCCAATTTTTGTTTGTTTTTTTGTGTATACTTTTTTTGTAAAGGTATTGAATATTAGCGGCAAAAAGTAAAAAAATTAAGCTAATTTTGCGTGTATAAACTAGAATATGCATTGCAAATTTATTGACTTAATGTCAAAAAAATGCTATACTTTTATACAATCTTATCTAAAGTGCGGATATTTATACTATTATATGTCGCATTTAGCATAAATTTTACTAAAGTATAATTAATAATACTTTGTCAATATTTTATTAAGAGGAATAATTATGTCAATAAAACAAGTTTTAACAATAGTTGTTTTAGCGCTAGTTGCGTTTACATTAACAGCCTGCGGATTCAATCCGCCACGCGATAATCCTGCAACAAATGCTTCAATCTACGGCAATGGTGGCATGGAAGTGCGCAAAGGAGATTATGTGTACTTTATCAATGGTTTTTACGGCATTGATAATGTAAACGATGGCTCAAACGATTATGGCGATGCTGTGCGCGGTGGCATTTACCGCACAAAACTTGTGGACGGCAATTTGAGTTATGATGAGGACGGCAATTTGACTGATTGCGACCTTATCGTGCCTAAAATTGTGGGCTACGAGTTCGGCAGTTTTTATATCTACGATAACCACATCTACTATGCCACACCAAATAACGAAAAAGATAGGTATGGCGAATTAACTAAGAATTTAGTTGATATCTACCGCTGTGATATTGATGGTGATAATAATACAAGAATATACACCACCGAATCGGAGTACACAAATGTAGAATTTAATGTTATCAAAATCAACACTACGGCTGATAACTATTCCACATTTGTTATGATAAAGGATGGCACAAGCCTTGTTATAATCGAATACGCTAATGGCAAAAAAACAGAGCGCACTGTGTGTGACGAAAATGTTGGCAGTGTGGCTTGGCTAAAACAAACCAACTATATCACCGATGATAGCATCAACAGCGGAAAAGTTGCCGATGTAAACAAAAATGTTTACTACACTGTAACAAAAACTAATACCGCTAGTTCTACAACTTTGCACAGCTACAATCTTGTTACTAGAGAGGATAATGTGCTAGCAGATGATAACCAATCTACCTACAATTTAATTGGTCTAAAGAACAATAAATTGTACTACGAAAAAACAGTAAACGGCAACACATCTTTTAACTATAACACTTTGAGTGGCACCTTTGTAAGCAATGAAACCGCAATGTACTACAATTCTTACTCCAGCTACTACATTATGGATGAGGAAAATGCCTATGCAGGCGGAGTTATTGCAGTTAACGATAGTGGCACCTATTATGTACAGTTTGGGTCTAACGGGGCGGATGATAGAAAGGTTATATCCTCCAGCATCGGATATGATATATTGTTTGTAAATGGCTCAAAAGTTTATGCTCGCAACGATGGCGCTCAAATTTATGAAATAGATTTGGCAGATTCTACCTATACTGCAGTGGAAATTTTGGGTAGCGAAGTGGGCTCGCAGTACAGTGAAAGTGCTTATGTCGATTATGATGGCAGATTTATCTCGTACTACGCTGAAGTAACTGTGGGGGATGCAACCTACTACTATACACATCTTGTAGATACTTCCATGGTAGATGATGATACTAATCTTTATGTCGATAATTTTGTAGGCGTTTATGCCGATGGCGAAAACCCTGAAACTGAGGAAGAGGAATAATTTTTACTAATTAAATTTTTATAAATATTGAATTTTGTTGAGCGGGAAATTTCCTAAAGCGAACAAATAATTTTATAAAAAATCTTAAAAAATTATTGACTTTTTGAAAATAACTGTTGTAAATATTTACAACAGCGTGTAGCGAAAGCGTAAGTCCAGTTGTGGCTTGCGCTTTTTTTGTGCAATGGAGCACAGGCGTGAATGTAAGTAATGTAGTTATTCATAAACTTTGTAATTAATCGTACTTAAACTTCTATAGCCGTGGTCTTGCTAGTTATTAAGCAAAGCATTATTAATTAACTTGCTTTGCGCAGAAAATATATAACATTAATTAGCGCCTACATTATTTTGGTAGAGTGTTTGTTGTATTTAGTCCGAAATTAATTTAATTTTTAATGTATAAGCCACTTGCACAAAATTGATTTTACACGCGAAAAATAAAAAGGGAGGTTTTCCGATATGTCAAATTTACCAAGAAATGCCAAAGAAGGCATTATATTCGGCGTATATATGTGCCTATTTATAGTTTTAGTAATGAGTTTTGCTAACATATGCATCAATATGGGCGGAGTTAATGCGCAATCTTTAAGCGCGTGGGGCATTTCTCTACCAATAGTGTTTGTAGTTGCTTTTGCCGTTGAAAATATTGTAGTAACCCCTATAAGTAACTTTATAATGAACCGCGTTTATAAGGAAAGAAGTAATTCTAATGCAGTTGTAGCGCTAAACGCTATAATTATAGTTACAATGATGTCGCTTATTATGACATTTTTAGGTGGCGTTATAGGTGGTATGAGTGTTAGTACAGTGCTAAGCGGATTTTTAACATCGTGGCCAAGGAACTTTTGCATTGCTATGTTTTGTAATTTATTGTTTGCTGGCCCATTGGCTAGACTCATTCTAAAAGGCTTTCAAACACTATTTGATAAAAAAACAGCGCAAGCAAAGCAGTTGTCAGTTTATCAGAACTCGCAAGGAGCCACAGCTAAAACAGATTCTAATATGAATAAATAATAAAAAATAAAGTGGAAAAGTTTATATTTATCTATAAAAAGCCAAGAATTTACATATAGATAAATTGTCAATTTAGGTAAAAAACACTTTATTTTTTTTTATTAATTTGCTATAATTTTTGTAAATACAAAATATGTAAAAATGTGGTGGCATTTCGTAAAAATTTGTATTAAATTAAATTGTCAAAAGCAATACAAAATATGCACAAAATTTAAGCGATTTTTGTGTTAAAAGCCACAATTTTGCAAATAATGTAACAAAGGATGAAGCATATGGTAAATTTGCATAATAACAAAACAAATTTGTCTAGTACAATGGGTAGAGCAACAAAGCTTTTTGCAATTCTAGCCATTTTAGTGTTTTCGGTTTTAGCACTCTTTGCGTGTGGCGAGGAAAGTGGCACCAGAGTGGAAACTATTGATATCAGCCAAAACACTATAACCCTTGTTGTGGGCAACACCGAACAGTTGACCTACACAATAACGCCTAGCGGAGCCACAAATGCTGATGTGCATTTTGTAAGTGCAAACAGTTCAATAGCCTCCGTCAGCCGAGATGGCGTAGTAACGGCAGTTTCAGTTGGGCAAACCACTGTATCAGTTACAGCCGATGATGGTGGGGCTACTGATGCGGTTACCGTACAAGTTGTAGCCGAACCTATTACTTTGGCAACTCCTACAAATGTGCAATTTGATGGCGAAAAAATAGTTTGGGATAGAGTAGATAATAACTACGGCTATGAAGTTTTATTGAATGGCGAGCCATATCCTGAAACTATAATTTCAACTTATTTGGCTGATTTTGAAGCGGGCATCACATACACAGTGCAAGTGCGCGCGCTCGGCAACGATCGTGCCTATTTAAGTAGCGAGTACTCTGCCGAAATGACTTTTATGCAATATCAAACGCCAAGCATTGCCATAGATGGGGGCGTGATTAACATAACAGCAAATTCCAATGCAAACATTTTTCAGGTGTTAATGAACGGCGAAACGTATCGCGAGCGCCTTTCCGCCTTTCAGTATATCATCGAGGATACGCTTGAGCCAGGTAGATATACTTTTCAGGTGATAGCACTTGGTGATAGTGCGCAAAATGTGTATAATTCCCAACCATCCAACACGGTGTCGGTAAGTAAGTTATCTGCGCCCACAAATGCAATGGTAGAGGATAGAATCTTAACATTTGATAGTATAACAGGTGCGCAGTCATACACAATTATGATTGTAAATAACTTAAATAATAATGTCAGTTATCAAACAGTGCCTGCTACAAACGATATTGTAACCTTTGATTTGGGCGAGGGATACGAGCCAGGGCAATACAATATTTATATAAAGGCGTTGGGGGATAGTCGTACTACCTTAGATTCTGCTTATTCCGAGCAGTTTGCGGTAGATAAACTTGCCACACCTACAAACCTGCAAATAAGCAATGGCCTACTTACTTGGCAAGCTGTAGAACAAGCTACAGGTTATGTTATGAACATCCAGTTTGGTGGACAAACCATTTTGGAGGAAAATATTCCTAGCCCTACATTCGATTTTGCGTCTAAGTACATAGATTCGGGCGATTATTACATAACAATTATGGCAACAGGTAGCGAAATAGATGGGGTTAATAGATATGTAAACTCCGATTATTCCGATGGCATAACTATAACAAAACTAGCAACTCCAAACAACATTTCAATAAGTGCCGACCAAATTTATTGGGATAATGTAGATTTGACAGAAGGTTATAGCGTACTTTTGGATGATAGTTTAGCATTACCTGTGCAAACAAATAACTACATCAGTTTAGCAAATACCACTATGCAAACCTTTATTGCCAAAAGTTATACAATGCGCGTGCGCGCACTCGGCAATGGTTCAAACATACTAGATTCGCAGTACAGCTCAACTTTTAACTTCAAAAAACTAAGCACAATAGATACTAGTTTTGTAACACTTAGTGGCAGCACCATAACATGGACGGCGGTTGCAGATACTATTGTGTACTATGTATATATAAATGGTTCAAGCACTCCAATAGCGGTTAGTGGAACATCCATAGATTTGGGTGCCTCAAGTTATAGTGAAGGAGAATACAGTATAACGGTACAAGCTATAAGCACTGCAAACAACGCAGTAAGCGGGGAGCAATCGGAGCCTATAACATTTACAAAACTGCCTGCACCAAGCAACTTTAGGGTGGATAATGGCGTGCTTACATATTCTATGCCAGATAACACAAGCTTTTTGGGCTATAACTTGCGTGTGGGTAGAACAGAGTACACTGGCATAATGCAGGAATCTTTGACTTTCGACCAATATATGAATGATGACGAAACTTCTACCATCAGCCTACAGGCTGTGGGTGATGGCTCTAGCACAATATCATCAAATTTTTCGGAAGCAATAAACCTACACAAAATTTCTAGCGCAGTTAATATGGTAATAGAGCACGGCATTTTGGTGTGGGATACCGTAAGTGGAGCAACTTCGTATCAAATTACAGTCGACCTAAATGGGCTAAACGGCGAAATTTATCAGCAGACTATGGAAGTAGGGGCAAGTGAACCTGCAAGGTTAGATTTACTTACAACTAATTTGTTTGATACCGCAGGCATGTACACCCTTACAATGAAAGTTATAGGCACAACAAGTGATGTTAGTGATTTAACCTTAACATACGATATAAACTCTAGGTCGTCTATCTCTGTAAACACTCGAAAATTGCAAGATGTACAAAACTTGCGTGTGCAATCGGGGTTAGTTGTTTGGGATGCCGTGGTGGGCGTGGAGTACTACGAGGTTGTCTTGGATGGCGAATCTAAAGGCAATTGTGGAACAACTGCAAGTTATAGAGTAGAGGGGGCCTCTGGAGCGCACACAGTAACAGTGTATGCAAGGGGCAATCAAAGTTCTGTGCTGGATGCAAATAATAACGAGGAAACAAGCACTATAGATGTCACAAAGCTAGGCAATGTGTTTAATTTTTATATAGATAAAGCTACAATTCGTTGGGATGCAATCACAAATGCTAGTTCCTACGATATAGAAATAAGGAATGCCAACAACGAGGTTTTGCGCAGTGCTACCAACAACACAGCCAACTCATATGCTGTATATAGTATTGAAGGCAATCAAACTCTGTATGT
This sequence comes from uncultured Clostridia bacterium, assembly GCA_944332315.1. Lineage (GTDB taxonomy): Bacteria > Bacillota > Clostridia > Christensenellales > UBA1242 > CAKVOD01. The sequence continues at coordinate 15,435 of CALVJT010000026.1, forward strand.
TCAGCTAAGGGCAAATGGCAACAATTCAAATGTCGTAAGTGGAGACTATGGCGGAACGGCAACTTCGCGTTACTTTGAAGTAGATGTCCTTTCAATTCCTGCCAATATACACATAGAGGATAGCATCTTGTACTTTGATTATGTAGCAAATGCTACCACCTACGAGCTTGTAATCGAGCAGGGTGGCACACCAGATTCTCAAACTTTGACCGCTCAAGAAGGGCAGACACGCGGGGAATTTAATTTGGCTACATACTTAAGTGGACGAAGTGCGGGCGTGTATTCAATTTACTTGCGTGCAAGCAACGAAACCGAAGGAGAAATGTACTTGAGCAGTTCCTACACAAATTCGTTGAGTGTTGAAAAGTTAAATGTTCCTGTACTTAGTTTGTTTAATGGCACAATCAACTTTACTACTATATCAAACGCAAGCGAATATTCTATAGGGGTACAATCAGTTTCTGCCGAAAATCCAACATACTATACATTAAGTAACTCTGAATCTACATTTGTAATGGATACTGCTTTTGGGGCGGGTGAGTATAATATCTATATTCAGGCATTGGGTGATGGAACTTCTACGCTTTCTAGTGAAGTAAGCTCCGGCTTTGAAGTCGAAAAACTCCGCACTCCTGTTGCAAGTGTTGAAGGAGCAAAAGATTTGGAAGTAAGTATGGGGCAACTTGTGTGGAACCCAGTCGAAAACGCTGCTCTCTATACAATAATGGTTTATAGGGTGGATGGACTAACTGGTGAACTTACGCTATCTTATACCGATAGCCTTCAGCCAAGTACAAATATGAGTTATTTGCCAACAGGAACAGCGGGGAATTATCGAATTTCATTGCAAGTTATCGGAGATGCAACCCGCTATGTATCAAGCGATGTTTATGAGTATGCGCAAACACTGCAAAAACTGAGCGCTCCTGATAATGTGCATATCGAGCAAGGGCTAATTCGTTGGTCCAACAACGCTGAAGCCGAAAATGGTTACTCTATGATTATTAACAACAACGAGTTTTCGGTGGGCTCTGAAGTTTCTTATGAATTGGGCGAAAATTATAGTGGTGGTGTATCATATACCATTTACCTAAGAACAATAGGCAATTCCATCAACAAACTTTCAAGTGATTTAAGCGATGAACTAAATGCTATGAAGTTATCTGCGCAAACTCTTGAAGTGCAGGATGGCGAGATTGTGTGGGATAGTTCTAGTGCCAGCAGTTATAATTTAGTTGTAACTAGTCTTGAGGGGGATGAAATTGCAAATATAACTACAGAAAATTTATACTACGCACTTAATGATGTGCCTAGTGGATACTATTATGTACGCATTAAAGATTTAGGTAGTGGTTATAGCGCAGATACTAGCGGGTCATTGACTAATGGATATCTAAATTCAGATTTTTCTGCGGATTTACCAGTTTATAAACTCGCAAGTCCTGCTAATATGCACATCAATTCCGAATTTAACGCCGAAGATATAGGCCAATTGATGAGAATAGGCTATCTAGAATGGGATGAAGTGCAAAACGCAAATGGTTATACCGTTACAGTCTACTATCAAACTGCTATGAATTTAAGACAAACGGTAGAGAATAACTATTTCAACATAAGTTCTGCAAATTTAAGTGTCGGCAACTACAGCATCTACTTGACCTCTAAAGGGCAAAATGTAATAAACGGAGCTGAAACATTTGCTTGCATTAATAGCGATGAGGTAAATATGTCGGCATATAAGCTAGGCACCCCAACCAACCTAAATGTTCAAAACGGTCTGTGCTACTGGGATGCCCCTAGTCAAGTGCAAGGATTAGATGTGGAGCTGCAGTACCTATTCTACTACTACTACGCTCCTGTTGACGAAACTATAAACGAAAATCAGCCAAACTTACTATATACTGGTAGTCGAGAATTCCAAACGCTGTTTGAAATGGGCAATTACAGAATAAGTGTTGCGGCAATTGGGGATAACTGCATTCGTAGCGATATTGCAACTTTGGAAAATGATTATCTGTTTAATTTATTCTCAGATGGTGCTGGAACCGAGGAGGACCCTTATATAATCAAAACCTTTACCGAAAATCAAGGCTCTATCTATCAGCAAACACATACGGCTGTTTCGCAACTAGAGTACATAAACTATATGTACGATAAACACTTTAAGTTAGATGAAAATATTACTATTACTAACGAATTTAGCAGTATTGGTATTAAAGATGAAATTAGTTTTGGTAATATTGATGATACTTATATGTTCCAAGGCACCATAGATGGCAATGGTCATACCATCACCTTTAACAGGGGGGAGGATGGCAATCTTGCATTTGGTGGCGCCGGAAGTTATGGCTTTATTTACCAGTTAGGGCAAAATGGTGTTATTAAAAATTTGACATTCGAAAACTTTTCTGTTGCCGGCACATATAGCACTGTAGGTATTGTAACTGCCCAAAACTATGGTACTATTGATAGTGTATCTGTTATAAGTGATACAGGTATTTACTCTGCGTACACTGCAAGTACAAATGTGGAATCTTATATCGGTGGTATTGCGGGCCGAAATTACTCAAGCGGAGTAATTACAAATTCTAGTGCGCAAATACGCATAAATGCTACAAATGCTACAACATTCCTCTACACAGGTGGCATTACAGGCTACAACGAAGGCACAATTCAAAACTGTGCAAACAATGCGCTGTATCAAAGCGGAATAGCAATACAAAATCAAATTAATGGCACATTTACTGGCGGAATTGCCGGGTATATGGTTGGGGATAGCGCAATAATTTATGCATGCGTAAACAACGCAAGCGTGTACGCACAACCGCATACTGGTACTTCAGGCTCGGCATTGGCGCGCGCTGGCGGTATTGTGGGGCAAATTGTTTTTAATGGAACAGCATCGGGCACCTATGTGGCTCCATATGTGCGCGCATCATACAATACAGGAACTATATCGGTGTTGGAAAGTGGTAACGATTCTAAAGTTGGCGGAATAGTGGGCTACTTTAGTGGCGGAACTATTGATAGTTGCTATAATGTAGGCGAAGTTTATATGGTATCTGGCTCATCACACAATACAGCAAATGTTGGCGCTATCGTAGGCTGGAATATCAGTAGCGAAAGATCCAGAGTTGTAAATAGCTTTTATATCGATTATAACGGTATGCCAGAAAGTACACAATTAGCGGAAACTGATATGACTAAAGTTACTAGTGAACAACTTATGGCAGATAGTACTGAACCTGATTCAGTGCTCAATCAATTAAATCAAACATACAATGTATTTGTGTATAGCGCTGGTAGCTATCCTAAACTTTCTTGGGAAGTGCAGTAGTTTATATTATATGCATTTCGATGAAGTGTAGGGGAATATCACAACTCTTTAGGCAAGGATAGGTTTGTTATCTGTGGTAGATGGGTAATGGCGAGCTCGTAAACGTAAAAAAAGAATGTTTATGATTTATTTAAATAAAAATGACGACAAAAATCAATTAGTGCTACAATACGGCTGTGCCACTCATTACATGAGTACTGTATATATCTTGCTAATATGTGGTAGCTAGCTCGCTCTATAGATTATCAAATAACACAAAAAACTTGCATAAAATTGCAAGTTTTTTATAATAGAATGATAGTAAAGATATTGTATCAAAAGCCTTTGCTTAATTTGCTAACCAACTAAGTTTATGTTAAATTTTCTTAAAAATAATGTTGAGGGTTTGATGCGGTGATTCAGAGGAATCTTTGAACACTAATCCCTCTGTTTAGTTAAACTAAACTTATTATTGGAAATAATCCATAATAAAAAGCCCATTTATAAAAGTATCCCCAATAGGGGGATTAATAAATGGGCTTTTTTATATTGGTTCTTTATTATTAAAGGGCATAGTGAGTTATAGATTCAAAAACTTACTAAGCTCTTTTCGCTAATTCTTTGACTATCCCCCACAAATATTATAGAACCTTTATTTTTTACAATCTAGATGTCTACAATATAATTAATAATTTCTTTTATATTATTTTTCTAAACAAAATCAAAAAACTAACATAATAAATTTACAATATTATCTTGAAATTGATAAAATTTTGAATTTGAGTAACCCTGATGGGGCGCGGACATCAACAGTATCACCCTCTGATTTACCTAGTAAAGCAGAACCCACTGGGGATTCGTTGCTAATCAAGTTGTTTTTAGGGTCGCTTTCGGATGACCCTACAATTTTGTAAGTCAACTCATCATTAAATTCTAAATCAAGTATTTTAACGGTACACCCGATAGATACCTTAGATGTATCTATTTCTTTTTCGTCTATTATTTTCGAAGTGCGAAGTTTGTGCTCTATTTCAAAAATCTCTGCTTCAAGAACCGATTGTTCTTCTTTTGCAGAATCGTATTCGGCATTCTCGCTCAAGTCACCCATCTCGCGCGCTGATTGCAATTTTTGTGCAACATCGTTGCGCTTTTCGGTTTTAAGGTAGTTTAAGCGTGTCTGTAGCGCCTCATAACCTTCTTTAGTCAAATAATTTTCCATAATTGTTGCCTCCAAAGTGTTTATATAGGTAGAGTAGCAAAAAATTTAGCCTATGATGCTTGTTGCATCATAGGTGTTTTGCAAAGGTACCTATTAATAAAACTCTAATCAATATTATATGTATTTTTTTTGCGTTTGTCAAGTGTTGCTAAATAAAATTTAAATGGTTCTATAATATCAGTGGTGGGTAGTTAAAATTTTAGCAGGAAAAGCTTAGCAAAAATCTAAATATATAACTACTATATCACCATTCATAATAAAGAACCATTTAATAAAATCAATAATAACATTTATTAAGACACACATAAGATGGCTTATTGAATATAAATGCTATAAATTTTCAGTGTTTTAAATAATTTTGTCATTTTATTAATACAAACAACTAAATTAAATTCGTTGATATAAAATTATACCCAACATTTACAAAACTCATATAAAATCTTTGTTTACTTTCCTAAATCTATCTGTTTTTGTCTAGTTTTTTCAAGCGTACTGTAGTAAAAAAATTGTAAAATTAATTTTGCTTGGAAATCGTGCATCTCGCTGGTAGTAAATCGTGGTATGTCCTTAAATGGAATGCTAAAGTACTCAATAATTTCGCCAGAATCTAGATGTTGCGTGCCTGTAAGTTCAACTTCAGCTGAATAGCAAGTAAGACACTCATCAGTCATACCTACCGAAGAGTACGCGGGAGTGGCTAGTAGGTGAGTGGAAAGTGTTTTTGCCCCTATCTCCTCCAAAACTTCGCGCGCTACGGCATCTTCGGGAGATTCTCCTTTGTCAATGTTGCCAGCAGGTATTGAGTAGATATAATCATTTAATGGGAATCTAAATTCGCGTGTCAAAACCACAAATATTTCATTATTTTTTTTGTAATAAGGCACAATTCTCACAACATCGGCAGTAATTTTGCCTGCTTTTTGCACGGCTAAGTTTTCAATCGGACGCCTTGACGCAATAAAATAATCGGTCTCCTTTCCATTTATGCTGTATTTTGCGCAGTACATATTTAAGTATTTAGTATCTGTTATTTTTTTAACATCTTTTAATTTAATTTCCATTAATAAACTCCTTTTTTATTTACAAATTAATAAGTAAAGTAAAATCTTGTCTGTAGTAGTCAAATTTTATAATTAATCAATATTTGCCTATCTCTAAAACTAGCAAATAAAAGTTTGTAAGTACACCCAGCATCAACATAGTTTAGCTATCTTTTTTTGTAAGCACGGTTAACGATTCAATGTTATTTGTTTGCGGGAACATATCGTATGCTTGCATAGATTCAATTTTATAAGTATCTAAAAGGTCGCGTACATCTTTGGCAAGGCTTGTAGGGTTGCAACTCATATATATAATGGTGTTAGGGTTGAGATTTTTGAGTGCTTCAATAAGTGCCTTTCCTGCACCTTTGCGCGGAGGATCCAAAAATACTACCAAATTTTGTTTTTCTGTTTCCGAAAATTCTAATGTCGGCAAAATTTCCGCACAGTCACCACAATGTTGAATAATTTTATCTTGCAAACCATTTTCGATGGCAAGCTTTTTCGCGCTTTCTACGGAATTTCGAATTTGTTCAATGCTACATACATAGTTGTTGTTTTGCGCAAATTTTAGCGAAGTTATGCCTATGCCGGAAAATAAATCTAGTACAACTTTGTTGGTACCCACCTTAGAGGCAATTTCGTTATATAAAATTTTTGCAACTTCAATGTTGGCTTGAATAAAATCTAGTGGAGATACTTCTATCTTAAATCCATCAAAATTTATAGTAATGCGCTCAGGGCCTGCAAAGTGTCTAGCCTCCTTGTAGTTTAGCAGTGTTGATGCTACGTACTGTTTGGAGCACCACAACGAAACATCATTAAAAGCGCCAATTAGCGCGTCATAAAGCTCTTGTTCACATTCGCCATCATCAGTTTGTACAAGTATCGATAAATTATCATCCCAAAAACTTGCAAATACACTTTGAACATTTAGCCTAGATGTTTGTAAGTACTCTTTAAGTATTCTAATAAGGTCAATGTTTTTTTCGTTGCAAACAAGGCAATCATTTATGCTAACTAAATTGTGTGAACGGCTCTCGTAAAAACCTATGTCTACATTGCCATCTGGGTTGCGATCAACTTTTAGTTGAATAGAGTTGCGGTAGCGTGTATCAAGTGGAGATTGTATAGTATCTAAAATATCTACATCAAGATTAGTCACCTTTTTAATTGTGCGCTTTAGGCTAAGCATTTTGAAAAGTGCCTGAGTTTCATTATTTAAGTGCATAATCTTGCACCCGCCACATTTTTCAAAATAAGGACAAGGCGGGTCTGCACGCCTATAAGAAGGCTCAATTACCTTAACTAATTTGCACCATACAAGATTATCTTTTTGTTTAATAAATTCCGCCTCTACCTTTTCTCCTTCAACGGCCCCATCAATAAAATAAACCAAATTATTTTCGCGAGCAATACCTTCGCCTTCGACAGACATATCTATTACGTCTAAAATTTTATTTTCCATAATAATCCTTTGTGTTTTTATTACACATAATTATAACAAATTTTTTTTAATTTTGTATCATTTTAGTAGCATATTTTATCTTTTTCCGCCAATTTTAGATTATTTTGCCTTAAAAAAAGCTAAATTTTTAAGTGTTTTCGTAAAATGTCACCTATAATCAAGTTATAATTATAAATTTTAGTATGCATTTTTAAGTATTGCTCTTTGCATATTGAATATTTATACTTAATTATTAATTTTTTTTGTGTAGAAGTTCGGAGGAATAAATTATAGGTGGGGGCCATATTGTAACTTTAATCATCGCACTTGACTAATTAAAAAATTTAGTTTATAATTAGAAAAATTATAAGGATAAATTATGGTTATAAATTTAGATGATTATAGTGAAAAATGTCAGCAGTTATTAAAAGGTTATAGCAAAAAGTGGCAATTTGATATATATGGGGAAAATTATATATTTAAGACAAATTACAAGGATGTAAGGCGAGATATTATTGAAACACTAGTTTCATATATTTTGGAAAGAACGGGTTGCAAAAATTTTATTAATTATGAACTTGCCACATATAAAGGGCAAGACGGGTGTATAAGTAAATCATTTATAGATAAAAATTATAGATATGAATTGACTATAATGAAAATTATGTACATTAATTATTATAATGAAGTCAATCACACAAAAGCCAACCATGACATAGAAATTGACGATGATTTTTTTAATAAATTTTGTGAATATACCGACGATGTAGCAGGCCAATATGATTTTTCTTTGTCCTTCATAATGGAGCAAGTCAAAAAGTATTGCGATAACTATAATATAAAATATGATAAGCAAGAGCTTTGTGATAGACTGATAGAAATGGCTATATATGATTATTTTCTTTGTAATCCAGATAGACATTGGGATAACATACTTTTCCATTTTAATGACACCCCTGATGGGCTAAAGATAGATTTAGCAAAAATATACGATAATGGCGAAGCGTTTAATTACTATTCTAGCGTAAAGAGTAGAGAATAAATTAAAGATAAGGTAATTACACGCATTGGCTTTTCGGAAAATGGCAGAGTAAACACCTTTGACGATAACAATTATTTTAAGAATGGGGGCATTGTGGCAAGTGATATTAACGAACTCATAAAGATAAATCCTAAATATAAAAAACTTGTCAATACTCTTAAAAATTTAAACATAAATGACATTATGCTAGATTTTGAAAAAGATAAAGAATACAAAATACCGCTTAAAATGAAAGATGAAATAAGTGAAACGATACAAAATAGACAAGAATCTTATGCAATAAACATAGCAAAGCTGCAAAAAAGATTGACTAAAAGCAAAGAAGTGAACAAATAGTAGAATGCATACATTCAAAGTGCTATAATAATACACTAAACTTTTGATAGAACATTGAATACAATTAATTTTGAAATGCTTTACTAAAAATGACTTAACATCACATATAAAATTGTCAAAAAATTTTTATATTAGACTTTTGAATTAATAAGATATTTAGTAAGCATTCTTGCAAATAAAAAGCGCATCTCGTAATATAAAATTATAGATGCGCTTATTGTGTATAAAATTATAAAAATATTTTGCAGTTGTTTGAAATATTATATCAGTTGTTTTTTATAAAGTGATTTAATTATCAAAACAAAGTCAATTTACTTTTGTTCGTCGTTTTCGTCATCTGTCCAAAAGTCATTTGTCTCAGGTTGTTGGGTGTTGTCTGTGTCAGAATATGTGCCATTTTGTTGGACGGCATCGACGCTAGTTTGCTGAGCAGTGTTTGCGCTTGCACTTGTTTGTTTGGTTATGTTTGCGTTTTGTTTGTTTACAAATATCATTATAATAAGTACCGCAAATACCACAATTTTAGCAATATTGGCAATGCTGGATAAGTAGGAGTACACATCATATGCTCCACTTCCTATATCCACACCAGCAAGCCCTATAACAATATTGTAATATAGTGCAAGTATAGCAGAAATACCCGTAAATATAGCAGATACTATTAACGAAATTTTTGCCGCACGACGATTCTGCTCATCCTCATCCTTTATTAAAATGTATCCACTTGCTAGGCAGGCTGTAATTATGTTGGCATAGCCAAAAACATATATCAAAGTTTGCACAAACCTATTATCTAATTTTTTCATTCTTATCCTCCAAATATATGTATTATATGATATATTGTACCACAAAGTGCAAAAATAAGCAATCATAGTGAGCCTCTTGTTTGTATTTTATATAGCAATTTATGAATTATAAAAATTAATTTACAAAAAATGTTAGTTGTAATAAATCAAATAGGCGCGATATAAAACACTATTTTATTAGCGCATTTTGTTGCTTTATACAAAATAGTAGCGAAAAATAAAAAGTAGTGTCTATATTTTGACTTTCAAAACAATATATGATACAATGTATTACTTTTGAGGGAATTATGAATAGAAAACCATTTTTTAGATTTTGTAAAAGTATAGCAAAGATATTTAAGCGCAAGCCAAAAGTTATAAATTTTAATCAAGCACTTGACGATTGTGCAATCTATCTATCCAATCACAGCGGGGCAAGCGGTCCGTTTACGCACGAATTGTATTTTCCAAAAGACTTCCGCGCGTGGGGCACCCACGAAATGTGCGGAACTTTTAAGGAAAGGTGGACATATTTTTCTAAAATATATTTGCACCAAAAAAAACACATAAACTTGTTTTTAGCAAGGATAATAGCTACTATTGTAACACCAATACTCCACTTGTTTTATAAGGGTATGCACATAATACCAACATATACAGATTCTCGTTTGCGCAGTAGTTTAGCCGAAAGTTTTACAGAACTACAAAAGGGCAATAGCATATTAATTTTTCCCGAAAACTCCAGTGATGGCTATCATAAAGAGCTAAAGGAGTATTTTGCTGGATTTGTGCTTCTTTGTAGGCAATACTACAAAAAATTTGGTGTAAACCTAAAAATTTATAATATGTACTACTGCAAAAAGAAAAATCTTGTTATAATTGATAAGGCAGTGGAATATCTAGAAATTGCCGATAAAAACGAAAAAGTAGTTGCCAACGAATTCAAGGATAGGGTAAATCAACTCTATCATGAATACTGCGAAAAAAAGTAAACTTAAATTTTATAATCAATACCGGTTTATATACAACTGTATTAAATCTTAATTGTATCCACAATGTACATAAAACTCTAATTTTATATATATTATGCTTAATAATAAAAAGACTTTAAGGAAATATTCCGTAAAGTCTTTTTTGTGCTATTATATCAATGCTTTTTTTGGAACTTGCCATCTTTTTTGTGCAATACAACACTTGCGTTATTGCGTTTAGCCAAATCTTTGGCATATTCGGTGGCTTCTTCTTTGGTTGCAAAGCGTTTGTTGGCTTTTTGTGCACCATCTTTTTTTACAACCCAATCTTGTTTATCTTTATCATAAGTAACTCTGTACTTTTCCACAGTTTTAGCCCCACTTTCTTTTTTAGTGCTTGTAGATTCGACTTTTTCCGATTCATTTGGGGTAGCGTCATCGTCTGACCCTTCCTCATTTAGTTTTTTTTTACTTTTTTTGCTTTGTGGTTCAGATTCTACAGGGATAAAATCAATGTCATCCAAATCTATGCTTTCGCTAGAGGTATCTTTTTTAGATGGTGCACTATTTTGTTCATTTTCGTTTTGAGTGCTTTCCTCATTGCTACTGTTTTGGGCTACAACTTCATCCGCTTTAGTATCTAATACCTGCTCTTTTGTTTTTTTAGTTTGTTTTTCGTTTGATGTTTCGTTCTTTGCTCCGTTTTGGTCAAGCAACTTTTGGTCTCTATTAAGTTGCACTTTAAGCACAATTAAAATTACTACGAGTATCACAATAAGTACTATACCTAATATAAGCCACCAATAATCTCCAATGTTCATAATAATTCTCCTTTTAGTAGTTTTACTACCTTTACATATATTATACATAATTTTTTTAATAAAAACAATACTTTGGACAAAAAATCTTTACACAATAAACTCAATTTGTGCATATTATGGCAATGTAGCACAATAAGTGTTACAAGAGGTGTTATAAGATGTGTAATTTTTGCAGATGCAATAATTGTTGTTGCAATAGACGCCCGGTATTTAGAAGCACTACAAATGTTATCCCTGCTTCAAGCGTAATTGTAGGCCCAGTAGGGCCAACAGGTGCAACTGGGGCTCAGGGTGGCATAGGCCCAACTGGCCCAACTGGTCCAACAGGCGCAACAGGGGCAACTGGTACAGCATTTACAATTTCTATAGGAACTGTAACAACTGGCGCACCTGGCTCAAGCGCATCGGTTACAAGCCAACTTGTTGGCACAAACTATGTGCTAAACTTTGTAATACCACAAGGCCCAACAGGTGCAACAGGCGCAACGGGCGCTACAGGACCAACCGGCGTATAAAAAGCACAAAAGGCATCACAAACCAATAAAGGTTAGGATGCCTTTTTTGTAGGTTAGCACATCTAACAAAAAATATATAGGGCTAGGAATTGTTTTTAGTTATTTGGGTGTTGTCTGTAAAAGTATAAGTGTACTGTGTTCCGTCATCAGACGATTTGCAGTAGATGACTTCTTTATTGGAGGAATTATCGTAAGTCACCTTTAGTTTATTGCCTTCTCTCTCTAAATAATATAAATATTCGTTGCCATTGTTTGTTACAGCTAGTGTAAGTACAAGGTTATCGTCGTCTAATTTGTACACAACATTAAATGTATCCATTAGCGCGTTGTTGTTGTAAATAGAATATTCAAATTTTCTACTGTTCTCATTGTAAACTACATTTACAAAACTTGAACTATCATAACTAACAGTTAAATTTGCTTGCAAATATCCATTATCTATTGTTTTTTGCCCGTAAATTGCGTAATTTGTGTTGTCTTTATTCAAAGTGCCTTCAAAGGTTGTATTGATACCATCCTGTAAACTTTGTACAGGAGTTTTATCGGCATTGATTTCTAAAAATTGTAGGGTAAGGGTTTCTTTATTGGAGTTTAAGTCTGTTGTAACAACATTAATTTCGCAATTATAATTTGAATTTTCTATTAGCTTTTTACTGCTTGTAATTGCATTTTTGCCAACTACGCGTGCAAACGCATCGCAGTACTTATCAAATACTTCGATGTACTGCTGTTGCGCTGTGGATATTATGTTGTTTGTAAAACTTTGTTGTGATGTACCAACCGCTAGAAGTGTGCTTGCGGTCGCCCCAGCAAAGCCAAAGACTTCCGCCGATGAATTAAAAGATGCGCGTTTGTTGCTACAACTAGCAAATGTCATACAAATAATTAATAACATTATAGTTGCTACAAAAGTGCTAACTAATTTAATGCTGTTTGTCAAAAGTGCGCCTCCTTTCATTCTAAATATTATACTGCGTTTTGGTTTATTATGTTGGTACTTTTTTTATTTTTTGTTGTTATACAATTGATTGATGCCTTTGTTTGTGATATACTTTTAACTAAATAAAATGCCTTAGCAATATATAAAAACAATATTATAGTTAATAAATTAGATAATAAAAAGGCAATAATTAAAGTGTCCAATATATAGTAAGCAATCTAACTATTTTTATTCACAATAAAAATTATACCATCTTAAAAGCGAGTAAACTATGGCGGAAAAATATCGATATATTTATAAGTATGCGCAAGCATCTGTCTGGGCTAATGTAGCGTTTGCCGTGGGCAAATTGGTTATAGGCATAATAGTAATGTCTTTCTTTTTGTGTGTAAATGCTATGTACAATGTGGGCGTGGCGCTTGCAAAACAAACCGCCGTGCGTACCTCTCGTACACTAAAAACAACAGATCGTACCCGCGAACAGTCGCGTACTACAATTTATCGTTGCTACCTTACTATGGGGGTCATTATATTAGTAGCAAGTGTTGCGTATTTGGTAGGCAGTGCTCGCATTTTTCTGGGCGAGGATAATACGCAGTATAGCCTTATCGTAGGCTTGGCCATTGCCACTTTTACTTTTACCGAACTTGCATTTGCTATAGTGGGGGCAATAAAAACGCGTAAAATAAACAAACCTATTATGGAAGCCATTAAACTTACTAACTTTGCATCTGCGCTTATATCTCTTGCCTTAACGCAAACAGCAATTTTATCTTTTACAAGTAATGTAGATATGTCCTTTTATAATGGCATAGGGAGTTTAGTTTTTGGCTCACTTGCAGGTTTAATTGGTCTATATATGATTATCCATTCCTATGGAGTTCTTTCTGGCAAATACTATAAGTTTTTAATAAAATTAATAAACGGCACCCTTAAAAAATTTGATTTAGTTGCAGTAGCTTATAATAAAGATGCAAACATAATGTACGTTGTTTTTAGCAACCAAGTAAATAGAAACATAAAAAAGCAAATTTATAAGAATATAGATGAGCAAATAAACAAAGTGCCTACTAGTGCAAGCGTAACGGAGGACAACAGTACACTACAAAATATGCATAACAATACATCAATTAATGAGGAAAATACTGATAAAAATCTAAAAAACGATTTAGATTTTAATGATGTATCAACAACAGATAAAAAACAAACTCAGTATGTGCACTATAGTCGCAAGCAAATAGCAAATGCTACGAATCAGGAGCGCTTTTTGATGGCAAAAAAATTAGTAAATTATCGCTTTCGTGTGGATATCGCATTCAATAAACCACAGTAGGTTCTGTTGCTTAAAATGCATTCCCTCCTCCCAAATTCTAAATTTATTAAATGTATTATAATTTGTTGCCTCAAATTTTTTCAAAAGAAACAATTAAAAGTGTGGACGAAATTACTCTATAATGCATTAACATAGAATTGCCTATAATCAAGTAAGCGTATCTAAAAAGCAAATATTGTGTTTTTTAGTTGTGTTGCATTTTGCAAAGTAAAAGAGAATACAATATATTTAAGAGGCAAATATGTTGTATGTAACTAACGGACAGTTTGGTGTGTTTTTGGCATTTGTCTGGCTCGGGGCAATGCTAAAAGTTTTTTACGACCTATTTTGTATAAAAGGCAAATTCAAAACTTTATTCGATGCTGTCTATTTTTTGTTGGGTGGTATACTGTTTATATGCTTTATGCAAGAGTTCAATTTAGGCAATTTTAGGTTTTTTCTTTTGCTGGGTTTATTGCTG
>CALVJT010000027.1 GCA_944332315.1 uncultured Clostridia bacterium
TATCTAAATGTCTTATCATTTTTATAGTGTCATCATTAAAGTCGACAGATTCTACAGAGTAGCCAGCCATTGCACAATATTTAATTTCGTTTAGAACAATTGAATTGTTTGATTTTATGTTGTTAAGATTAGTCATATTAACACTCCCCATAATAATAACAATTTAACTAAGCATATTGTAGCACAATTTAATTTATTTGTCCATATGTTTTTTGAAATTTCCTTAAAAAAAATTAAAAAGATGTATTGTTTTTATTTTTTTCCACACAATATGTTAAATATGGGATGTGTAAATGTGGAAAAATTAAATTGCAATATTGTTGAAAAAGAGATGAAAAAAATCTTTCATGAGTCATCGGATTTTAAGGTGAGAAATTTTGTATCATATCACAAAATAGATACAATACTGTTCTTTTTTGATAACATAGTTAATGTAATTCGTATAGATAAAGAAATAATCGAGCCTCTTACGCAGGCACAACTGCCACAAAATATTGATAGCATTGTGGATTTTGCAAATACGGATACTATCGTTGTTGGACAAAGCGAAGTGGTGGAAAATTATGCTGATGTGCAGGAAAAAATTCTAAATGGTTTTTGTGCCTTGTATTTTGATAAAACAGGCAAATTTTTAGTTTTTGATGTAAAGAACTTTCAATCTCGCAGTATAGCCGAACCGCCTACAAGTGCCGTACTAAAAGGACCGCGCGAGGGCTTTAACGAAAGCATTGCCACTAACATAATGCTTTTGCGCAAGCGCCTAAAAAACAGCGATTTAGTTATAAAGCAAATGCCCGTAGGTAAATACAGCCAAACGCAAGTAGCCATTGTGTACATAGATAGCATTGCTAGCCCTCAAGTTGTCAAGCGCGTAAAAAAGAAAATACAAAACATAGATATGGATGGAATTATAGATTCTTTTTACATACAAAAGGCGCTAGAGGAACGCTCATATTCGCTGTTTCAGCAAGTGGGTTCGGCAGAAAAACCGGATATTATAATGTCAAAGCTATTGGAGGGCAGGGTGGCCATTATTGTAGATGGCTCACCAATGGTGCTAACTGTGCCGTATTTACTTATAGAGGATCTACAAAATAGTAACGATTATTATTTTGCTCGTTCTACTCGTGTTACATTTTTGCGGCTGCTCAGACTATTTGGTGTGCTGATTGCAATTTATTTATCGGGTATATATGTAGCAATGCAGGTGTTTCATTATAAAGTAATACCCTATAAATTTTTGGTGACTATAACAAATTCTACAATAGGCATTCCATTTACGCCACTCATTGAAATTTTGTTTATCATACTTTTATTTGAAGGACTAACCGAAGCAAGTTTACGAATGCCAAGCTATCTAGGGCTTGCATTAAGCATAGTGGGCGCACTAATTTTGGGCGATACTGCTGTAAATGCGGGGCTAGTGAGTTCGCCTGCCGTTATGATTGTGGCACTAACAGGCGTGCTACTATTCACCGTTCCTGACCAAGAAGCGCAACTATCAATACTTAGGCTAATTTTTACAGTAATTGGCGGGATACTTGGGCTTTACGGAATAGTTGCAGCATCGGTATTTTTGGTGGCGTACTTAGCAAACCTCGATTCCTACGGCGCGCCATTTTTGGGGCCTTACGCGCCCAACATAAAAGCGGATAAAAAGGATGGCTTTCGTAGGTACGATATACGCGCTATGCGCAAGCGCCCAGTAAGCATACCTAACCGCAACAAAACGCGCATCAAAAAATTGTAAAGGAGAGAATATGGTAAAAGATATTACGGGTAGACAAGCAATAATACTAATTGCCATAGTTATGTGTGCCACAAAGTTTTTTATTTTGCCAAGCAATTTACTTTCTATGGGCAAGCAAGATGTTATATATTTTATAATGTTTTTCTTTGTGGTGGAATTTTTGCTATTTTTGGTGCTTGTGCGCATATCAATGCTAAACCCGAATAAAACATTTTATGATATTATAAAACAAAGTGTAGGCACATGGTTTGCAAAAATAATTTATGTACTATTTTTTGTGTTTTTTATAATAAAAATGTGCATTAATATTGTTGAGACTTATTCGTTTTTTTTAGGTACACTATATGATGAGATGTCGGCAATTTTGTACCTCTTGCCCGTTTTGTTTTTGGTGTTTTATATGACATATATTGGACTGCGTTCCATAGGGCGCAGTGCCGAAATTTTGTGGATATTTGTGTTTTTCGGCTTGATTATGACGCTAATTGTTGCAACACCTAATGCCGATTTTGGCTATATGTTGCCGATTTTTGCCGATGGCCCCGCGCGTGCTTTGGATGCGTTTGCTACTAATGCGTTTTGGTTTGGAGATTACCTTGTATATTTGTTCTTTTTTGGCAAAATCAAGTTTCAAAAGGGATATTTTGCTAAAATGGCGGTTGTAGCTGGCGTGGTGCTTGCGTTAATAGTGTACTTTTTTATGCTGTTTCATTGCATATTTCCTTATATATCATCTATGGTGCACTACGGCGTAAGCGACATAACGCACATAACCGAGCATATTACAAACATCGGGCAACTAGATTGGCTAAATGTTACAATGTGGACATTTTCTACACTAATTCAAACAGTTATATTTGCTTATTGTGCAGAGGAAAGTTTAAGCAGTGTATTTAATATCCGCAGTAAATCTATCTCTTGCCTTATATCGCTTGTGGTGCTAGTTGCTCTATTAATTGTGTTTGATTTTAGATTAATAAAACTACTACAGTTTGTGCAAGGGCCAATAAGTTATCTTGTGCTGGTATTGCTTGTTATAGCATTTAATGCAGTGGTGTTCCACTTTGTTTTAAGGCATAAGCAAAGCAAAACTCCATACAAAGGGATGCAGGGCAAAAAGTTTTATAAGGGGATGAGATATGAAAAGCAAAACAATTAGAAAAATCTATATCGGGCTACTTTTTGTGCTACTAATTGTACTATTGCCACTTTATATGGGATTGCCCGAACAGACTTTTGAAAAGACGCTAGTGCTAGCCTTTGGCATAGATAAAACGGGCCAAGATTTTGAGCTATCTGCACAAGTAATGGTGCCACACTCTAGCCAAAGCGGGTACAACGAAAAGCGCGAAGTGCGCAACAGCACGGGCAAAACCATTGATGAGGCTATGGCTAGCCTGCAACTAAAAGAAGGCAAAAAACTAGCCTTAGCACATGCCAATATCCTTGTAATTTCGGAAAGCGCTATTGGGGACGATATCAATATAATTATGGATTACTTTGTTAGAGAACGCGATATTGGCTATTTAACTGTGGTAACAACGCCAAGTAGTGCCAAAGATTTATTGGATATTTCCTCGCAGGAAACATTTGATAAAGATTCGCTTTTAAGGCTTGTAAGTTTTAATAACGAAAATATCCACGGAACCGAATCCACACTAAACAAGATTTTGTTTGGCTACTATTCGCCATCGCAGACAAGTGTTATAAGTAGGCTTATGGTATCGGGCAATGACGGCGGTTCACAATCTAGTGGGGAGCAAAGCGGTGGAGCTAGTGCTGGTGGCGGAAGTTCTAGCACAGAGAGTGGGCAAAGCGGTGGAAGTGCAGGCGGGCAATCGGCGCAACAAAGTAGCGGTCAGCAATCTAGCGATATGAGTGGATTAGCTGGAGGCAACGCCCCGCAACAAAGTTCTACAAGTTCCGAAGGGCAAAGTAGTAGCGAAGGGCAAAGTTCTAGCGAAAGTGGAGGAGGCAGTGAGCAAAGCGGGCAATCGAGTGGCGGAGCAGGCGGACAAAGCTCGGGCGGTGGTTCCAAAACATTGGATAATGATGGCTCCGTTGCAGTGCTAAAAGCAGGCAAACTTGTAAAAGTATTGAATCCGCTTGAATATAGGGGC
>CALVJT010000028.1 GCA_944332315.1 uncultured Clostridia bacterium
CGCACCCCCGTGGTCTTGGTTAGTACTATGCAAAGTTTTTAACTCTAACTTGCTTTGTGCTAAGCTAACCTCGTGCTTATATGTACATAGTTTAGTTTATGTACTAAACAAACTTACTTTTGGCGAAAGCCAAAAGCAATTTTATTTTTTTAGTACAAAATTAAGCTAGTGGCACTATAAGCCCACAGGTGCAGGATGCTATCCTGCCACGGGGTGCAGGGGCGGTAGTAGCCCCTGCATAAACAAGTGCGCTTATGTGGTACATAGTTTTGTTTTGTGTACTAAACATAAATTTACTTTTGCGTCAGCAAAAGAAAAATTTTTATGTGTTTTAGTACAAAATTAAGCTAGTGGCACTATAAGACCACAGGTCAAGGACGACTGTCCTTGCACTAGGGTTCTAGGGGATGGGAAATCCCCTAGAAAAATAATCCCCTAAAACCTAAACAAGTTGCAAATTGCTTTGCGCCACCATCTGCTTGTGCTCGGCAATGTGCTGTAGTAGCGCCTGCTTCACTTTTTGATGCTCTGCATTTTCGTCATCCAAAGTATCAGTGAGCAAAAATGCAGTATGCTCAGTTATGTGAATATCGTGGTCATCAATATCCTGCGCCCTAGGCACCTTGTGCTTGTTCAAGCACTCGATATTTTCCTTTTGGGCGTGTCCGCGCTGTAGCGAGGCTATGTCCTGCCCCTGCTCCCAAATGCCGTAGCCTAGCAGTTCCAGTATTTTACTGCGCATACGGTTGTTGATGTTTCCGTTTTCGTCCGAAAGTAGCCCCGCATTTAGCAGTTCAAAAATCATACTGCGCCTTTGCGCCACAGTTTCGGTAAGTTCGTTTTCAGTTTCGAACACAATATCCTCACTGCTAATATCGCTGGAATTAAAGTAAAATAGTTCCACCTCGCGGTTATCTCCGCCAATAATTCTGCCCACGCGCTTGCTTTTTACAAACTGCTTGTATAACCTTAGTATCTGCCTGCCCACTGCAC
This sequence comes from uncultured Clostridia bacterium, assembly GCA_944332315.1. Lineage (GTDB taxonomy): Bacteria > Bacillota > Clostridia > Christensenellales > UBA1242 > CAKVOD01. The sequence goes on from CALVJT010000028.1 coordinate 994, forward strand.
GGATAGCAAAGCGAATTTCCTCCGCACTAGTTGTAAGTTTGGCATCGTCCTGCTCAATAAGCAGTTGTAGCGCAGTGCCCGACATATTCGCGTAGGTCGAAATGGCGCTTGTAAGGTCGCTCAAGCCCGAAAGAGTTGTCATTTGGTTCATAATGCGGTCCTCCTCGTTCGAAAAATCGCTAGGCAGTCCGCCCGATGCCATAAACATCGGCGGAGTTGCGCCCTGTCGGTACACCAAAATTTTACCCGGCTTTAAGCCATCCTCCTCAAGGCTATCAGTATCCACACTGCCATCCTCCACCGCCAATATGCCCTGCGAGATGCGGTTCATAAACTCGTACTTGCGGTTTTTGGTGGCATTCAGCGCGCGCTGTAGCGGTATTATTCGGTTTATTATGGTGGTGCCAAAAAAGTTGTTCGATTGCTCTTGCGAAATCTGCCGTATAAATGGAAAACTGCGCTTTTTGTCCTCGCCGTTCTCAAAAGGCAACTCGCCGTTATGCACAAGTTTGTTGCCCGCAATTATAATAAGGCGACCATTTTTGTATTTTTCGCTCGGCTTTTCGTAGTACTCTAGCACTATGGCGTGATTCTTTTTTGTAGTTTTTATAACCGTTGTGTTTATAGATGTGTAGTTGTAGGCGCCAACATTTTCCACAGTATCGCACGAAATTACATCAATATCTTGCCCCTCAACGTCCACGCCCCAGTTTTGCTTTATCACATCTATATGATAGGCGCGCGCGTGTATAAGCGAACGGCAGTCGTCAAGGCTCTCGCACGCAATGTTATCGGGGTAAATCTCGAACGGCGGGCAGACGCTGATATCTATATCGCCCTCGCGGATGATTTTGCCCTTACTATCTGCGCCTATAACCCTGCCGTTCTCGCTGTTCCACACCACCTTATAAAACGCAGTGCCACACAGTTCGCTCCACTTGGTGGCTTTGGCTATTATGCGCGATAGGTTGAGTTTGTGCTCTACCGATTTTAGTATGCTCTTGCTCACCTTTGCCGATTTTATGTCCTTTTCCTCGCTGGTGCTAGGCAAAACTGTCATTTGCGGACGAACGCGCGCAAGTTTGGCAAGGCGACTTTCGTACATAGATGCTATGTAGTTGTACACCTGATTTTCTTGCCAATCGTAGTCCTTATCCACACTACAGGTGTTGCCAAAACTATCTACCGAGCAGTACTGATTGCCCACAACAAAGTTGGCGTTTATCTGCCACTGCCTCTCAAACGGCTTGCGCTCCACCTTGCGCGCCTCGAAGTCCTCAAGAATGTGCGCCACCAACTCTTGCTCATCTTGCTTTTCCAATTTATTCATCTTTCACCTTTCCTTTTGACTTTGTGCTCTTGTGCGCCTTAGCAATATCCTCTAGGCACTGCGCGCAGATGCTCATTTGCGTGCGCGGGTCGTTTTCATCGTAGTAGATGCTGTAGTTTGCTATGCGCCTACAGCCCTTTATATCGCATTGTCGTATAAACAGTAGTTTTTTTATTGTCATAATAATTTCTCCTTTTTTAATCTACAAAATCAGTTTTGCGCTCTTGCTAGCACAGCAGTTTATGTGCTTTTCTATCTTTGCCTTTCTTAATTTTGTTGCCTTTGCCTACACTAAAGTATTGTTGTTGCCTTTGCCCCGAACAAATCATATAAATCTTTTACATTTAAGTAAACTATAAATAAAGTTAGTTTGCTCGCCTTTACACTAAACAAAATTGTTTGCTTGCACTAAACAAATTTTTTGCCTTTGTTCTAAAAACAAAGACTTGCCAATATGCACAAATGCACTTTTAATACTCTCTCTAAATATGTTTAATGCGCAGTTGTAAGCCCCTTTACGCCTATTTACCCATACGGGTGCAAACTTGCACAGATGCTTATAAAAATGCGGATGCAACTTTTTCGCGCAGTTGTAAGCACTTTTTAATTCCTGCAAAATACTTTTTAGTTTTTTTTATTCACACAAAGCAACCTATTTTTTCTTTTTTTCTAGGTTCAAAAGTTGTTTTAGTAAGCGCTGTTTTTCGCGTTCAAGTTCCTCATCGGATAAATCATCGTACATTGTCTGCCCGTAAAGCAGTTTGTACGCCTCAATATCAGGAGGCATTTGCTTGGTTATAATCTTTTTCTTTGCCAAATGCGCAAGCGCCGTCTCCTCATCCACAACATATTCCTCCGTAACCTCCACAAGGTCATAGCCCAGCGCAAGCTTGCTCACCGCTTTCCTCGCCCGCTCGTTCTCCTTTTCTACATCCATTTCTCCCTCTTTTTTTATTTTT
>CALVJT010000029.1 GCA_944332315.1 uncultured Clostridia bacterium
AAATTGATATGCTTAAAATTGCTATTATTATATTAGCTACTTTTTCACTCATATGTACACCTTTAACTGTATTTTGTGTTATAAAGTTAAAAATATACGCTAAATTTATAATGAGTTGATTAAAAAATATTATACTAATTACAAAATGATGTTTGATATTTTTTACATAGTTTAGATTTTTAAGAATAATGTGAACCCCAAAAGTTGGACTAAAAAGATGTGCATATAATGAGGAAAAAGATAATAAAATACAAAAATAATATTTCATAGGTATGATTAACACCCAATAATTACACCAACCCATTCTAATAGTAAAGTGGCATTTTGCCTAAATAATTATTAGATTCATTTTTATATTTCTAAAATAATAGAAAAAACATAAAAAAGGCTGTACCGCTACAGCCTTATGGTAATATACCACACTATTTTTTTGTCTTTTTAGTTTTGTTTTGTGATGCACTCCCATCTATGCTAGTTGATTTTTTCAAATTACTTTTTTCATCTTTTATATCTGAATTATTATTATTTTTTGCAATATCATTTGTATTATCAGTATTTTTATCTATTTTATTTGTATCCTTGTGGTTATCATCGCTCTTATCGGATGTACTTGCGCCAACTAAATTTTCTTGCTCTACACTTGCATTTTGCTCATTTTCTTTATCTTTTTTGATAGATTTATACAAATACTTTAGTAAATAACACAAAATTACAATCGAAACTATAGCAAAAATTACAACCAAAAGATTGTTGCGTATAAATAGGAACAATTGCCCAACCCAAGGTATAACGGCAAACACTTTACCTATAACCCTATCTTGAGTGACAGTTTCGTTCGACCCCTCGGAATTAGCATCTCCGTGCGTAATAAATGTCAAGGTTCCATCGCCATTAGCACGAATTTCAATTACCCTATGAGTTACAGATAGTTCGTTGCTCTCCTCTGAATCCTCAGAAGGCCAAAATGTTATAACATCACCAACTTCAATAGTTTCGGCATCTACTGCTTTATAGATAATCAAATCGCCAGGGTCTATGGCCGGCCTCATACTAGGCGTCAAAACCACTGCTGGCCTAAAGCCAATGATAACTAAAATCACGCAAACTGCCACTATTGCTAGCAAAATTACTGTCAAAATTAGGGCAACAATATCTCCAACAGTACGCTTTTTCTTTTCCTCGCCTAAGGTAGGCGCATCCGCAATTTGTTGTCCCTCGACATCGTTCTCAGAAATTAGTTCTTTTGTTTTTTTATTCCTTAAATTCTTTTTTTGAGGAGTATCAACACTATTTACCAAACCATCAGATTGAGTCGCTTGTGTTACTTTTTCCTCTACCTCTTTGGTATTTGAACTTTTTTTATTAGATGTAGAACTATTCGCGTTTTCTGCTTTAGCAACTTTGCTTTTTGATTTTGTTTTTTCCTTTTGAGATGTGCCAGAAGTTGCTTTTTTATTTTCTACTGCATCTACATTTTTTGCATTCTCTAAAGTTGAAGCGTTTACAGACTGCAATTGGGCAGATTCATTCTTTTGTGTTTTTGTTGTTTTACTATTTGGCATATTAGTAAGTAACTTCTCCTATTTTGTTATTTTATCATTATTTTGCGTAAAAACAAAACAAATAAACATATTTTTTATAAATTTATTTTTATGCCATTATTTTATAAGCAACTCCATTGTAAGAAATAAAAAATTTTAGCGCAAGTGCTAAATTTATTTTCAAGCAAATACACCATAAAAAATCATTATTTTGATGTATTAAAATAAAAAGGAATACCACTTTATACATAAAAACATCAATTCATATTTTTCTTTATAACAACACAAATTAGTTGCATTATAGATAAAATGCTTGCTTTTATAACATTAAATCCTTGACATTTTTTTAGCAACTGATATATAATAGGTGCAACTAATTAGGAGAAAATTATGGATAAAAAATGTGATGGAGTTGTTAGGACGCGTTTTGCACCTAGCCCAACCGGATATATGCATGTAGGCAATTTGCGCACGGCACTTTACTGCTATTTAATTGCAAAAAAACTAAAAGGCACATTTGTTTTGAGAATTGAGGATACCGATAGAAACAGGTACATACAAGATGCAGAACAAGTGATTTTTGACACTCTAAAAGTTTGCGGGTTAGATTATGATGAGGGACCCGGCAAAGAGGGCGATGTTGGCCCATATAGGCAAAGCGAACGCGTAAAACAAGGTATTTATATGAAGTACGCTAAACAACTAATAGAACAAGGCGATGCTTACTACTGCTTTTGCGGGCATGAGGAACACCATGCAGATACCTGCGAGGATGGCGAAGTTTTTACCAAGTACGATAGGCATTGTCTAAAATTGAGCAAAGAGGAAGTTGAAAAAAACTTAGCCGAAGGCAAGCCTTTTGTTATAAGGCAAAAAGTGCCAGAGGGAAAAACAAGTTTTGTTGACGCAGTGTACGGCACAATTGAAGTTGACAATTCCGAGCTAGAGGATATGATACTTATAAAATCGGATGGCTACCCTACCTACAACTTTGCAAATATTGTGGACGACCATTTAATGAACATTACACACATTGTTAGAGGATGCGAGTACCTATCATCTACGCCAAAGTACACCCTGCTATATAAGGCACTAAAATGGGAGGAACCTATTTATATCCACTGCCCTCATATAACCGATGAGGAGCACAAAAAGCTTTCCAAACGCCTTGGACATTCTAGCGTAAACAATCTACTAAAAAATGGCTTTTTGCCAGAAGCTATAATAAACTTTATAGCGCTTTTAGGCTGGTCCCCCGATAATGAACAGGAAATTATGAGCCTTGTTGAATTGATTGAAAAATTCGATTATCACCGCATAAACAAATCCTCGGCGGTATTCGACCTTAAAAAGTTTAAGTGGATGAACGGAGAATACTATAAGGCTATGAGCGCAGATTCCTTTTACAATTTTATATGCCCACAACTACAAAAGTACCCTAGCATTTATGATAGACGCGAATTGAGCGACCTACTACACGATAGAATTGAGTGCTTTGAGGATATTGATACTGTGTTAGATTTTATTAACGATTTGCCACAATACTCAAATGAAATTTTTGAAAATCAAAAATTCAAAGTTACACAAGAAGTGGCACTTGATATTTTACAAAAAATTTTACCTAAACTTGAAAGTGCTGACAATTATAGCAAAGAAAATATATCACAAATAGTAAAAGATTTTATAGCAGAACAAAATGCAAAAAATGGTGTTGTGCTGTGGCCATTGCGCGTTGCCCTTTCGGGCAAAATGTCGAGTGCAGGTGGGGCATACGAGTTGCTTGCAGTATTTAAGAAAGACGAAAGTTTGCGCAGAATAAAAATTGCTATTCAAAAATTAGAAAACAACTAGAAATTAAAGATACTAAAATTTATATTGTGTTGGTGATGCAGTCTTTGTAACAATTTATCATCATTTTGCATACTATAAAAAAGCAAAAAAAAAATTAAGTGCCTATTTTACTAAATATTATAGGCGCTTTTTTATAAGACACCAAGAAATTTGGTGATACATTATAAAGTCAAATTGTTAAGCAATAAAAAATTTATAACTAAAATTAAATGGTTAGCCACATACACTTGCTCTAGAAAATTATGTTATTATACTTATAGATGCTATATTCAATATTGGGGTACTGATGTAGTTCATTTAGTTTTTATTTATCATTTATGATAGTTGCCCAAACATTTTGTATTGACCCCACATTTTTGCAATTTAGCAAACAAAAATACGGTCCTGTAATTCGCCTAGTACTTCCGACTCTCAATGAAGTGTTAGGTAACCTTTACAGGACCGTATTTATATTTTATTCTCATTTATCTATTGTCTTATTTTTTAAGCCACTAAAAATTGAAATGTTGATGTAACCTTGCCATTTAGCGACTTGCATAGAATCTTTTTTAGTTAACTATTAAGTTATAGTTATATAATACCCTTAAATTATACTTTTTGCAAAATTGCAAGAATAATCTAACCTTGTTAGCAATCTATAATTATTTATCTTTTTCGTCATTTTCTACTTGATTTACATCATCTTGTTTTGCATCATCTTTGCTATTATTATTTTCCCCTAAAATGTGCTCACCCATAGCTTGCACCATAATTCTGCGCATTGCTTTTACATCATCTAGTTTCGTAATTCCCTTGCCCGCTCCATAAAGCACAAGCCCAATAGCAAACGCGCCAATAGTTATCTCTCCATACGGTGTATCCAAAAATGCCCCCACATTAGTAGACATTAAAGTTGAGTAGTAGTTTTGTAAAAAATCCAATATTGAACCCGAAAACAACTCGCCTATATTCCTAGAGTAATGCATAATAGGAACAAACCACATTGGTATAGAATCACCTTCAGGGCCCAATAAAATACTTGCGCCCGCAAATGCACCAGCAAATGTAGATATGTATTTGCATTTTTTTAAGTTTTTTGCCAAAGCACCATCGGTTTCGTAATTCTTTTTGTAAAACTTGAGTGTAGCCTTTGCATTTTTTTTGTACTGCTTAAAATCTTTATTGTATTTACCTATCCACCTATTACTAGAAGGTTCTATATAAAATTTAACTTTTAATCTATCATAAATATCTTTAACCTCATCATCCGACATTTCTCCAAGGCGATTGAGCGCTTGTTCGACATCTCTTAAAAGCTCTTTATCTTTTTCGGATAGTTGATTTTCGTCCCACTCATTGCCATTATTACTTTCTGATACAGCTTTTGCAAGCGATATAAAGTCATCTACATCATATTCCTTATTTACAGCCATGTTCTATCTCCCTATTATAAACTTTATATTTAGAGTATACACTAAAAGCAAAAGTTTGTCAATATTGTACAGCACTTTTCTACAAAATAAACAGATTCTATATTAAATTGGAGCATTGATGTAGTTGATTAAGGTTTTATTTACAATTTACGATAATTGACCCCAACATTTGACATAGAGCCTAAATAAACAAAAATCATACCGTGGTAGTGGCACAGTATGATTTTTGTTGGTATTTATTTAATTAAATTGAGGTTATTATTGACTTTATCTATCCTAAAATGTGTATCTGCTAAAATAAATGTTTCTAATAATCTCATACATTATTGAATAATTTATGCGTTCAAAATATACTAAGAATTACCTATAAAATATATAGTTAAAATTGTATTATTTCAACATTAATTAAAGGATTTTATCGTCTTAAACCTTATTTATTTTAGATTTTTTACACCCATAAGTCGTTTTAATCATCAAACCCTGGAGATTCGTACGTCCCATAATCAGAATCGCCATATAAAGGAGTAGAGGATTTTGCTTGCACTACCCAAATCCATTTTGCCGAATCAACACAGTGAGCATCATCTGCAAATCCCCAAAAATTATCATCTAGATTCACATATTCATTTGGCCATGTCCAAGCTCCTTGGCTCCAATCCCAACCATGAGTTTGTGAAAATGTGTGTTTTAATGTATTTCCGCCACTTACATTATCATTACGGCTAATCATGACAGTATTTCCTCTTTCTGTTAGTGAAGCATATTTATCAAGTGCTGAATTTATTGCAACTATAGGGCCTGAAAGAACTCCGCTAAGCCCTGGCGAAAAGGAATGTGCAATTATACCATTCGTGACTCCAGTAAAAATGCTGACAAGTGCATCACCTAAAGTTTCAATAGATTCATACCTTTGTAATCCTATAACTTTATATCCAGAAGTTGAACTTCTATAGGTTCTATTCATACTCCAAGTTATTGTGTAATCTCGCGTCGATTCACCTAATGGCCCCCCATCGTCCTCGTCCATAGACATTCTAACATTTGTTGGAGCAGGCAATCTTTGCTGTTTAGCAACATATTGCGCAACTTCTTGTTGCCTACCGTTAACAGATTTCCTTACTGTTTCGTTGCCTGAATAGTACAATACAGAATTTGATGATTCTGGCTCACTACCTTCAGTGCGCATTTTAACATAATCGCCAATTTCATCTAAGAAAGTATGACTTGTGTTTATATTAACTTTAAGAGTTACTCCCACACTTTCGTTACTTTCCATATCAGAAGCAGATGAATATGTAGTTACATAGGCACCACTATCCCCGTCTGCGCTATCATAAACTTCGTCTAGAGAAATCATCAAACTTGTAGAATAGCCATTTACATAACCTTGAGTACGAGAAGCAAGTATAGTGGCACTTCCACCAGAAGTAACAGATTCTGGACGATCATAGATAGAATAGTTTATACCATATTTTAAGAATGGCAAAACTGCGTTATTGCCATCTGTGATAGTTGGCACGCGTACATCAGAAACATAACCCATATGACTCCAACTATTTCGTAAATACTCCATGTTGGAAGGGTCCCAGTCTTCGTATCCAGCATTATAAATACATTCAAAACCACTTACCAAGTTATTTAATGTAGTTTTACGAGAGGATGTCAAGCTTGTAATATTATAAGTATTACATGTAGTGCCACCTTTTCGCCCATTGTTTATTGATGCATTAGCATAATAGTAATTAGATTGTTCATATGTAGTTGACCCATATGTATAGTCATCGGCAGTTCGAATTTTTATTACATAACTACCTGGTATAAAGGAACTATTGAGATTGCGGTTTACATTATTAACTAAACTATTAAATTCATCGGTTAAATCCATTTCCAAATCTGCAATAGTACCAATAAATGTTTTTTGAACGATATCACTACTATTCCCAAGAACTTTATTCCCATCGCTAAGCCTTATCAAATTTAGCTCGTATTCTACCGAATTTGCTATATTGTTAGATAATGCATCCTCAAAATCACTTGCGCCATCGGCATCGTAGTTAATGGCTTGATATAGTGATATAGTTAAATCTACTTGGTTTGTATCATCAACTTCTAACTCAACGCTAAAGATACCCATGACATATGGTATTAAATAATCTGGCGATGAAATATAATTGGAAGATTCTATATACTGTGTATCTCCAGAACCTGAAACTCGAATGTAAGCTTCCGCCCAATAGGTGCCCGAATCGGTGATATACGGACTTATTGTTCTTGAGTGCGAATAGCTTAAGGAAGAAAGATTCCTTATATATAATGTTTCAACTAAATTACTATAAGATTCTCTATAAATTTCTATTACAAATGTAACTTCGTTTAACACCGAAGATTCGGTTTTTAGGTATGTTGTACGAGTTGTATTAGGATATACAGTTGCTCTTGTAATTTCTGTTTCATCACTATTCATAGTTAAAGTGACATCTGATAGAGGTTTTAGCTTTGCCTTTATCGTAAATGTTCTTTGATAGATTGTTTGGTCAAATATAACTTGACTACTACCTACAGTTTGTCCAGTTCTTGTTTCGATACGCAATATTTGCATATTTACTGTGTACTTACCATATTTTAGCGCTTTATTTGCGTTAGCAAATGCTTCGGCAAGGAAACCCGAATTTTGATTTGAGATATATTCAATAACATTAACATTGCTTTGCCCAAATCTTGAAATCGTCCATTCTGCTTTACGGCTAGAATAACCATCAAACCAAACCCCTATTACTACACGCCATCCAGATTCGTTTTGTACATAGGATGTTGCGTCCAAGCTATAGCGCACATTCATACGAGTTGCAAGTTCACGCGTGTTTGTATTGTAGGTATAGGCAGAGTACACATTAGTACCAAAGGTATATCCGCCATAATCATACTCATTTTCGGTTCTAGCAAATGTTACAAAATCTATGTACGCCCTATATAGGAAGCTGGCATCTCCATCAGAAGGTTCCGAATTCCATATAAATGTAGTTTCGTCAACCTCAAAGATTATACGCACATATGTTCGTCCGAGTTCCCTATCCAAATTGTTTAGACGCTGAGTTAAATAAGTTTCCTTTATGATAAACTTATTCCCAACAATTCCCACATCCGAGTTAAATTCGCTACTTTGTATTGCTATTTGATTTGAACTAGAGAACTGCTCGTGTGCTAGCCTATACTGCACAATTATGCTATAAGAGATAGCATTGCTTGGCACGCTTAAATCTAGTATATTATTTATTTGTGTAAAGTTTGTAACTTCAAACACGCCGTATTCTGAATTAGATGTATCACCATTTTCGATAAATGAAACTTGTGGAGTATACACTTTGTCGTAGCGTGCGCCAAAACGCGCATTAGATACTAGCGAACTATTGTCGTACAAACTTTCGTTTCGATTTAAGTCGTTTACAATAGTATTTTCGTTATGAGCACGAACCGTTATTTGATAAAGCCCATTTTGAGTGAAGATACCGCCATTTAGTGCCATTAAGTCGACAAAAATTACCCAATGTCCGTCGACCATAGCGGCGCTTACAGCGCTAAACTTTTCGGCATATTCACCATTTAGATATTCCACAATCACATTAGAATATGCATTTTCGGTTAAATCATTTACAAATTGACTATACGAATTTAGGTTTATAGAGGTATTCCTTGAAGCATTGCGGATATGTAGCGAATAAGCCAGTGCTTGAGTATCCTCCAGTTCTATCCTTAAAACTATATTATCATCGTAAGCGATCAGTCCATTAGCTCCTACGCGCGGATTGTAGTTTAGGTAAATTATTGAATCGCTACCATTGCTATCATTATCGTACACATAGGCAAGGTGGCTAGTTTCGCCATTGTTGCTAGATTGAACAAAGGAGTTATTGCTCATTGTACCTATCTCAACATCAAAGTTGCGCAATGTTCCTTTCATTATGTGGGTAAAACCACACGGAGAAGCGCTAGTTGTTGCCTGCGCAATAGGTAAATCGCTTATATACTCATTGCTTGTTCCATCTTGATTCAACTCACCCAAAGTAGTTATCGTAAAGTCGTATCTATCAGGAAGTCCACCCTCTATAACAACTGCAAATGTAAGAAGGTTGTTAAATGATGTAGAACTTTGTGCAGGCGTGTATGTTGTGCGCGTATATGTATATGAGTTTGATACCTCGGTACGCAGATAAATATCGCCTACCACAACTTGTTGTTGTACCCCACTTGTCACATCATAGCAAGTTACATAACGATAGTTTTGTTGACTACCAGATACATATCGGCTAGGATCTATTTTTAATAGTAGTACCTTATGGAAGGTTTCATTGTACTGTGTGCCATCGATTTCTAACAAATACGAGAAGTACTTATTATATTCCACATTATTAAATGATACAAGGAAACCTGATACATAGTGGTTGCTATCGTAAAAGTTTTGTACATTTACGCTAGTTACTTGCTGTAGAGTTATTACATAGTTATATTCAAATACTACCGAATCACTGCTGACAAAGTTTTGTTCGCTTATTGCATTAAATGATAAAGTAATTTGGTTTGTGCTAGGCGTTAACAGGCCTGTAATATCAATATAATAATAACCCGGCTCGCCATCCTGCACACTATCGTAAAGCAAAACTGGTGCGCGGTTGTTTGTTGTAACTTTTGCTTGCACATTTTGCCCCAATATGTAGGATGGATCCATTTGCCTTAAAGTATATGTCACAAATATTTGATTTAAGTTTTCCTCTATACCTGCATCAATAAAGTACTGCGGAATGCGCGTTTTTATATACGCAAGTTCGCCCACTTCATGCACGGAGAATTCCTCTGGAGTATTGATTTTTAGCAGATAATCATAAGTTTTTTGCACTGGCGCACGACCCGTTTCGGTATACTCCATATAATATGTCATGATACCGTTTTCTACACTTTCGGCACCTAGATACGCTTCTGCCTGCATTTCGTTGCTTGAAATATAGAAGGTATAGTAGGCTGGACGCTTTGAGATGATTTCAAACACATCGGCATTTTCGGTAGGGCTAAATGTGATTGATGTATTATTTGTTACAACTATATTGTTTAAACAATCTGCAGAGGTGGTTTCGCCACCATTAAAGGTTCCAACAATATTTATAGTATAACTTGCGCCATAAAACCTACTCAACTCTGTTTGCCAATATAGTTCTATTTTGGATATTTTGGTAGTTTGAGTTTGCGATCTTGAAACTTCAGCCCCATTAAAGTTGTGATAAACACTGACTGTAAGTTGCAAGTCTGGCGCGTTGTAGGTTGTGCGGTGTACAATTTGGCTTGCCTCGCTGTTGCTTGTATAATAAAGATCATTGCCTAGCGCTACAAGTGTGTAGGTATATTCGCCTGGTTGATCTAAAGTCCATATAATGCGCAAACGGCCTTGATTATCGCTTGTCGAAAATGATACTCTATTGTAAAGTAAGTATTCCGAGCCACTATAAACTTCTACTATACCATTGCGGTTCACCCTAAAATCAATGCTGTAGTTCATATATGTTGGCGCGGTTGGATTGTAGACATCAGCAAAACCTTGCGATTGACTAGTTATGGTTAACCTGTACAATGCATCTTGGTTATAGTTAACAATTTGGTTTAACTCGTCATCATAATCCTCTACTCCATCATAGTTAAGAATTGATATTTCAACACCTTTGTTAACTAAATCATTGCCTGTTAAATTTACATCCAAATCGGTAATAGTAAACTCAGGTGTTTTTAGTTGTTTTATAAATGGTTGTCTTGTTATAGTGCAGGTATCCGACTCTAGATAAAACTCAGAACCGTTACACTTAAGGGATATTGTGTTGTGCCCAGCAAACAAGATATCCTCAACTAAGTAGTATAGAAACCCATTTTCGGCAATAATCTCGGTAGGCTTAAAGTTCATACTATGGCTACCACCCTGAGTATCATGCGGATTTGTTACCATACCAGAACTATTTATAACGCCTTCGGATGTTATTAACACATTATATTCCTCTACAATACTATAGTAGTTATCTATGTGTTCGTGGATTGGCTCATCCCACTTAATATAGTGCAAACCATCCTCGCGCTCGACAAGTTCCAGCCCTGTTGGCGTTAGGTATTTTAGCATATAGTGGTAAGACATAGGATCTGTTTGGTAATTTGAAGCAAGATAGTATCCCTGTTCTTGCGACCTTGCTTGCAAATTTATTTGACCAGACATATAAATGTTAAAGCCCGAAGCCTGCAATAGCGGAATTATAGAAATACTTAAGGAAACTTTTTCAATTTCATTTTCAATATAACTTGTAATTGCCACTTGTGTAGAAACTTCCTGCACTTGCGAACCATTAAACATATTGCCTGTTGCTGTTACCATTTGCCCAATCAAATCTCTACCAAATGGGATAGTTAGAGAGAATTCGGATTGATTAATCATAAGTGAATAAAGCAATTCATCTACATTATATATATAATCATCGCTTAAATTCACATCAAAAGTCAACCACATTTCGCTCATCTCTAATCCACCTTGTGGATCGCGCTCGTTGCCTTCGACATCTATTACAAGCAAACTCAATTCCAGCATATCAGCTTGCAATTTGTGGGTATACTCGGTTTGCGATTCTACACTTTCGGTCATAATAATACTAACTGTGCCCGCCTCGGTTACTTTTTGAGTTGTATATGTATTTATTTTTGCTACAACTGTGTATGTGCCTGGCGTGTTATTGATAAATTTTGATATATCAATTTGCGCTATAGTGGAATTAAAGTTTGTGGCAGTCATATTCGCATCGGTACCAATAAGTTCGCTTGTCAATGTATTATATACAGTAACTGTATATGTAAGTGCGTTGATATCATCTTGCGTAAGTCCTGTAACGGTAAATCTATCAAAACGCAAGTATTGAGCATTGTTGGTTGTATCGTTATAAACATACAAGTTGTTTAGCGCCAAAAATGCTTTAGAATAGTTGTAATCTACCGATTCTGATGGGTCTGATTGTTCAAAGTGAGTAGTATCTACATCTCGCGTGATGACATAAATGATATTATCCCCACCCCACAGATACTCGGTTATATTGATTGCATCGGTGGTTGCTGTGCCCACTACTCCAACTGCCCTAGAACCATTTATGTAGATATCGTAGTATATATTTTGCACTGCATATTTGTAATCTTTTAATTCTACCTTAGTAAAACTCAACAAAACTGCTTGCGAATCTGGGTCATAATTAACAGCCACATTGGTTACGGCATCAAGTTTAATTACAACGCTGTAGTTAAGAGTAGCAGCCTGACTTGAACCATTAAATGGAGCGTTTGCACAGGTATAAACTTCCAACCTATAAGCCCCAGGTTCGGTAAGGTACTCAGTTAAATCATAACTGCGGAAGGTGGTAATCAAGCCTTCTACAATCAACTGCTCAACAGCAGTACTTATATAGTATACTTTAACTTCATACTCCAATTCGGCAATTTCAACTTTGTTCAATTCCGCAAGTGCTAAGAACGATTCGTAGTTGGCTGGAATGCCCCAATTAAGTGTTAAAGAGGAGTCAGACATATAAAGGTTGCTAGGCTCCCTAAATTCTAGCACATAATTAAAGTTATACTCGGTTTCATAACTTTGCGTTATGCCCGATTGATTGCTTTTTGCCACTAACGATACTTTGTAGCTTTGTGGCATTCTATCCTTAAAGTACTCCCAAAGGTCATACTCCTGTAAGCCCACTTCAAGCGTGCCTACAGATACATTATCTATATAAAGTTCATAATAATCTGCAAAGTCAACCTGATTGAATGTTAGAACAACTCTTGAAAGTTCCCCGTTAGGTATAGTTGTTTTATCCGTTTGTTGTATGTAAACATTATCTACTTCATCTAGCCTAAAGCTAAATTCACCTGCGTTATGGGTAAATGTAGAATCTAGATAATAGTAGTTGCTATCCCCCAGCACAATTAAGGTAAAGATATTATCTTGTCCGCCCACATTTAGGTAGGTTGCGTATATATCTAGATATCCGCTTGCAGGATAACTAAACACTTCGCTATCATTCACTAAATATGGTACGCCGTTTATCAACAGTTTATAACCTGTTGAAAAATCTACATCGTTAAACTCTAATCTTAATACTGGCGAATCGCCAATAGGTTGAGTACGCATATTAGGGTCATCGTGCTTATGGTAGTTTGTAAATTCAATTGCCTCGCTTTCATCACTAGCATTGTTTTGATTAGTTTCGGCAACTTGAATTGTCACATTGTACTCTCCACCATCAATACCGGCAAGAAAACTCGAAATATCTGCGCTGGCCTTGCCATTATTTACTGCTAGGTCAGTTGCATTTAGCCTTAATGTGTAGGAAGCCTCAGGATTTGCCACAGAGTAGAACTTTAGGATGTACGCTTGCGCTCCTACCACCTCATCAAACGAAACAGTATATATTATTGTTGCATCCTGCTCATCCATATCTATTTGTAGGTTAGCTGGAATTTCAAACTGCCCCTTAAATGTATAGGTAGCAGATGCTGTATATTTCTCCTCCCCCACAACATATTGCCCGTCTCCTTTGGTTTTTACATAAACTGTGTAGGTGCCGTAGCCATATTCGCGGAATATATCTAGCAAATCAAAGTAGGTTCTGCTGGTAGTATATTCGCCCACATCAGCCGAATCTTTTGTAATTTTAACGCCATACTGGGTGGCGCCCTCTACTGCATCCCACTCGGCATAAATGCGCGTTACAAGTGTTGGGTCATCGGAGTTGGAAACTATTCGAACCTCATCCACGCCATCGAGTTGTTGAGATACAACATACTGCTCATAAGCACCATAATCAGAATCTTTATGGTACTCGTCACCCAATGCTTTAGCACGTACTCGATACTCACCATTTTGCGCGTTGGCAAACTCTAGGTACCCAGCATCACCAACATTGTGTTCCTGCACAAAGCCATTTATATTAACTTCAAACACATAAGCGGTTGCAAACTGAACTTGACTTGCAGATATCCTTAGAGTGCCATCTTGGTAATCAATTACTACGCTGGGAGCATCTAAAGTTGTTATATATTCAAAATCAACTTCGGTATTAGGTGATTGCTCATAAAGTACTGCAACACCATCATCATCATAAACTCGATTTGCATATAAAATGATATTATATATATCATATTCATCAACAAAGCTCTCTAAAACTACAGGTATAGTTATAGCTATTGAATTTTCACCAATAACTGCATCCTCGTTTTCGGCATCTATAATACTATTATATATAACTTGATTTTGACTTTGTCGAGTGACCATTAAAGTATATGCTTGAGCGTTTAATGATGTATTAAATGTAATTTGTAGTTGGCTATCCTCTACCATTTCTATGCTTGTAATGATAGGAGCACCAAGCAAATTACCAATTGTTGAAAAGTTTAGTGAACTTTCAGCAGAATTAGTATAGTAGGCAAGTTGCGCCAAAGTTTGTGCAAGAGTATCCGAATTGCCATTAGCGCGGTAGATATCCTCGTTTTCGTAGGCACCTAGAACAGTTGCAACTACTATGTAGTATTTTGCATCATCTAGCCCTTCTATTAAAAACTCGCTTTCGGCACTATATAATGTTAAAACTGGAGTTTCATCCCCTTGTAGGGTAGCATCTATTGAATCTACCTCATAAAATTTGTATTCAACAAGTGCATTGGTATAAATTGGATTACTATCCTTAGATATTACCATATAGTACTCAAACTGCCCATCTTGGTCTACATCTCGTTTATCTACATTAAACATTGTAAGAGCATTTAGAGCTTCGGTATAGTAAGTCATCAAAGGTTCCGACCATTCAGAATCTTGCCAGAATGTGCCATCGCCTATTTCACGCACAGTGATATTATAAATTCCAAGCCCCATTTGTTGCATTTGATTGCGCAAATTTAGTTGTGTTCCCACAAAACCACTTACTGTATAGGAATCTGTTGGAACTGCGCTTTCGTACTGCGTTAAACTATTAAAGTAATCTATTTTAATCTCATACCCAACGCCATCACCTTGCCCTGATATTGTAAGCACATAAGTCGGCTCATCATACGAAAGCACAGGAGTTTGCAATTGTTGGGTAAGGTAAAAATCAAATGTCGTATACGGGCTTGCATAGTAGTAGCCTGTTGCATTTACGCGCACACCCAGCAAGAAATGTCCTGTGGTGACGCCTGCTAGCACTTCTGATAAATCGTAGGAAGTTGTAGCAATTTCACTGCTAACTGTAACTGAATCTATTGTCAGTGTATAGTTTACTGCATAAGGCACTGCATTCCAAACTGCGATGTACTTGCCATCAACATTTTGTACATCTAGCCCTATAGGGGCCGAGAATGTCAGCCACAAATCGTACTGGAGCGAATTGCTTGGTTCGCTTTCGGTAAAATACTCATAGCTATTGGCAATAACGGCTATATCGTACCTATTGGCACCCATAAAGTTTGTAAGCGCTTGCTTTATATCTACTGTTATTTGAGTATTGCCATCGTCCAATATATCATCTAAAACAACTTGCCATTCGCTTGAATTTTGGGTAGGAAGTTTTGCAATTATTGCATAGGAATATGCATTTTCAACCGTTGTAAAGGTAGCCTCTACCCTATTGTTTCGGTCTACAACCTCTATCAGTACTGGGCTATCAAGTTGCACAAACTGCGTGTATGTGTAGGTTGCAACCGACGAAGGCTCTACCATTGGCTGGTTCGAAAAGCTTTGTACAGTAAATTTGTAGTAGCCATTGCCGTAGGTATTTGTGAGGTTCCTCATTCCATAAACGCTTGTGTTAAAGCCTTGCTCGGCACCAATGCTTTCAACAACTAAATTCGTTTGGCTGGAATTAGAGAAAGTGATTGTTAGCGTTTCGTACTGCATATTTATATCACTGACCCAACTAACCACAAAAGTCTGTTCATTAAACTCAAAGTTTGTAGGAGCAGAAAGTTGATATGTTTTTGTCACGTCTATGCTATTAGACCAATCTGAATTGCGCAAGAAAAGTTCATCTACGCGCAAAGTCATAGCATCTATAACAAACAGCCCTAGCCCTCCACGGCTTTGTATTTCCTCTGTCAAATCTAAAGAGGTATCCATAGTAGTAATTTCGTGAGTTGAATATGTGCCATCCCCTAGCGCATATCGTACGCGTACTACATAGCCATTAAGGGCAGTTTCAACTCCATCAAAGGTCAAAATATTTGTATTGTCATCAAATCTTAGATTCGTTGGCGCGTCTGGCTTATTATAGTAGTTATAGTGAACCAACTCCGACCAATTGCTTTCCACAGCTATAGGCTGTTTTACCACTGCACGAACCTGCAATTCAAAACGCCCAAAGGTGGAGTTTAGTAAATAATCTGTAATATCACATCTAGTGATGCCTTCACCTGCTTCGAATTCATCACCTAGCAAAACAAATTTAGATTCAATATCCTCTACCACACCATTTTCTACTTTTTGAATTTGCCTAATTTGTATTTTATAATACTCGGCAAAGCGCGTAGTATTAAATTGCACAAAAATGTGTGTTGAACCATCCACTTGCTCCTCAACTACTTGAATGTTCTCTGGAGCGGATAGAATTGCCGAATAAAAGTATTCGCTAACAGGGCTTGGGTCCGAATTTGTGTAATAACCCGTGCCCACTGCAGTAATTGTTATTTTATTGTTGCCTGCGGAAATTACATCGTATATGTTTACAGTTGTCAAACGCGATGTCAACCTATAAATGTTGCCGGATGTGACACTTTCTAGTTCAATTAAATACGATGTGGCATTTTCTACTTGCGTAAAGTAAAGAATTACATTTTCGCCACCCAAGTTATCTACTCTAATAAATTGCGGAGTTTGCAATTTTATTCGGTTTTCATAGGTAGCCACCTGACTATAAGCACTATCCTTAAACCCAGGGGTGCTGGTATCATCTATAGCTATATTGCCAAGCGCTTTTAATTTAATTGTAAACTTTTGTGCCAATAATAATGGATCTAGCACATATACAGTGTTATACAATGTCGAAAAATTTAGCACATAGTTGTACACCCCAGTCTCAGTATTTTGTGTATAGGTTAAGTGGTCTGAGAGCGTGTAGAGCGATGAATCTAGGTCGATGCCGTTTATGTTTATTGCAAAATTTGTAACTTCTCTATCTAAATCGAACATAACATTTAGCGCGGTGTCGCTCAAAGCAAAGCGCACATTATATGGTGCGCCCAAAACTATTTGATGAGCGTATGTAGTTGTACTAGGTTGCGATTCTTTCAAAAAGCTATATGCATTAACTGTAATTTCGATTGTGTAGTTTACAATGTCATTAAATATATTTGATGTATCTAGCAAGGTGGACATTGTGTTACCCTCGAAAACAACAACACCATCCTCATCAGTTATCTTAATATGGTAGCCGTTGTTGGCTAGTACATTTAGCGTTCCGCTGACATTTGTCCCAGGGGCGCTGAATGTTAAATACTTGCCATTTTCGATAACCTCTATGTTGTTTACTTGCGCAAACTGATCGCTTGCATCAAGTTCGAGTATATTACTATATTCGCTTGTCAAGTAGTATCCATATCCGTTTGCCTTTACTTGCATCCTAAAAATATTGCCAAGCGTTGCCGCCACATTGCGGTTTATATCTATTTGGTTTGCACCAGTTGTTGTGTATTCATAGTATTTTTCTCCATCTGCGTTCAAGAGCTCTATGACATATGTCATTGCGTTTGGAACTGCGTCCCATGTAAACCAAATTAGAGAATCGTTCATTTGATACTGCAAGTTTGTAGGAGTTTCGAGCTGTTTATAAACCGAAAAGTTCACAACCTCAGAATGGTCACTTGCCAAAAACCAAGTTGTTTGCCCAGTGGAACTTGTACCTTGCACATTGTTTGCATACACATAAACCGAATACGCACCAATATCAGTAAGGTCCTCATCAGTAAATGTATAGCTATCGGTGGATGCAATAAACCTTTTTTCCTGCGTAGTGCCGTGATTTAGGACTACGGTATAAGTTTCGGCATTTTGTACAGGTTGCCAAAAGAGCGTTTGTGTAGATTCATCATAAGCCACATTTTGAGGCACCGAAAGCCTGCCTTGTAACTTATCGTTTACTGCTTGTGATTGGTTAGATTGATATATAAACTCGTTGTTTGAAAGTGCACGCACCGTAAACGAATATTCGCGAGTAAAATCTACAACTACTTCGCTTATATCAAATTCGTTGCCAACAACACGCTCTGTTTGTATGTTGTTTAGGTCATTATCTATAGTAATTGATACTTCATAACTATCTGCCCCATCTACTGTCAGCCACACGAGTTTGGAATCGTACTTATCTAGTTGCATTACAGGCTGATCCAGCATTCCATACACGGCAAAATCATCACCGCGCACTACGTTTGAGTTTTTGTATCCATTGCTCCCTATTGCCTGCACTGTAACCGAGTACATTTGAGGTGTTTGCACCAAGTGAGTTATATCAATTGTTCGAGTGTCAGCATTCACTTGCTGTTCAACCCCATTAATCGAAAATCGGTATGCACTGGCATTAAGCACTTCATCAAACGACAAAATGTAATTGGAACCCAATTGTTCTACACGAATGTTTACTGGGTCCGCCAATTGACGCCTTGTTTCATCGGTGGCTTGCAAATAAACAAATACCGCTAAACCTGCAACCAAAACTAGTATTGCAAAAAGGCTTAAAAACTTCAGCCATGTTTCGCGTCTTTTAATGTTCTTTTCAATTTGTGTTCTAGACTCTACTTCTTTGCTCATAAGTTCTCCCACATTGTGTTATTTTGTGAAAAGTTCGACAAAATAACACACATTTTTTCAAGTTTTTATCTTTATAGATAAAGTTTACCAAAAATCGCACATTTAAGTCAATCAATTTGCCCTATTTTAGGCACAACGTTTTACATAAAAACAAAAAAACAAAGCTATCAAAGCCTTGTTTTGTTCTACCAATAAAAAATAAACAAAAATCTATAAAGCATCCTTTTGTGCCCCCATTTTATTAAACACAACAAAGTTGCTATTTATATTTTACAACACAAAATGTTTTGCTTGAATACCCTACTAAATTTTACTACTTTAGCCTTGCCTTGCCATTACTTTTGTTTGTCTTTTTTTTATAATCTTGCAAAAATAGTTTTAATTCCTCTATTTTGCCAGCGCTATCAATTCTATTCAAAAGTTCAACAACTTCGCAGCGCGCATTTTTTAGGAGCCTTTCCGAATCTTCAAGCCGTTTTCTTAGCTCATAATTTTCACACTTAATAATCTCAAGTTTTCTTGTGCTAGCGCCCAATTTTACAAGAGCATCTTTTAGCGAAGCATTTATTGATTCACACTCGTTTTTGAGTTCTAAAGGCGCGTTTTCAATGGCGTTGCGTTTTACCATTCTAACTAGACCCATAAATAAATTATTTATATCAGCATCGGTTAAAATATTGCTATTTGGCATACGCAAAACCTTGGAATTATCGGCACTATTTTTATTCGCAATACCACCAAAATTTTCTGCTTTACCCCCATTATTATAGAGTATACCCGCATTTTTACACTGTATACTATCATTTTTAAGCAAAAGTGAACTCTTATCTATTTTATTATTTTTGTATTTATTTACTATTTTTGTCAACTCGTTTTTATTAAAACTAGCATTTACATTTGATAGCTTTCTTTTAGCCACAGCATCGGCATTTAAGCCCAAATCTAGCAAATATTGCATATTGCTTTTACATAAACTTCTGTATTTATTTTGCAAGCGCAACATTGTTTTTGCATCCCCTAAACTTGCCTTTAAGCAAGCCGAACGCACGGAGCTACCCTTGTTAATTTCGTTTACAATTTGTTGCATAACTACCCTTAATTCGCCTTTGGTAAAGTGCTTGCTGTGCTCTATATTAAACTCTTTACATAAATTATTTTCGCGCACCAAATGATAGTAAAGATTTCTTACCGTTTCGCGCTTTAAGTGGTGTTTTTGCGCAAAATTGGCAAACGCCTGCAAACGTGGAACACCTAATTTATCTGTCTGCTTAATGTAGTCAAGCAGTTCTACCCTTTTGTTGTCACTATTTTTCATACAATCACCTCTTATACAATTATTGACAACAAATTAAATTATAAACACTATAATTTTTGTGAAATATTTTAGTCTATATAATATCAATCAATGTCACACTGTTCCCCGCTTCAACTGCGCCTCTTTCAAATTCTTTTGCCATCATATTTGTAGACCCATTTTTATTGGGGCTACCTTTCAAAACAACTATTTTCATAAACCACCTTTCTCTTTAGTATTAATTGATTTTTCTATACTCTTTTCCTACGCCACATTTTAGTGCGTAAGCATAATCCGTGGTTGAGACGAAACCTCATTTGTGCTTTAATTTTTTTATTAATAAGAAACTATGTGCATTATATAAATTATATGTACATTTTTTATCTTTATAAAATTACTTATAAAACACAAAACTATCTAGTTCTTTTCGAACATTGTGCATAGGGTTTATTGGACAATCTGGTGCCCTATAACCAAGTGGCATCAAACAAACAGGTACGATATTTTCACTAAGTTCAAACTCATTTTTTAAAATTTTACTATCAAAATTTTTTACCCATATATTGTCAACCCCTAAATTTGTTGCCTCTAGCATCATATGTGTGGCAACAATTGTTGCATCCATTTCGTATGATGAATAATCGCCACTGCTCCATGCTTGTGATTTATCTGCGCACACTAGCAAACATACAGGTGCCCCATATCTACATGGCGTTGCTAAATCTAATTTAGCATGTGCATCATTAGATTTTATCACATAAATCACCTGCGGTTGCATATTTTTAGCCGTTGGCGCCTTTCTGCCTGCCTCTAATATTTTTTGTAAAATCTCATCACTTAAAAGATTATTGCTAAACTTGCGAATAGCTGTTCTTTTAGATATTACCTCATCAAAATCGCCCACACTTTCACCATCCAACTGATAAAATTGTTCTACGCGCATACTCAAATTATATTTTTTTCTAAGTTCAGCAATAGTGTTCATCATCGCAGTTTTGTGATGTGCATCAAGCGCGCTTTTATCTTTCCACTTATCAATTAACAAAACTGTTTCGGGGTTCGCTTCACAAAAGAAATAATCGTACCCTAAATTGCCTGGTTCTTTTCGTATAAGGTCAACCGTTCCGCTTTGTATCATTTCATTCACAAATTTTTTTGCATTTCCGCATTTCCCCGTATAGTATATATTAATAACTAAGCTCATAATGTCCTCCTAATATCTATTATTATATCATAAAAAAATAATAAATTATTCAATTTTTACGGCTTGATATCAATCCAACAAAAAATTTATGAACTATATCTATTATGCTTATAGACAAATCAAAAATATTTTTAAAATACAAAATTTTTTCATACAATCGAGTAAAACCATTATCGCAAAACACCTCAAAAATTGAGGTGTTTATTTGCTTTTACATACTAAATACATCTAAACAAATATGATTTTATATAATAAATTTAGAAATCTGTTTAGGTATAAATTATGTACAATTATAAAGATAATTAAAAATATTCGTTGCTTTAGTGTTTAGGCAGTTACATTTTTGTATCTTTCATTATTAAGTGTTTTTAACATAAATTCGTAAGGAGTTGTTATGCCTTCTGCAACCATTTCAAACAGATTTGGTGTAAAGCCAGATATCAGTGCCACACCCTGCTCGTTCTTTTCAACGGGCTGATGTCTATTCCTACTGCAAACATTCCAAAATACAACCTCAGGCAACTTATACCCGTATTTAGCAAACCTATTTTTTGCATTTTCAAAATTAGAAAGGCTAGAATTTCTTACGCAACTATTAAATTCCATATCCGAAATTATAACCAAGCGTTCTGGCAAACTCTTTTGTGGAAGTTTGTGTTTTACCGCCGTCGCCAAAATCACATCAAAAACTGACTCGATATTCGTATCCGCTACTTGGCAAAATGACGAAATAAATTTAACCT
Source organism: uncultured Clostridia bacterium (assembly GCA_944332315.1). Classification (GTDB taxonomy): domain Bacteria; phylum Bacillota; class Clostridia; order Christensenellales; family UBA1242; genus CAKVOD01. The sequence goes on from CALVJT010000029.1 coordinate 21,877, forward strand.
TATCAACAAAATTTTTGCCCTTTATCTCAATTAACTCGGGTGTGTTCGAAAATTCCATAAAATGATTTGCAAATGCACCCCTATTGCGCTCAGCAAAATATAAACCTAACGAAATTGCAGTTGCCAATGGCATGTAATTATAACTTGTCATACTTCCAGATGTATCTATAATAGCCAAGGTATTGGTATCATTTTTATAATCTGGCAAATTATCCCATGTGGTATTTAACACTTTTTGCTCACTCAAGCTTAAATTTTGGGTTAACACTATCCTTACTAGTTCAAAAGGCGTGAGGGTTGCAGTTTTTAACTCCATAGTACCGTTTTGCACACTATTTAGATATTCCATATATCTATCATAGTCGTTGCGAATAAACGCCCCGCGGTATTTTAGCATTGCCTTTGCTGGTTGAACAGAATAATCAAACGTGTAGTTCTTTTCTCTCAAATTGTTCTCAATAATTTTAATTTGCTTGCGCAGTTTTACCAAAGTTTGACGGTATTCTTTATCGCTCATATTTAGGTATCTAGCAATTTTTTTGCCGTTTACCCTTGCAGTTTCGCTAGATGTATTTATGCTAGGTAGCCATTTTGCAAGTAGACTGACTGCGTTATTTTTACTATAATTTTGCAAATCTTGAGTTAATTGATTTTTGATAAATTCTAGTGCTAAATTTTCGCAAGGAGTATTTAGTATGGCAATAAGGTCATCATATCTACCAAACTCGGGGATATTGGCAATGTTTTTTTCTAACACATCATGTTTATTGTATGCTAGGTAATTTATTATCTCTCTAAACACCCTGCGCTCACCTAAACCTCCTCGTATATCTCGCGCATAAAATACAATTTTAAGTGCCAAACTAGGATTTTCCACAAACGCCTTCAAAAATCGTGCCCTAATATCCGCCACATCACTTTTCCTCATAGCACCGATTGTGGCAAATAAATCTAGGCAATAGGATTGAGTTGTTTTATTCGTAACTTCACCATTCTCGGTAAAAGATTTATTTATCATATTTTTCAAAAATTTTAGCATTTTATTCGTTCCTTTTTTATATTCTTAAGATGCTATTCCTAAGGCAAAGGCAGTTTGCTGTTAGCATCTTTCTTTACAAGACACTATAATTAGGCCCTCTTGCCTTGGCTTACGCTAGGCTAAACAGAGGGTTTCACTAAGCCTAAATAAATTGCTGTTAGTGTCTTTTTTATTCGCCTGCCTTAAAGTTATAAACAGGCTTAATATGTTTTACTATCTCGCATGTTGGAGAGATATACTTTACAATATCATCAATTGCCTTGTACGCCATTGGGCTTTCATCCAAAGTTTCAAGCGAAATCGAAGTACTGTATATGCCTTCCATCGCTTTCTTAAAATCTTGTAGGGTAAGCAACTCCCTTGCTTTTCCCCTCCCCATCACCCTGCCTGCTCCATGAGGCGCACTATAATTCCAATCGGGGTTGCCTTTGCCAACGCAAATCAACGAGCCATCGCGCATATTTATAGGAATAAGTATTTTCTCTCCCTTTTGTGCCGATACAGCGCCTTTGCGCATAATCATATTGTCAGTATCTATGTAGTTGTGTATGCATGTAAAGCTATCTACAGCATGCAAATCTAATCCTTGCATAATCACATCTATCATAGCTTTGCGATTGAGCACCGCAAATTTTTGCACAATTTTCATATCGTGTATGTAATCATCAAAGTTTTTATCCTCTAGATATGCCATATATTCTGGGATATCTTTGCTATTTTTTTCTATCTTACCAATAGTTTTGGCTATTTCTTTTTGCCTACCACTATTTTTGAGCATAGCAATTGTTTCTTTAATCTCTTTATCACTCTTTTCGCAAAGTGTTTTGTAGGCAAGTTTTTGGTAATATTCTGCAACTTCCTTGCCTAGATGTCTACTTCCCGAATGTATAACCACATAAAGGTTGCCCTCAACATCTTTATCCACTTCAATAAAGTGATTCCCCCCTCCAAGAGTTCCTATACTTAATTTAGCCCTTTCTTGATCAATTTCATCTTTGCAACGCAACTCGTTTAAGTCTATTTGTTTTATGTAATCGTGCGAACTCGTCCTGCAAGCCCTACCTGAGGGTATGCGTTCGCGAATAATTGCATCTAGCAATCTAAAATCTATTTCCTTTTCTTTAAGTTGAACAACATTCATACCACAGCCAATATCTACACCCACCATATTAGGTACTACCTTATCTATAATTGTCATAGTAGTCCCTATAGTGCAACCCTTTCCTGCGTGAACATCTGGCATAATACGAATATTAGCACTTTTTAATGGCTCAAAATCGCATAGCTCCTGCAATTGTTGCCTTGCATTATCCTCAATATTCTCTGTAAATACTTTTGCTGTATTAAACTTTCCTGTAATATTCATTTTAATCACATCCCCTTTTCTTGGTTCGCAACTATTATACACTACTTTTTTATAAAATGATATACGCAATACAAAAAATATTTTTGCCCCCTTTATTTTATAAAAAACATAGAATTTGCGTTACTAAATTAATATAAAACCTTGATTTTTGCCCCCTTTTTGTGGTACAATTGCAATAAGAGGTACTTATGGAATACGAAAAAATTAAAATTTATGTTACTAAAAGAGTGGCAGAGATACTAGAAAAAGATGCCGAAACTTTTGAATTTTTGAAAAGCGATAATATCACCCCCAATAAAAATGCCTTTTTATCTACACTAATAAAAAATTATTGGCTCCAATATAGAAAAGAACAATCGGAATTAAATAGCTCAATTCAAACAATTTTGAAAGAAAATACCACTCTACCAGAGCTCAAAATACAAGATATAAGTTCGCTGATTATTGCAAAGTTTAATAAGGATACAGCATCAAATATTATTGATAAATTTGATAGCATCGTTTCTTTTAAGCCCACAAAAGAAACCCAATCAATTGTGGACTACATAGATGAGTATATGCTACAAAATATCTCGCTATCTGAGTATTTTAGAAATATGTTTACAGCCTATACTACGCTACCACAAGATATGAGAGCAGAAGTAGTTTTTAGAACGCAATACGAAGCATTGAGTGATGCTATAAAAAACGCCAAAACTGTATTTATCACACTAAAAAATGATAAGCAAACAAAAATGGAGATAGAACCCTTTGCATTTGCCCGCTCTAAAGAAGAAATGCATACCTATCTTTTGTATAAACAAATTAATGCGTGCCGCAGTATGAAACTATACAAAATTCAATCTGTTGTAGCATTGGATAAAAAGACCAATTTTAGCCCAAATGAAATTAGCCTTTTTAATAAAATGCGCACATATGGCCCCCAATTCTTTTATGAATTCAACGAACAAGATGTGGTTGTACGCCTAACTAAACGCGGGCAACAACTATATCATAAAATATACATCCACCGCCCTATTCCAGCAAAAATTGAGAATGACATATTCACCTTTAAGTGCTCGTATATCCAAATTGTGCAGTACTTTTCCCGTTTTGGTGGCGAAGTGGAGATTATCTCGCCAAATAGAGTAAAAGATATGATTTTTACATTTCACAATAGTTATATAATTAAAAACAAAATAGATAATTCCAATTAACAAAGCAATGCTAAAAATGGAAAATATAACAAATTATATAAAAAGACATATACAAAATAATAAAAATTAAAGTAGTTGTAATTAAAATTTTAATCTTGCTTAATATAAACAAAACCACGGCACGTGTTCCCAGCATACATAATAGAATATAATGTTTTTATAAAATCACATTATATTAAATTATTTAATATTCAATACAAAAATGCCTGAGTTATTGTTGTATATCATAAATAAAACCTAACTGCTACCCTAACATATATTTTTAATGGGCTATCCCCTTTTTATTTGTATCCACAAAAAGGTTCTATATTATTCGTGAGGCTTAATTAAATATTTAGTAGAAAAATCTTAGCAAAAATTTGAATCTTTTAACTACTATACCACCATTAATATCATAGAACCTACAAAAAAAAACGAACCCACAAATTTTGCTAGGGTTCGTATAATAAAAGTGTTGGCGGACAAACCGACAACCAATCCTAACACAAAAATATATATTGGTGCTGGGTGGATAAAAATTATTTTTTGTTATTAGTATTAGATTTATTGTTTTTGTTTATTTCAACTATTTGATTTACAATAAGTATATTTTCTTTCATTAATTCAAAAAGAGTATTAGGAACCGATGAACTAGCGTTGTTATAATTAAAATTATTGCTTGACACATTAGAAACAATGACAACTTTATTTTTTAACATCTTTTTCCCATCCTTCAAATATTCTATTATCATTAACTTGTATATTGGGCACTCCAATTTGCATTATTATTTTTTGTAGAGTTCCTTTGGATACAAATTGTTCTCTACCATATGAAATACTGTCCAAAATTACTCTTATATATTCATATGATTTTTCATTTTGTTGTGCTAATTCCATTAAAGGATTGTACGGAGTTTTTAATAGTAGTTCTTCACTTATTATATCGTACCATTGATTTACTAAATTGTTTAGCGTGTCATCCGCAAGAAAAACATTTAGTCCAAGTTGTTTAGCTTCTGTATAACTAATCGTATAATCGTGACTTCCAGAATCACTACATAAAAAGTCAACAATACTTTGTTTTTTCTTTTTTGTGCAATTTTGATAATCTAGCAATTTATTTGCTATCATTTTTATTTGACCTTGACGTCTGTAAACATCGCCAATTAATAATGGGTTTAAAGTATCAGAAAGCTTTATAAATGCCTGAATTAAATCTTTTGAAGATTTAATTCCCAATTCTTTTTTTGCTAGATTAAAGTATCCTTTTACGGATTCAACACTAGTTGGTAATGTTATCTCTTGATTGTTCAATTTAACTTTAGTGCCAAGAGGGCTGTTAATAGAAGGGTCTATTGGTCCAAGTGTTGATTGATGTGTCAAAATAATTTCATTTGCACCTAAACACATAATAGTTCCTGAACTACGTGCTTTTCTTGGGACAACAATTTCAAGTTCATCACAATACTCTCTAATTAAATTCACTATGTTCCAAGTCGCCATTGTGTCACCACCAAGAGTATAAAGTATTAAAGTAATTTTTTTTGTTTTGCCAATTGTTTCTAAATGCTTTCCAAAAATATCAACCACATCAGAAGCAATTTGAGTTTCCATATTTACTCTATCGCCAGTCACATATGCCAAAACTTTTGAATTTCTATTTTTTTCTATCTCTTGATAAATCTTTATTAACTTTTTGTTCATTTGCAATAACCTCAATTAAATTATAACATAAAATTAAAGATCTTGCAATTAAAAAAGAAGAACTATATCAAGTTCTTCCTTTTGTCTTATTGATTGTTTTGCAAACTAGTGTAGACTGCATTTGCGGATAAAGTTGAAAAGTTGCTGTTTGTTTGGGCAAAGGTCTTTAAATCGTGGGCAAGAAGAAAGGATATTCTTTCAAGTTGCTTTGAGCTTAAGTTTACTTTGCCAAGTTTTAATGAGTTGTCATTAAAGTTGTAAACAGCGGTATTTTCTTCTATATCTTCACAATCAATAAAACCTTGAATTTTGTCAATAGTTTTCATAAGCTTTTATAATTTTATAAAAAGTATGCTAGCAGCCTATTGACTTAATCCAAGGACTTTTCAGTCCATATTTAGTATAACATATTTCATAGTATTTTGCTATATTTTAAACAAAAAAAAGACAAGTGGGTGTCCCACTTGGTCATCAAAGGGGAATGACTCAAAATTGAAACTTCTTCTTTTTTAGTGTGAGTCGTCTAAAAGCCTTTATTTATAGGCATTTTAGCGACCAAAAATCCGATTTTGAGCCTATTCCTTATCCTGCTTACTATAATTTATTCCTCAATATTAGAAAATTTTACGGCCTCATCAATTTTTTTCATAAGTAAACTAGCTAAAACAATTCTGTCTCTTGCACTCTCTTTTGTTGAGCACATATTTTCATGAGCTTTTGGATT
>CALVJT010000030.1 GCA_944332315.1 uncultured Clostridia bacterium
TTGCCTGTGCCCGTTATGAATAGAATTGTTCACGCTCTTGCCTTCCTTTGTTTGAGAAAAAGACAATGCCCTCATTGTCCTCTTTTATTATACAAAATTGATAAACAATTTTCAACTAATTGCCACCGCAATTCACAAAATATCCGCGCCCCACCCCTGTAAATTTATCAAAAAACAAAGTATTTTTTATTTATTTGTACAACTATTCAATATAAAAATAATATATCTGTATAGTTTTTGCCATGCGCAATCTAGCGCACCCGCACAAATTAACTTATTATACTCGCACTTTTTATAATGTATATTCTTTATGATGGTTATATTTTATAAAAGCTATTGTTTATTTTTAATCAATAAAATATTCGCAATTTTCAAAATAAATTTATCCAAAAAAAAATTGCTATGCCTAATCTTTTTTTAGCAAAATGCCCGCGCAATTTTCAAAAGCCACTTGCATCCACTTAAATTAATGAATTCCCGCATTTATTTAGAATAAAATTTATTGCTTTCCCCGATTTTTTTATAGATGCTGTTATACATATATTTTATAAATGCAGTTTTCATATTTGTAACTTTTTACTTGCATTTATCTATCAACTGCATCACAGCGTTTGGCACATACCTGCCAATATCTTTACCGCAAGCAATCAACTCGGCAACCATACTCGAACTCACCGCGCCCCACTTGCCCGCGCGTATGTAAATGGTTTCGATTTGCGATAAATCTGCATTTATAAGCGCCAAATTTTCCTCATAATCGTAATCAACGCCATTCCTAATGCCCCTTATAAGGAACTGCGCGCCGTTTTGTAGCGCCACATCGCAAGTCAAGCCCTCGTAGTAAATAACACTGCAGTTGCGTATGCCCTCATCCCGCAAACACCTTTGTATAGCATCAATCATGCTTGCACTATCAAAACGGCGCACCTTGTTGCTGTTTTTGCCAATACCTATAATCACCTTATCAAAAATAGAACTTGCCACCTTTACAACATGTAAATGCCCATTAGTAAAAGGGTCAAAACTCCCTGCATAAAAAGCCGTTGCCACGCTCCACCTCACCTACCAAAATTTGCATATTCTCTTTTGCCAAAATCACATTGCCAAATTCCAACTGCGCCTCCGCCTTGTATTTTTCCCGCGCCTCCTCAGGCCAAAAGTGCGTCAATACAAGCGCCTTTGCCCCAGACTGCCTTGCAATGGCGCCCGCCTGCCTAGCCGTCAAATGATTGCAAATTTGCGGAAAGCCGTGCTCACAAAGCAAACTGCTCTCGCAAAGCAAAATATCGGCATTCTGAGCAAACCTAGCAAGCTTTGGCGCATCTATATACGAAATATCACCCGAATACACTATGCACTGCCCGCCCTTTTGTATCTTTGTAGCAAAAGTCTTTACATCCTTGGAGTGCTCCACCTCAATAAAACTCACCTTTGCCCCGCCAATCTCTAAGTCCTTGCCCGCCTTAAGGGTGTGGAACTGCGCAAAAGCATTCTTTTCGTTTATAATATCTAAGTAAATGTTTTGCGGAAAATCTGGCAAATAGATGTTTATCCTATCCTTTAGTAGCCCCAAATTGTGCAAAGTAAATGAGGCGTAAAGATAATTAAAAATATCATTATAGTGATCGCGATGTAAATGCGAAATTATAATGTTCAGCCCCTCTAAACCGTCTTTCATATCAAAAAACCTGTGCGAACCGCTCCCGCAATCGAGCAAAAGCTTCAACCCATCATCGCAAACTAGGTAGGAAGGACACGCCCCCTCCGCGTGCGCATAAGGGCTAACCGAGCCCAAAATTTTTAATTGCATCAGCAAACCTCTAAAGTATTATAAAATAAAAGCCCAACCTATGTCAAACAATTTTACAATTTATAATTTAGCCTAACCTCAACATTTTTTATATGCAAATCTTAGTTGCCAATATATAAATTAAATGTAAAAATAATAAAATTAGCACTAAAACTATTAAATAAAAGCAAGATAGTAGCAAGATTATGCTTAAAAAAGAAAATAATATTATAAAAAATATGCAAGATTTTCCTTAAAAAGAATAACTACAATATAATATTATTATAAAACAACATCAAAAATATATAAGATAGCATGTAAGATAGCATGCAAGACTTGTTTTATAAAAAATGTTCCCTAAATATTCATAATGTTAGAAAAAACGAATAATGATACGCAATAAATTAGTCCGCATTTACTTGATTTATTGCATCAAATATGCTAAAATGATGCAATAAAAGGAGTAAATATGAAAGTTTTTAATTATTCAAAATATGCTAGTGTTAATTGGGATAACGAAATTTTAAGCCTAGTTGCGCAAATTCACGAATACAAAGGCAAACAATCTACCTTTGAAAATAAAAACCCTATAAAAATAGAAAAACTAGTTGAAATTGCAAAAATTCAAAGCACCGAAGCATCAAATAAAATTGAAGGCATAGTTACAACAAGTACAAGAATAATACTCATACTTCAAAACAAAACAACCCCGCAAAACCGTAATGAGGAGGAAATTTTGGGCTACAGAGATGTTTTGAATACAATTCACGAAAACTATGAGTATATTCCTATAAAAAGTTCTTATATTTTGCAACTGCACAAAGATTTATATAAATATACAAGTAAATCTTTTGGCGGAAACTTTAAGAATGTGCAAAACTATATCAGCGAAACACAAAAAGATGGCACCACTTTTGTTCGTTTTACCCCACTTGCCCCATTCGAAACCCCAGAAGCCGTGGATAAGTTATGTCAAGAATTTAATATTGCCGTTAGTAAAGAAAATGTTGACCCTCTAATATTAATTCCTATCTTTATTTTAGATTTTCTGTGCATCCACCCTTTTAATGACGGAAACGGAAGGATGAGTAGACTTTTGACACTCCTGCTCCTATATAAGCAAAACTACAATGTTGGCAAATTTATTTCAATCGAAAAAATTATTGAGCAAACTAAAAGTAGATACTATAGTACCCTGCAATCTAGTTCAACTAATTGGATAGATGGCACCAATAACCCAACAGACTTTATAAAATATATGCTATCAATAATTTTAAGGGCTTATAGAGATTTTGAAGCAAATTTAAGCGTTTTGATGGATAAAAAAACAAAAGCAATTTTGCAAGTGCAAGAAATTATCAAAACCCAAGTAGGCAAATTTACAAAAGCCGAAATAGCTTTATTGTGCCCAACCCTATCCGAAACTACAATAGAAAGATGCCTAAAAACTTTATTAGATAAAGGCTTAATAATAAAGCACGGAGAGCGCAAATCCACTTTTTATACAAGAA
>CALVJT010000031.1 GCA_944332315.1 uncultured Clostridia bacterium
AGGTAATAGCGGAACATATGTGCTCAACACTCAAGAATATAATCAAATGCAAAAGGAAATAGGCAAAAATACTGCTACTGCTTATAGTAATTTAATGCGCAATAGTGTATATAAAAGCATGGATGACTTTGAAAAAGTTGAAGCATTATCAAAAATAGCCTCATATTATGAAAATCAGTTTAAAAATGATTATGCACGAAAAAATAGAATAAGTTATACAAACAAAACATATAACGATCTAAAAGAGGATTTACAAAAAGCTGGTAGTTGGAAACAATATTTCTTATATGAAGATGCAAAAGACAATATACAAGATTTGCGCAAAAAAAATAGTGATAAATATACTAACTCAAGCCAAAAAACAGAAGCAAACAAGAAAGGTATTGCACAATATTTATCCGGCATTCAAGATTTAACAGATGTCCAAAGACAAGCTATTTGGCAAGGATATTACACAAGCGAAACCTACAAAGAAGTAGCGAACAGATACGGCTATTAAAGGAGTGTTTTTATGAAATATCAATATCCGATTAAAAATCACAAAGTAAGCTGTGAGTTCGGCAAGGTTGGAAGCTGGCAATGTGGCTGGCATATTGGTGTAGACTTGGTGGGTGATAGGGAGATTTTCCCTATCGCTCAAGGTGTAGTGGAAAGTATAAACAGCAAAGGTAAAAGCTATGGTAACCATGTAGTAATTAAACATGATGATGGCATGGTGAGCCTATATGCCCATTTAAGCGAGGTAAAAGTAAAGGTAGGGCAAAAGGTTTACCTTGATACTTTAATCGGCTTGATGGGCGATACAGGCAACGCTACAGGGGTGCATTTGCATTTGGAACTACACAATGGAGCATATAAATATCCAGCAAAGGGCAGCAATCCATATACCGCTACATGGATAATCAATCCGCTTGAGTGGATAGAAGATCATATCGTCACAGATGAAAGCGAGCCAAGCGAGTGGACAAAAGTTGATTGGGACTGGTGCAAGGAAAACGGATATTTAGACGGCACACGTCCACATGATGCTCTTACAAGAGAAGAAATGGCAGCAGTAATTAGGCGGATAGTAGAAAAGTTAAATTAATTGTTAAGTTTAAGCTAAAAACTAAAATTAAAATGTTAAATCTTAAATTAATTATTTAATTTTTGCAAAAACAAACAATTAACCATTGCAGAATAACTTTAATTGATTTAAAATATAATTAAATAATTAAAGGAGCGTGCAAATTATGGATAAAAATACGAATGTTCAACAAGAAATGGCGCAAGTGCCATTGCCTGTATTTGAAGCAGAACAAAACAGAAATGAGCGCAGAGAGAAAAGGCATTTGATTACAACAATAGCTTTAGTTTTAGCTTTAATTTTCACAAATGCAGCATGGTTATGGTATGAATCTCAGTTTGAAGTTGTAGCTTATGAAACGGTAAATCAAACAAATGAAAGTAGCAGTGAGATAGACAATATCATAACACAATACAAATAAGGTGGTGTTTTGAATGGGTGCAAGCCAATCTATAACAAGCTTTAGAGCCAAAACAAAGAATAGTAATTCGGATAATTTTGTTTACGATGATAATTTTGCCGGTTATAAAGTACCGGTAGCACCAAAAATACAAAAGGTTGAAATGACAAAATACAGGGTCAAAAAGAAAGATGACGGTGATAGCGTTGTCAAAATCAAGGTTAAACGAGATTAAAGGTTTAAACCGAAATGAGTGGGAGTTTTTAATTGATCAATGGATATTCAATGAAAGAGACAGAAAAATTCTTAAAAGGCGTTTACTTGATGGAATTTGCTATGAGCCGTTGGCAGAAGAGTTTGGCTTGTCTACTGTTCAGGTGAAACGCATAGTAAATAAAAGACAAAATGAGTTGTTTGAAAATATACTATATTGATATTAAAGTGATATAAAAGTGAGACCTTGGCGTTATCGTCAAAGTCTTTTTTTTATGCGAAAATATAGGTAGAAAGGAGAGAGGTTAAATGTATAATAACTTTTTACCACAAAACAATCCTTATTTAGAACGGCTTAATAATTATATGCAAGCACCACAATATCAACCGCAAATGCCACAACAACAGCAACAAAATGGGTTAATCAGAGTAACCGGTTTAGATGGTGCAAAGGCTTTTCAAATGCCGGCTAATAGTATTGTAGCATTGTTTGATGGTTCGGAGGATATATTTTATATCAAGCAAACAGACGGAGCTGGTTTTCCTACTATTAGAACATTTGAATTTAAAGAAAGACAGGCAGTAACACAAAAGCAAGATACAAGCGAATTTGTAACACGTCAAGAGTTTAACGAAACTATTAATAAATTCATGGAGGTGTTAAGCAATGGCAAGCAGTCTATTTCCGCAGAGCAATCAACAACAAATGAGTAACAATCCTATGGCATTTTTAAAACAATTTAACGAATTTAAAAAACAAATGCAAGGAAAAGACCCAAAAGCTATGGTAATGCAATTAGTAAATGACGGAAAAATATCAAAAGAACAATTAAGCCAAGCTCAAGAAATGGCTAAACAGTTTGAAGCGTTTTTAAAATAAACAAAAGTAATATTGTTGCGCAACAATTTACTATATAAAAAATTAAAATAAGAGGTGAAAAAAATGGAAAACTACTCTTTATCCGACATTGCAGCAGTTAGCGGCAATGATATGCACGGCGGCAGTTGGTGGATTATCGTACTCTTTTTGCTTGTTTTTGGCGGCGGCGGTATGTTTGGCTGGAACAGAGGCGGCGAACAGTACGCTACTAATGCTTCCTTACAACGTGGATTTGACACAGCAGAAATCTTTGATAAATTAAATGGCTTAGAAAATGGCTTGTGCAGCGGTTTTTACGACCAAAATACTACCATGTTGCAGGGCTTTGGTAACATCACCAACGCTATCACTACTTTAGGCTATCAAAACCAGCAATGTTGCTGTGAAACTAACAGAAACATTGATGAAGTCAGATATGAAAACGCAAAAAATACTTGTGATATTGTTAACGCTATTCATGCAGATGGCGAAGCTACCAGAGCATTGATTAACGAAAACACTATTCAGGCATTGCGTGACAAGGTTGCAGATTTGCAGCTGGCTCAAAGCCAATGCGCACAAAACGCATATTTGGTTAATACATTAAGACCCTATCCGGCTCCTGCTTATGCAGTAGCAAATCCTTACTGTGGTTATGGTTTTAACGTAAATCCTTGCTACAATGTTTAATAAGAGTGCATATCCGCACCGAAAAACTTTAGCGGCGGTGTAAACTGCCGCTTTTTTTAAAAGGAGTGAATAAAATGCTATATACCTATAATACAACAAGCCAATCCGTAGCGGTTAATGGTAGTGTATTATTTTCTACAAATGGTATTATTACCGGCTCTACAGCTACACACAGCGCAGGAACGGCAGAAATTAGTTTAAATAAACCTGGTTTTTATATGGTAACTGTTAATGCAACTGTTGCTAATCCTGGCGATGCCGCTGCAAATATCACTTTAGAATTATTTGCAAACGGAACTTCTGTTAACGGTGCAGAAGCTACTTTGACTTCTACAGGTGCAACAGATTTAGGTGCAATGAGTTTTACAGCTATTATCAAAGTGTCCCCCAATTGTAGTTGTTCTACAGCAAATGTGCCTACTGTTTTAACTGTACAGAATACAGGAGTAGCTTCTACTGTTAATAATGCGGCGGTAACTGTAACTAAATTATGCTGAGGTGATTATATGAAAGAGAAAGCATATAGTTACAAGAAAAAATTAGAGCATGAAATTGAAGAATACATGGAGTTACCAATAAGCGAGCGCAGATATAGTGCAATAAAAGGTATGATTGAATGCTGGCAAGAAGTAGATAAGCTTGAAAAGAAATGCGGTGCTACTGGAGAGTTTAATGAACAAATTGCTGAAATGTGGGTTAATGGTATGATCAACGAAGATGGAACTGTTGGTGCGCATTGGAAAAAGGAAGAAACTACAGCAGTAGCAAAAACTGCAAATGTAAAATTCGAGCATATTACTGATTATTGCTGGTGGGTAACAATGAACATGATGTATTCAGATTATCATGCAGTAGCGAAAAAATACGGCTGTGATAATGCAATGTTTTATGCAGATATGGCAAAAGCATTTTTATTTGATAAAGATGCCGGAACGCCAAGAGAAAAACTTTCAGCATACTATCACGGCATAGCTAAAAAAGAGTAGGCTTTAAGCCTACTTTTTTTATGCCTAAAAACGGTCTACATAATTAAATAAATTTAAAAAAATTTTAAAAATCATATTGACAAGGCGAAAACGTTTTGATATAATAGAAAATGTGAAAGGGGTGATTAAATGAAATTGACACTAAAAAAAGCCAGAATACTTGCTGAATTAAAACAGGCAGAGGCGGCTAATGCTTTAGGTGTTAGCGAAGTTACATTATCAAATTGGGAAAATGGTACAACTTTTCCCACTATTGATAAGGTTATCAAAATGAGTAAACTATATAATTTGCCTTTAGAAGATTTTGAATTCAAAATTAAGGAGTAATTGAAATGAAAATTAATAAAAAAAGAGCCGCTTTACTCAGTTTAATAATCTTAGAGTCTGGACTGATAGGCGGTTTAATTGGTTGTAATTTAGCTAAAGAAATACAAGCGGCAGAAGTTGAACCAAAACAGGAAACTATCGAACTAAAAAGTGAATATGCTTACACAGACTACAAAAGCTTGGGCGAGTTTGTGATTACTCACTATTGCGATTGCCAAAAATGCACTCTTGATGGTGACGGCATAACTGCCAGCGGTACTAAGGCAACAGCAGGGCGCACTATTGCCGCTGACCCTGATGTACTGCCGATGGGCAGCACTGTTATAATTGATGGTCACACCTACACTGTAGAGGATGTAGGCGGGGCGATTGAAGGAAACAGAATAGATATATTCATGGACAGTCATGAGGAAGCCTTGCAAGCTGGCGTAAGGACTGTTGAGGTGTTTGAGGAAATTTGATGTTTTGTTACTATCAACAAAACATTTTGTTGACGGCAACAAAATGATGGGGAGGTGGAAAGAGTGATTAAAGTTGATAAAGACAAAATAGAAGCAATTGGAATGGGCTTAACTTTAGTGGGCGAATTAACACTTGCAGTTGACGAGATAGCAAAAACGTTCGGTATGAGTCATAAAGACATTTTAACTATAATTGATCGTACGATTGATCATGCACTTGATGGGGAAATAAAAAATGATGTTAACTTGTCGTAAATGCGGCAAAGCGTGGCACGTTTCGCCAACAACAAAATACACAGCGGCAAATTATATTTGTCCGAAGTGTGAAAGGGGTAAGAAAAATGAGCAACAACATAAACAAACATGATTTTATGGTGGAATTAATCAAAGAGTGGATAAAACACAAAGGAAGTATTTATACAACTAAAACAATAGAAAACTTAGGAGATTTAGCGAATTGTTTTTATGACACAAAAGACTTTGACTGGCTTGTTAGAAACATTGTAACAACTGACATTTCTTTTAATGAATTAGTTAAATTGTCTAACGAAGCTTTAAAAGAGCACAGAAAGGAGATAGAAGAATGCTTAAATACAACAAACACGGTAGAATAGTCCTTGACCGTTCGGAGTTTTCGGATATGATTAACAACATATTCGAAGATTGGGGAGTAGAAGAACCGGATACAATAGAAAGCATATGTGATGAAATGGTGTATACCATACAAAGATATTGCGCAGAAAAGAATGGAGATGTGTGGTAATGGATTTCAAGAAGTTAATTAACATTCAACAGAAATTAAAAGCACCAAAAGGGCAGTATAATAGCTTTGGCAAATATGCCTATAGAAGCTGTGAGGATATTTTAGAAGCAGTAAAGCCTATTTTAGCAGAGGAACAATGTGCTCTAATTTTACAAGATGATATTTTCTTTATTGGCGACCGATATTATATACGAGCTAAAGCGGTGTTATATGATGAAAACGGCGAAATTATCGCTGAAAATAGCGCATATGCCAGAGAAGAAGCTGAGAAAAAAGGTATGGACGGCTCACAAATTACCGGTGCAAGCTCCAGTTATGCCAGAAAGTATGCTTTAAATGGCTTGTTTGGCATAGATGATAACAAAGACAGCGACACAACAAACACTGGCGAAGATAAACCAAAAATATACAAAAAAGATAACAAACAACAAAATAAAGCACAAGATAAGCAATCAATATCAGCAAGAAAGGTTGTGTTTGACCAGGTTCGTGTTGAAATAACAAAAGCAGGATTAAGTGAAGAATGGGTATGCAATGCGTATAAAATCAGCAAGTTAGAGGATTTAAAACCAGAGCAAATCCAGCCATTGCTTGCACGTTGTAAAGAAATGCAAAAAAATAAGGGTTGAGTTTTTCACTCAATCCTTATAAAACTATTGACTTATTAAGTTAGTTAGTGTATAATATTAAAGAGAGGTGATA
>CALVJT010000032.1 GCA_944332315.1 uncultured Clostridia bacterium
TGTTTTATATAAAAGATTGATTAAAATGTTTGGAAATAAATATAAAATTGGTATATAATATCTATGTAAAGGAGAATGAAAAATGAACAAGATAAAAGTGGGGATTAATGGTTTTGGGCGCATTGGACGCTTAATTTTGCGCTCGGCTATTGAAAATTTTGAGGACATTGACATTGTTGCTATCAATGACCCGTTTATTGATGCAAAGTATGCTGAATATTTATTTAAGTACGATACTGTGCACGGCACTTTTAGGGGCGAACTTAGCAGTGATGAGAACAATTTATATGTAAACGGGCACAAAATTGCATTTTGTAGCGAGATGGACCCTGAAAATCTTGACTGGGCAAAGTACGGCGTTAAGTATGTTTGCGAGGCATCGGGCAAGTTTACTAGCAACGAAAAGGCGAGCAAGCACCTCAAAGCGGGTGCTGAGCGCGTTGTTGTCACGGCGCCCGGCAAGGAGATGCCTATGTATGTTGTGGGCGTAAACGATGATACCTACGAGGGGCAGAGTGTGGTTTCGAACGCAAGTTGCACTACAAACTGTCTTGCTCCGCTTGCTAAAATTGTGGACGATAACTTTGGCATTGACGAGGGCTTGATGACAACTATTCATGCCATCACTGCTACGCAGTTGACTGTGGATGGGCCATCCAAAAAAGACTGGCGCGGTGGCAGGGCGGCGAGTGCCAACATTATACCATCCAGCACGGGCGCGGCAAAGGCGGTTGGCGTGGTTATTCCGCACCTAAATGGCAAGCTTACGGGTATGAGTTTTAGGGTGCCAACGGTGGATGTTTCGGTTGTCGACCTTACTGTAAAGACTATTAAGCCTACTTCCTTACAACAAATTAATGAGGCGGTTAAAAAGGCAAGCGAAACTAATATGAAGGGCATTGTGGAGTATGTAGAGGAGCCTGTGGTTTCTAGCGATTTTTATACTGACCCTCATACCTGCATTTATGATGCACTTGCTGGCATTGAGATGAGCGATAAGTTCTTTAAGCTTGTGGCTTGGTACGACAACGAATGGGGCTACAGCAACAAGACGCTTGAACTTATTAGAATTATGAACAAAAAATAAACTTTATGTTTATTTTTTTTATATTATTTTTATTTATTATTTTTATTTTTTTTATTAATTTTTTTTATCTTTCGCTTGCGCGAAAGTTAAAATATTTAATACAAATAAAATAATAATTATAAAAAACAAATATAAATTTAATAAAACAAAAAACTAGGGGAACTACCCGTTCCCCTAAAACCCCTTAGCAAGGACAGGCGTCCTTGACCTGTGGTCGGGGTTGGGTGCTAAGCAAAAGTGTGTATTCTATTTGTATTCGTTTTGTAAGCGTACTTAGCGTATTATAAAGTGTACTCCCGTGGTCATAAGTGAGTGCTAGTTCATACCTTGTTGTTCTATTTGCGGGTTTAGTAGTAGGCGAACTAATTAATGGGCGTCCTTGACCTATGGTCTTAGCTTGGGTGCTAGGTTATGCCTTTGTGTTGTTTTATAATAAGTACTAAAGCTGGGCAAGGGTATGCGCATCCCTATTAATTTACTATACTAACCTTAATAATAAAGAAAAAAATATCCCTATGGGGTATGATAAAATGGTTTTATAATTTTTTTTGAGGGCGAGGCGGTTATAACGGTAAATCATAAAAATATAAATAGTATCTAAAAATTGCGCTTACTTATATAGAATTTCGCACTTAACTAACTCTTTTTGCGGGGTAGATAGCACAATTGGTCTTTTTGGGGCTGTTGCAGTTTATGAACATCTAAAATTTCTTTTTCGAAAGATTGGTTTACATATATAATTTCGATTTCATTAATTTATTTATTTTCTAGTTCCTTGACTGAATAGGTATTCAAATTTATTCTTAGATACTCTATATAGTTTGTATGGTGGGCAAAAAACAATACAAAATAGTTGACTTTTTTTGTAGAATTATATACAATTATTTTGATAAGTTGCGATGTAAATTTGTGGATAAACTTTATAAAAAAGCACAAATACATAAAAGTTTGGTTTATTTTGCTTGCTTTGCGGTAAAATAAATTAGGAGGAACTGTTGGCAAGGTTAAGAGATAGAGTGAGCAGGGCGCTTTTGTGCGCGATTTTGGGGGCTGTTGTGTGCATTTTGTGCATAGCGTTTGGTGGTGGCAATGATAAAATTATTTATGCCGAATTTGCCGAAAATACATTATCTACTGATGCTGGTACAGTGTCGACTGATGTTGAAAATTCGCTGACTAATGCGCCGATACCTATTGCCCAAAATGCGCAGACAGGTGATGCTGGTATGCCAACTGCAGATACAGTTATTGAGGAGCGCGAAATTCAGCCTGTGGAGATGGACTTAGTTTTGTACTTACATTTAATGTATGTGCGCGATGGTGTTTATCCTGATGAAAACTCCGAAAATCTACTAAAAACTACAGATTTTGTGAACTTGACCGAACTAGATTTGCGCGATGTGCGCGATGGTGATTTGCGTATGCAAAGCGTTGAGGGGCTGGGCTTATTTGATTTTAGTGCTTTGCGCTCGCTTAATCTTGCGGATAACAACCTAGTTGAGGTGCCTGCCTCGACTTTTGATGGTATGGTGGCGCTAGATTACCTTAATGTAGAGGGCAACAATCTTGAGCTTTTGGAGATAGGCGGGCTAGATAGCATAGGCGAACTTTATGCCAGCGGAAACAGTTTGCAGGAGGTTGACCTAACTAATCTTGTAGCGGGCGGGGTTGCCGATTTGAGTTTTAATCAAATATCTGATATCACGCTACTAAACCTAGATGTGGATGGGCAGGGCACTACGCTTGATTTATATAACAACTGCTTGACAAACTTTGTGGCGGATGACTATACCAACTACAATATGATTGTGGGCTTGCAGAGGCTTGTGGATGTGAATCAATACAACGAGCATACGGTTATTACAAACTTTAAGTATGGCGAGCAAAACTACTATTTAGAGTGCGTGAACATAGCAAACGATAGCATTATAAATATATATGATACCGCTACTTTGCCACCAGCAACCTACAATATATACTATAGAACTAGCGAAGGCTATGTGAACTATCAAAGCGTGCAGATACGCATATATAAAACTGCGCCTACCGTTATAATTACCAACGAGGATGGCGAGGAACTTGGGCTAGAGAACACCATAACCGAAAATGTTTGCATCTACTTTGATAGCAATGATGAAAATTACGAGGTTGTGTACACTATAAACGGGGGTCCGCCTGTAAAATCTAGTTATCTAGAAATTAATAGGAACGGCACCTACTCGTTTACCGTGCGCGCTATCAGCGATATTGGTGATGAATCGCAAACCTATTCGTTTACAATAAAAGTCAGCGCAAATTCGGGCAACTTGCTACAAATTTTATCAATAATGTTCAGCGTTTTGATTTTGGTGGGGTTGATTTATTTGGTGCTCGTGTTCTTTGTTTGGCGCACAAATAAACGCAAATAATTTACTTTAGGAGGAAAAGATATGGCTAAAAAATTGTGTAATTTATCTACAGTTTTAATCTGTCTTTTCCTTGTTTTACTGTTGGGCGCGTGGGGGGCTTGCGGATTAAGCAAAAACATTAGCGCGCAAATAGCAAGCGTGCAGGCGGATAGTGTGGATAGCCCTAGCGTGCTTACACTTGATGAGCAACTCGAGCGCTACTTACAGCAACTGAATGGCGGGCAGGAACTTGCGCAAGATTCGTTTGCAACAACCTCGGAGCTTGTTTTTGATGGTGCGCAATCGAGCATATGCAACGCAATTGTGCAAATAGGGGGGCTGGAGCAGTTTGATTTTAGCAGTGTTACAACTATAACAATACAAAATATGCGCGCGCTAAGTAGTATTGATTTGGGGGCGGACGGCACGACAATTTTCCCTAATCTAAACACCTTGGTAATTGCTAACTGCGCAAGTTTAGTGAATTTTACCTACAACTTGCCTAATTTAGCGGTGCTGGATATCAGTGGTTGCGCGGGGCTAAATTTTGCGCTAAACAGCCAAAACTATCAAACACTTAAAACCTTATCATTGGGCGGTATTGAGGGCGAGGAGTTCGGCATTGATGGCACTTTGCCGAGCCTAGAGAGCCTTACTTTATCGGGCAACACTGCGCTAAATACAGTAAACTTGCAGGCGGGCAGTTTGCGCACGGCGGTGTTTTATGATAATATCCGCTTGCAAATGCTCTGCATAAACTCGAGTTCCTTGCGCAGTTTGACTTTGCAGGAGAATAGGGCACTGCAAGCGCTAGATTTATCGCGTTCGATATCTCTGCGCGAGATTGTGGTAGACGAAATGTCGTTTACCGAGGGCGATGCGGTTGTGGAGCGCACGCTTTTGTATGCGCCAAACTTGCGCAAACTGTTTATTAGCGCAAACGACTGGATAGAATCGTTTGATATATCGCAATCAGTAAACCTTGAAACTTTGGTTGTCAGCGACTGCACCAACTTGCGCAAGATTGATTTGCCACAAGATTTATCGCGTCTGCAAACGCTTGATTTTAGCAACTGCTACAATTTGTCCGATGTAGATTTTTCGAGCGCGCTGAATTTGCAATCGCTCTCGCTACTAGAGTGCAACTTGATTGATATATCCAATTTTGAAAGCATAAGCAATATGCAACTGCTTGAATACATAAACTTGCAAAACACCAATGTGCGCGAACTTGCGCTGGATGGTTTTAATAATTTACAAATACTTTTTATCGGTTCCAGTTATTTGACTACTTTGAATTTATCGAACTTGCCAAGTTTGATGCAGTTTAGTTTATCTACCTCTAACTATTTAAGCACAATTTACATTAACAACTTGCCCAATCTACAAGCAATAGATTTTGGCGCCTGCGAAAATGTGAACAACATTACAATTACAGATGTTGGAGTGCAGACATTTTCGATAGCGGGCAAATCGCAACTGTATGGGTTGAATATAGATTGCGCCAACTTGCAATCGCTTTACATTTACGATTGCATAAATTTGAGCAATTTTGATTTTGGCAACTGCGTGAATCTGCAGGTTGTTGAAATTTTGGGGTGCGATTCTCTGGGCAGTGAGTTTGTGCAAACGCTGAACACGCTACAAAATTTAACTCACCTTTATGTTTCGGAGTGCGATACCACATTTAATTTTGAACTATCGGATAAGCCGACACTAAACTATTTGAATATTAGCAACCTAAACAATCTAAACTTTTTATCACTGCAAAGCCTTGGCACAAGCGCGCAAGTTTTGTTGCCAGCGCGCACAACTACCATACGCAGTTTGACGCTTTATGGTATGCCTAGCGCCAATTTTGGAACTACCGAGTTAGATTTATCGAACGGCGTTTTGAGTGCGGTTGTTTTGCAGTATTTGCCGTTTACTGCCATAAACCTAAACAACAACGCAATATCGTCACTTACAATAAGCAACATAGATAATTTAGAGCAAATTAACCTATCCAACAACCGCATAACTAATGTGGATAGCATTATGGCTTTGCTTGAGGCATCGCAAATGCTTGCGGAGGTAAACCTAAACAACAACAGGCTAAATTTGAGCTCGGGCGATACGCTAGATTTTATTCAAAACAGCGTGTACTCGCAGTTTGTTATTTTGGGGCTACAAAATATTCTTGAAAACAACAACTACACCTACGAGCCCGAAATCTACTTTGGCGGGTTTGGCAGATTTTTTACCGATGTAAATGTTGTGGTGTACCACAGCGATTATATCTACGCAAGGGCGAATTTATCGGATGAAGTGCTAAACACCTTTTCGCGCACGCGCCTTTCTGCCGATAGATTTTATGAGTACGGCAACGGCACCTACTATGTTGCTTACGAAAAGGTGGATAATAGGGGCAACGCTATTGAAATGTCCGATGAGGAAAAGGCTCTGTTTGTGCCTATCTACTTTACAGTATCCTCGCAAATAGATTTTGTGCAGTTTATCTGGATAATATTTGTGGGCGTTGCGGGCTTGATTTTCTTGTATGTGGGCATATCGTTCTTTATTGAAAGGCGCCGAAAAGCGCGCTTGCTGGGCGAGGATTTGGCTACTGGCGATGAATCTGGCACCACGCTCTCGCGCAAAGAGATTAAGCAGGCCGAGCGCGAACACCGCAGACTGTTTAAGGAAAGCGAAAAAATGGAAAGGCAGGAGCGCCGTAAGCAAGCCATTTTGGAAAGGGAACAAAAAATTCAGGAGCTAGAGCAAGCAAGGCTAGAGCAAGATGTCGAGGCAGAAAGCGCTAAATTTGCTAAGGAGGCCGAGCGCGAGCAAAAGAAGCTGGAAAAAGATAAGTTAAAACTCGATAAAGAGCAACAAAAACTCGAAAAACAGCGCGAAAAGTTTGCAAAAGAGCGCCAAAAAGAGCAGGCAAAGCAGGAGCAAAAGGAACAAAAAGCCAAAGAAAAAGCCGAGCAAAAGGCATTGGATATTAAGGAAGCCCCAAGTAAAGGCGAAAAGATGGAGCCTGTAAACAGCAAAAAGAATGCAGAAAGCACGAATGTGGTTGATTTTAAGGCAGAATCGGCAGAACCAAAAAATAAAAATATCGATGATAAAGAGGGAATTGAAGTGTTCGGTGGTGATAAAGAACTCAAAAAAGAGCAACGCGAACTAAAGAAATTGGAAAAACAAAACCTTAAAGAGGAAAAGAGGCGAGAAAAAGCCGAGGAGCGCGCGCTGTTTGGCGGGGCTAAAGGTAAAAAGATTGAAAAATTCGAGCCTTTGGAACCAGCTTTGGAGGAGTTTGGCAAAGATTTATCGATAGATAATGGCAATAAAGAGGATGATTTGAACGATGTCGGCTCGGTGAGCGATAAAGATTTAGAGAATATTATAAATTCTAAACCATCTAAGGCGTCCGCACCTCCAATGCCTCCTAAAATGCCAAAATTGCCTAAAAAGTAGAAAGTTTTGATATCTATTTATTGTATAACCCAAACATAAATATGGCATATACTGTGGTGCGGAAAATTATAAAAATGGATATGGCACTAAGCAATAAACAAAAACAAAATTTGTTGGTAAGCTATTTAGGCGATTTATGTGATAAAATAAAATAAAAATGTCAAAAAGTTCTTGACAAATTTTATAAAATGTATTATCATTTATAGACTAGTTTAGATTAAAGGAGAGTTATTATGAAAAAGGATATACACCCAAATTATCACGATGTAACTGTTGTGTGTGCTTGCGGTAATACTTTCAAAACAAAATCTACCGTTCAGGGCGATACTATGAAGGTGGATATTTGCCGTAATTGTCACCCATACTACACCGGCAATAGAAAGATTGTCGACACTGCAGGGCGCGTGGAACAGTTTAAGAAAAGATATAATTTACAATAGTTTTTTAGGTCGGCTCTGTCCG
>CALVJT010000033.1 GCA_944332315.1 uncultured Clostridia bacterium
GTTAATTTGGTAGCTTTAATGCTAGATAGCGAATATTTGGCATCTACCGAAACTACAATTTTTGTAGACTATTCTCGTGGAGAAGTGGGCCCTACTAACTTAGCATTTAGTACCTACAATAATCCTATCTTTGCTAGCATTCCTGCACAAGCGCCAAAATTTATAACAAATGCTGGACAGCATGCCATCTATACAGGCGGAACAAGTTTGACTCTTTTAGGCGCTGAGGCATTATCTGGCAATCAACTTTATATATTGTATCCAATGGGGGCTACCACTATTGGTGCAGTGCTAGATTTGTACGAATATCAAGCACCGCAAGCCTAAAAATCAGTTAACCTTTGGGCAATTATCATTAATAAATTAATCAAATACTATATTTATTAAATTAATAATTTAGATGCAAACTTATAAAATAATATTAATTACAATATAAAAAAATCACGGTAAATCGTGATTTTTTTTTGTAAAATGTGAGTAGTTTTTGGTTAAGTAAAAAGGTTATTATTAGTGTTTGAATAGTAAGTTAAAAATTTAGATTTTTGCTAAACTAACCTGATAAATGTTTAACTAACCACCACGAATATTATAAATAAACCTGCCACAATTTAGCAAAAAGATAGATTTATCTTATGGTAGGTTTTACATATAATAGTAGAGCATTTGCATAAAACTATCCTTTTAGAATTTTGTAAAACCAGATTGGTGCAGGGGCAAGCAAAATAAAAAGGATGGCAAGCAAACTATCAACATCACAAGGTAAATAATTCCAATAAATAGCAATTTGTGTTTACATATTTTATCTATTTTTGCAAAAAATAAGTTTGAAAAATTGAGTCTATATATGACCTAATTTTGTATGCTATTTTTGGAGGATAAAATGAACACAAGTAAAACACTAAAAAAAGTACAAATTTTTGCAGTATGTATATTTATGGCATTAATTGTGCTACTATCTTTTACTGCCTGCGGAGAAAAGAGCAACGACTACATAACTGTGGGCAAGGATGCATCTTTTTCGGGCAGTGATGTAAAGTTTAATAACGCAAAGGACTTTGAGCTTGTCTATTTAGGCGATAATAAGTACGAGGCAAAAGGTTCGCCTGCTATAATGACTAGCGAGCAAGCCAGCGCTTGGGGCACAGTTGAGGGCAGTAAATATGTTGTCATTAATGTAAAAATGGGCGCAGGTTCAACCTCGATTGTAGGGTGGAGAAATGCCGATACGCAGGATAACGCCTTTGAGCAGAGTGAAATTGATGGGAGTTTGATTAAAAACTCATCCGCTAAAAACGAAACAAAGAACTACATTTTGGCTTTGAGTGATGGTGAAACCGAAAGGCACCCAGACCTAAAAATTTGGAGAATTGAAGTGACCCCTGCATCTAGCGATGGACAGACAGAAAAAGTTGTGTACACTGTAGATTTTTCGGCTATGTATGAATAACGAAAACCTAAAAAATTTTTTATATCGACTATAAATAATATATAAAATATCATTATTTTCAATAGCAAAAAACTTATTTTATAGTAAAGGGGTTAGATGGCGTACATCTGCGGGCAAAAATAAGTGCCGATAACAAACTTAAGCTTAAAGTTAAACTAAAAATTGCTTTTGCAAAAAGCAATTTTTTTAGTAAAAATTTAGGCTGTGTTCATTATAAGACCATAAGTCAAGATGAGGGCACTTGTAGTTGGCTTATATCTAGGCAAGTAGTTCCTCATAAAATTTACTCTATGTTTGTAGGAGAAATTAAATTTTAGTACTAAAATTACACACTTAAAGCGCAAAAATTGCTATAATTTGTTATAATAACAATTGACAAAATCAAAAATTTTTGCTAGTATTGTTTGGATAAGGAGTGAGTTATGAATAATGAAAAAGTAAAAAGGCCGTTTTTGCTGACTGGGCTTATAATAACATTAATTTGCTTTATTGCATTGGCAGTAACAGCTGTAGTTGGCATATACGCAACGCTACTTGCAGATGGGCTATCTAATTTAGGCAAGGAGGATGCAATTTTAGATTTGACCATTGCTATTTTAGGCATATCTTTTGGGCTAGTGCTAGTATTTTCGATATTGGGTATTGTATTTGCATCTATTTCGATGTCTCGCACGCGCCTATCACCTCAGGAGTTTGATAATAAACGCGGGATGATTACTACTACAATTGTGTTTGCAATTATTGTGGCGGTGCTAGAAATTATAGGGCTATTTTCCGAATTTAATGTAGTAAACCTAATATTTTCTTTGGCGCTAATTTTAGCTATTGTGTTTATGTTTGTAGATAGAAACAAAAACAATAAGTTGCTCGAAATTAGTCGTGCGCAGGGAAATCAGCAAAGCGATTCCAATTGGGATAATCAAAATAAATTTTAGTATTTTATAGATTGTTTCAAAAATTTTAACTTTAATAATAAAATTACACATTAAGAAAATTATTTTTGCTTAATGTGTTTTTTGCTTATAGTAAGGTAGTTGTGGAGAGGTGGGGGGGGGGGAGGTTTGCGTCCGCGCGCCCCATATTGGGGGTGTATTTTTTTTGCGGGGGGCAATGTGTGTGAGGCCCTACAAATGTGTGAGGGGCGGGCGCGCGAATGGGCAACGGCAGTTGCCCTCTGCTTTGCAGGGGCAAACCTCCCCCAAAGCACATTGTAAGCACATATTTAATTTGGAGGAATTTTGTGGAAGTTGATAATTGGCAATAAAGTCTGATTTATTTATTTGTTTTTTTATGATATTATGGTACATTATATCAAGCAAAAGTGTAATATATATTGTACTAGCGTTTACGGTATTGTAGTTACAAATTTTGCAAGAAAAGAGGTCGTGTATGAAAAAAATATTTTCAGAAAGCAACTAAACTTAAAATTGTGAATTGCTTTGTAGTAAAATTTATATTGCTTTTACTTATAAATAGTTTTGTATTTAATATTAGCAACAAGTGTGAATGTATTTATTAATTTAGATTCCATAATAATTAGTGGTCAACTAATATTTTATCTATTATTTACAAAAGATGTGGAATTTTAATCCTAAAAAATGATAAACATTAAAATTTACTTAGATGCATTGCTAGAATTTTTGTTCTTGTAGTATTCATCTTTTGTAATTTCAAAAAAGGTGGTTGAGCAAAGTTCGCCAATTTGGTTTGTCCAGTTGTTATAAAGAGTTTTTACTCTTTTCATTTTTAGTTTATCCTCGTAAACAAGTTGTGCGCGTATGTTTTTTAAATTTGTATTGCAGGTAATTTTTTCTGCATTTTTCACGTTAAATAGATATTCGAAAAATCGTTTTAAGATTGCTGTGCCGTAGCCACCGCTTTGAAAAGCTTTGTTGCATATCTTTATGCCAAAATCGTACTCATTGCCTTCAACTTTATAGCTCATTTCGCCAATAGGGGTATCTGCGCAGTAAATTATAAAAAGTACGCCTTTTTTATCTTTTCTTGTAATGCTGTGTATTACTTTTTCTAAATCAATTTTTAAGCCAAGCGGAAAGCCTGCGTGTGCCATAATTTCGCCATCATTCCACCAATAAAGCAATAGCGGGGCATCAGCTTCTTGGGCTTGCTTTATTGTAAGAGTTTTATCATTGTGCGTTAAAGTAAGTTCCATAATTATACCTTAAAAATCTTTTTTATATTCTATTCATTTGCTTTATACCCAAATTATATAGTATTAGTATATATTTGTCAATTAAATTATAAATTATCATAAAGGTTTACAATGCGTAAGCCTTTTTTGTTTGCATATTTGTAGGCGCGAACTGCTCCACCATAAGCGCGTGTTGTATCTACATAGCAAATTAATGTATCGCAACAATCAATCATTTTTTGATTGCTTATAGAAATTTTCCGCTTAAAATGTTCTTGTTCAATATCGTACATAACTGTTTCCACATTCTCATAAGGAGTGTATTTTTCATCTCCCCAAATAGGGTCGTGGACAATTATGGGCTTTATGGTATGCAAACTTGTAATTACAACTTGTATGGTGATATCTATATATACTTTTCTTAAATTTCTACAAACATCTAATGCAAGTTTATCAAACTCTCCATGAGTTCCCATTACAAAAAATTTACAACCATTTTTTATTTCCTGCTCAATTAGATTATATAGACTTGTTCTTATATCATTAATTTTGTGAACATATCTATGCCCTATAAATGCGACCTTTTTACTCATATCATTCCCTTTGTATAAAAAATAAATAGTTTTCAAAGAATAATGTAACAGGTTTACTAGGCATATCTGTTACATAACTACATTGTAACACATTTTCCTATAAAATTGTTTTGAAAATTATATTATTTTTTATATTGGAGAATAGATGGAAGTTTTTGCGGACATATTGAAAGATTTGATAGAGGAATCGGGGCTATCTTTAAGGCAGTTAGCAAAGGAAAGTGGCGTTTCTGCTATGCAATATAGTAGGTATCTAAAAGGCTCAATTCCAACTATCAATGTCACCCTTAAGATAGCTAAATATTTTGGATGTTCGCTAGATTACTTATTTGGTTTGAGCGAAGCTAAAAATGGCAAAAAATATAAGACTTATAGTTGTGATATTTCTAAATTTCTCAGCAATTACAAAAAGTTGCTTGATGAAAACAATATCACGCATTATAAGTTTATGAAAGATAGTGGCTATGATGAAAGCGCTATTAGGCATTGGAAAGCTGGCTCTATTCCAAGGCTTGATATTGTTTATTACATTGCCAAAAATTTAGGTGGTTCTATAGATGAACTTGTTGGTAGAGGTTGATTAGCATATAAAGTCTAAGAATTGTAAATTTATTGCAAAGAATCATAAATAAAACACAATTAAATATTATAAAAGCCAAAAGCTATTAACTTTTGGCTTATTTATTAAATATAAATTAAATATGTGAATATGTTAAAAGATTGTATGTAAAATATAGGATGAGTAAAATTGTTTTTATTATCTATACTTCCAAACTGATCGGCTTTATAGTTTATGCCTTGCGCATTTTAGAAATTATGTAAGCATCCTCTTTAGGGTGTTTTTTAGCTACTTTTGGTAGTTTTTAGTTTCGCATTTATTGATAACTTCAACCATTTTGGGTATTTTATCGAGGTTTAATGCATTTATATTGGGCTTATACTGCTTGAATTTATTGCAAGTATATTTGCGGATGGTATCACTTAATGTAGTATATAGCTTTCTATAATTCACACCAACTTCTGGCACTTCATAAAAGGCGGGTTCATAAACTATATGGTCTGCAAAAATGGTTTGATATCCCTCACCATAATATTCGTTTAGCATTGCGTTGTAGAGTTCAAAGTTGGCTTGTTCTTTTGCTTCCTGAGTTAGATTTTTATAAGTGAGTTCATCTTGCTTACTATCAAAATGAGTAGGTTCCTCGGGATACTTTTGCTTAAGTTCCTTATATTTTGGCGTAAGTTTATAATCTCGCAACTCAAAAGTGCGACCATCTATTAATACTGTTATTTCATCCTCGGAGTCGGCATATACAAAAGGAATC
The DNA here is from genome assembly GCA_944332315.1 of uncultured Clostridia bacterium. GTDB lineage: Bacteria > Bacillota > Clostridia > Christensenellales > UBA1242 > CAKVOD01. The sequence continues at coordinate 5,518 of CALVJT010000033.1, forward strand.
ACTTTAACTTTGGCTTCTTGTTCATTTTTTGCAACTAGCCAAAATATTTTATCGACATCAATTAATTTTTCAGTTTCTTTTGCTTTTTTTCTAAAAAAACTCATAGATTACTCCTTTTATTGTAAATGAAATGCTGACTTTATTATACATTATTTATTTACAAAAATCAATATAGAAACACTTTTTTATTGATTCTACAATCAATATGTTATACCTATTTATCTTTTGGACGTTACACTAAACATTTAGACTAATCTTTTTATTTAAGCTCCAATTCCTCGTTTTTTACAATGTGGGTTTTAATATAATTCCTTATATTCTCTTTATTGCGCTTTTGTTGCATAAAATATTCATCCTTAATATCTCTGTTTAAGTTGTTCACGCAATTTTTTAGAATGTTTTGTTCAAGACAAATTTGCGGGTTAAGCCCTTCCTCTTTTTTTAGTGGAATCCATGAACGAAATTCATATGGAATAACAATATCAATTTTTTTGTTTAATTCGTTAACTTGCTTAAAGGCAAAGTTATTTATGCTAACATTATCATTTTTTGTTTTAATTTTTTTTAGTTCAGTTAAATTTTTTACTCTCAAGTAGGTATCAAAATAATAAAGAGTACTGTAATCTTGCAAAGTTTCGGTTTTGTGAACAGCATATCTTTTTAGTTGCCTTATATAAGAGGGCCTTTTTGTTATCAAAAGTAAGGTAAAATGGTTTACAATATCACTTTTGCGGTCTACGAAAGGCGAGTAAAAGCCACTTATGGCAAAAGAGCCACTAAGGTGTTTTGATTGAATATTGATGCCTTTTATTATGCATTTCCCGCCCATGGTAGTAGAACATCTTTTATACTCGCAAAATGGGATAAATTTTTTGCCATCTACTTTTTTATCAGTTTCGAAATTAAAAAACTGATTATCATTTGATTTATCTAGATATGCAAGGTTAAGTTGTGGGTATAATTTTGAGGTACTTTCGTAATACCAATACAAATTTTGCAAATCAAAATATTTTTTTTGTGCAATTACATCTCTTAATTGCTTAGATACAGGCATAAAAAATCTCCTTAGTTGTTAAAAACATTATAGCACACAAGATGTTTTATTGCAATATTATTTGGTGTTATTATATTTTAAGTTTAATATAAAAATATACCTATGCTAAAAAAGTCGTTTATTTGTTTTTGGATAGAAAATTAATCATTTATTTTGGGGGACTGTGTATTTTGCAGTTTAGTGGAATTTTTCTGCAATAAAATATGTTGTATTGCACAATAAAACGAGAAAATTGCAAACAAAAGCATTGCAAGGAAAGATATTTTTAATACATTTTGTGCTTGTTCTATGAACAACTTTTCTTGTAAGGTTTCAAAGTTTATGTATACTGATATATTAGCAAAATTTGCGCTAGATATGTTTAGCCCTTGAATTAGTACAACAAGCGTTCCGATTGCTAATAAAGTTAAACATATCAATTTAATATAGGAAACAACCTTTGTTGTTTTTTTGAACTTGAATGACACTATATCACATACAAGAGTTATAAAAATAGCCACAAGAATATTTATGCCACATATCGTTGCCTAACTTAGCAATGTATCGTTTGAGTCTATATAGTAAGGGCTACTATCGAGAGAAAAAATAGATATTACGCTCCACAATAATAAGCTTAGACAGATACCGCCGAGTATTAGTATTGCTGATTTTGTTATAAAATTAGATTTATTTTCCATAATTAATTCTCCTATAAAAAAAGCCGATAAAGTTACCGGCGTTTTTGATGGCGGAAGGGAGAGTGACTCATAAAATGCCAGTTATCCCCTGAGAAAGAACCCCATAAATGAGGGCGCTTGTATGTAGATATTATTTTTTATTTTACGGCACAAATTGTCCATTATTTTTTTATTTGTTTGCGCCTTTTGGCGTTGCTAAAGTCTTTTTCTAAAATATTTTTTGTATAACTTATTACAATTACCATAATATCTTATTTATATTTGCATTTATGATATTGCTCTAAAACTGTGTGCCTAAATATCAAAGTAAATAAGGTACACTTTTACTTAGGGAAGGGAGAGCGATTCGTATACCGCCCTGCGAAGCAGGGGGCAACGAAAGTTGCCAATCCTCTCCCTAAAAAAAAGAACCCTAAAAATGGGTTTGGCGGAAGGGAGAGTGATTCGTATCATAGCGAAGCGTCAACGTCCGGCTCCGGAGGTTCGCCCTGCGAAGCAGGGGGCAACGAAAGTTGCCAATCCTCTCCATAAAAAAAATAGAACCCGAAAATGGGTTTGGCGGAAGGGAGAGCGATTCGTATCATAGCGAAGCGTCAACGTCCGGCTCCGGAGGTTCGCCCTGCGAGGCAGGGGGCAACGCAAGTTGCCAATCCTCTCCCTAAAAAAAAGAACCCTAAAAATGGGTTTGGCGGAAGGGAGAGGATTCGAACCTCCGGTTGCTTTCACAACACGACCTTTCCAAGATCGCACATTAGACCACTCTGACACCCTTCCAAGCGTGCAAATTAGTATATCACAAAACAAACAAATTTACAAGCATTTTTACAAATAAATAATTTTGTGACTAATTGCGTTGTACAGAGGGCTTATCGCAGGGAGATTAAGTGTTTTTCTTGACAATGTTAAAGTTATATGTTAATCTATAAAAAGTAGGAGTTTTACAAAATGGCTGATATTAAACAAGAGGAATTGCCACAAAGTGCAAAGGGCGCGGATGATGGACAAAATGAATTTTGTGAACATTTGCATAATGGGCTTAAGGCTGGAGAGAAGCGGTTGACTGATGAACAAGAGGAATCTATTGATTTTTATTGCGGGAATAATTATTTATTGATTAATAACTTGATGTGGGGCAAGTTTGATAAAATTGATTGGGCTATTGAAGTTATTGATACAGATGCTACCGCCGTTATGAAGGAGGCTGACACTATGGGTGTGGAAAAACGCTGGGGTGTGAGCAAGGAGGAGGGCGAACAGATTTATGATAGATACAAGCGCCGTATTGCTGGCTCGAGGATGGAAAAGTTAGAGCGCGCGTATCGGGACATTAAAAACATAAGTGAAGCAATGAGCCCTTTAAGCAAGCCTATAAAAGTTTATAGAAATGTGCCAATAAAGTATTTGCCACTAAATTGCAAAGAGGGGCAGGAGATGGAAAATTTGGCGTTTTCCTCTACAAGCCTACAGATACACGATACAAAGTATCACGGCTCTAATGAGTTTTTTAGATACGAGATTGAGTTGCCGAAAAACTTTCCTGCTTTAATTTTGTGCGAATGGGGCGTTGGCAATGAAAAGGATGAAGTTATTTTACCGCCTTTTAGGTTTGAGGTGTTGGGCATTAAACAAGGCGATAGTGAAAACTGCAAGCAAATTATACAGGTGCAACCTATAGAATTAATAAAAATACAATATCCTAAATTTGATGTAGTTACAAAATTTTGCGATAATCCACAAGATGAAAAGGAATAAATTTAGCCAAAGTATTTATAAATGAGATGCAATGATAATTGTGCATAAATAATGAGCTATAAAATCGGTTTAAGAGTGGAAAGGTTGACCGATTTTATTTTTTTTGTTATAATATCTTTAAGGAAGCATTATGGGATATTATAAAGATTTGATAAAAAGTAGCAAAAAGAATAAAATTCATTTTTTAATAAACTACATTTTAACGCCTATATGGTTTTTTATATTTTTTGTTTGCTTGACTATAGTTTTGATTTTTATGACAAGCGAAAGCAAGGATGATTTTATACTGCCAAGCGCCATACTTGCGGGCGTGATAGCATTGCTCATTTTAGCTGCATTAATAGGTATGCCACTGCTAAAGAAAAAGGAAATGCAAGCCGAAATTGCACGCTATGATTTTGATGCTTTTGATAGTGTGAATGATACGGGGGCATTTTATTTTAATTATAACATTATAGATTTAAGCAACAATACACAGACAAATGCGTTGCTTATTGATGATGGTAGCAAAATTGAATTTAATCGTAGCGGGGTGTGTTTTGAGGACAGAAAGATACCCTACGATGATTTAGTGTTTTTTATTACTACATCAAACAAAATTGGTGTTGTTAGAATTGCTGTAGAGTTTAATGTGGATGGCAAGCAAAATGTGGAAATTGAACTAAACAAAGAACTTGCCTATATTTTATTAAAATACAATGTGCAATTAGATAGTAAGCCCGATTTAGAGTATCTTATCAATCATAAAGCCGATGCTATAAAACAAATTTACAACACGGGCATTATAGTGGAGGATATAGGCGAGGTTGAGGGCAAAATTGATGGATAGAAACAAACTTTACTATACCATTTTTATTGCCATAACCTACGATTTTTGAAATTTTATTTTTAACTGATGTCAAAGAATAAACTTTAACACAAGTTTACATTATTACATCTGTTGATTTGTTGCTTGTTGTGTTTTTGGCATTGTTTTTTTTATTTTCTAAACAGCACTATAAACGCAAAGGAGAAGTGAGTGGCAAAAGAGCATAAATACATAATTTTTAGAAAAATAGAAAAAGGTGTGGTAAAAACTGAAAGGATGTTGTAAAAAATAAAAATGCGTGGCGAAAAATTAAATGCAACAAAAGCCTATATAACTAAGTTTCATTAACAATAGAGCATAAGAAAAAATAAAAAGCCTTGCTTAAAATAAAATTATATTGTATAATACATTTATTAAATAAGGAGAACATTATGGAAGAGATTAAAAAGTTGGGGGAACTAATTGAAAACTGTGGGCATCTATCTAAATTGTTGCTGACTAGCGAGATTGCTATGAACGATGGCGAGCTTGAATTATCGCAAAAAAATATGAAAGAGGCACAAAGACTTGTTAAAGTGATGCTGGATGATGTGTTTAATGAGGTTGCCGAGATGTTTGAGATAGAGTGCAATGATGTGTTAGATTACGATTTGCCTACAACTTTAGAGATGATAAAGGCTATGAACGATGCTACATACAATGCGGGCATTTTGATTAATTTAATACTAGATAAGAGCAGTGAAACAATCATTGAAAGCGTAAAAATTAAAATTTTGAAAGCCTTGAATGCCATAGATGAAATGGCGCAAGCAATATTCTTTAATTAGGAGTGAAATATGTTAAAGGTAGAAAATGTTAAAGTTATGAACTTTGAAAACGCCATCCGTGGCGCGCGCAACCCTATGAACAGTTGGGATAAAATGGATAGCACTTTGGATGAACAAGGCAACTTTGTTATGGGCGAAAACGACCTAAAACTTGCACGCAAACTGTGTTTGGCGGGGCCTACGCACCGCAAGTTTATAAGGCAGATATTTGTGACAATGGATATAACTGCTCCGCTTTATTGGTGGAAGGAGTTTGATACATATAAGGTGGGCGTCACAGCAAACTCCACCTCTACTATGCACAAAATACACTCTAAGCCTATAGAGGTTTGCGATTTTAGCTATGATAAACTGCAACCCGAAAGCCTTGCGGTGTTTGATGATTTTGTGGAGTATCTCGAGAAAAAGCGCCTTAAATACTTAGAAACTAAGGATAAAAGTGATTGGTACCAGATAATACAACTTTTGCCAAGTTCCTACAACCAAATGCGCACCTGCACTATGGACTACGAAAATTTGATTAATATGTACGAGTTGCGTAAAAACCACAAATTAGAGGAATGGCATGTGCTTTGCGGAGAGATAGAAAAGTTACCTTACTTTATGGAAATGTTTGGGCTAGATAAGGCAAAGGAAAAGCAGATTGATTCAAACACTAAATAAACTTATTTTGTTTATTGTTTTTGATAATATTATTATTTTGTGATTTATGTTTTTAATTACACTTTATAAGTGAAATCTAAAATTGAAATTGAGTGTTGGCGTAGGTGTGGAGCACTCTTGGCGCGTCAGTTTTTCTGTACCAGCGTTCTTAGCGGGGGTGCTAAGCAAAAACTGTGCCTCCTATTGTTTTTATTGGCTTTTGCGCAGATGGGTAAGTACTTGTAGTGGCTTAAAATTTGCTATGTATTGACAGTTTGCTTAAATTGTGCTATTATACTTATATAGAGGTGAAAAAGTGGAAAACAAAATGAATATCTGTCAAAAAAGTAAAGCCAACACCGAGGCAATTTTGGCAAGACTAAATTCGCTTGAAAACGAAACACAAGAGGAAGTGAACTTTTTGGTTGAGTGTGCCATTTCTAGCGCAGAAAACGAAATAGCGCTTGCTCCGCTTATGAACACTAAAGATTTTGAGATGTCGGAACTTGCGCAGACAATAAAAAAGTATCCCGATTTTAAGTTTAATAAAAGAGTGGTGTTTGAGGACTATATTGAAAAGCAAACTGGCAAGGGCGAGTTTAAGATAATATCCTTGCCGGAGGACGATGCTGGCGCGGAGGGCAGAACAGATGGAGAGGGCGCTCCTAAAAAGCCACATTCGCAAAAGCGCAGAAAAAAGGTGTTGCTAATTTCTCAAAAGTTAGATGAGTGCGAAATATTTGTTATGGCATCTCGCTTGACCGAGCGCGATATGCAAAAAATGAAATCTAAACAGGATGATGAAATGACAAGATAAAGATATCAATAAAACGATATCTTTTTTTTAATAATTATATGTAAAATATTGATAGAGTGATGGGTAAAATCTATATCAACTGTTTTTGTTTTAATTTTCGATTGCAGAGCTCCCAAAAAAATTAAAGATATTAATAAAACGATACCCTTTTTAATAATTAGCAAAAAAGTTATAGTTTAGTTGCTTAAATTTTAATAAGTTTTTCAAAATACACATAATTTAGACTAATCACCATGAACATAATATTTTTTATAAATTATATATTATATAGGTTAGATTTTATAAGTTAAGATGTTATGATAATTATTAACAAAACATTGTTTAGAATGCACAAATTTATAAGTTTGTGCATTTTTTACAATTTATAATTTTTTTATAATTTTTTGTTATTTTTGCTTGACTACCCTATATGCATTGTGTTAGACTATCGTCAGTGAATACACAATATCTTGTACAAAATGTTTATTACTTTACTATATGTTGTGTTTTACCCACATAAGGAGATGAAGTTATGTTAAGCAATATTCTTAAACGAGATGGCAGGCTTTGCGAGTATGATATCACAAAAATCGAAAATGCCATTATGAAGGCTATGAATGCCATTGGGCGCAATGATGCGCTTGCTGATGCTAAAAAACTTGCTAGAAATGCTGAGGCTGTGGTTATGGAAAAGTTTGCCGATGGTGTGCCTAGCGTGGAGGACATTCAGGACGCGGTTGAAAATGTGCTGATGGAGAGTGGCTACAACGATGTTGCCAAGGAGTACATATTGTACCGAGCAAAACGCAACCGTGTGCGCGAGATGAACACTAATCTTATGAAAATTTATGATGAGATTAACAATGTTGATGCTTTATCTAGCGACCTCAAGCGCGATAATGCCAACATTGATGGCAATACTGCTATGGGTATGATGCTAAAGTTTGGCTCCGAGGGGGCAAAGGACTACTTTATGAAGTCGGTGCTAACTCCCGAGCAGGCTAAGGCGCACAAGAGTGGCGACATACACATACACGATTTTGATTTTTATACGCTAACCGAAACTTGCTGTCAGATTGACATTGATAAGCTTTTTGAGGGCGGGTTTGGCACGGGTCATGGCTTTTTGCGCGAGCCTAACAGCATTAGGACTTATGCTGCGCTTGCCTGCATTGCTATACAAGCAAATCAAAACGATCAGCACGGCGGGCAGAGCATACCTAACTTTGATTATGCGCTTGCAAAGGGCGTAAAAAAATCGTTTAAGAGGAGTTTTATTAACAACTTTGCATCTGCTTGCGAACTTATTTTGGGGCAGAGTGATAAACAAGGCATAAAGGCACGAATAAATAGGATATCCGAAAATGGCGGGTCTATGCCTACGCTAAAGCCTACGGATGAATTTAGGAGTGCATTGCGCGCTGAGTTCAATGAAATTGCTGATGCCGATTTTGAGAAAATTTACAACTTTGCGCAACACAACGCAGAGGTTGAGACTGATGACGAAACTTTTCAGGCGATGGAAGCGCTTGTGCACAATCTAAACACTATGCACAGTCGCGCGGGGGCGCAGGTTCCGTTTTCATCCATAAACTTTGGGATGGATACTACGCCTGAGGGGCGTATGGTGATTAAAAACTTGCTACTTTCGGTAGATAAAGGCTTGGGGCAGGGCGAGACACCGATTTTTCCTATAAGCATATTTAAGGTTAAAGAGGGCATCAACTACAACGAGGGCGAACCGAACTATGATTTGTTTGAGCTTGCTTGCAAAGTCAGTGCAAAGCGCTTGTTCCCTAACTTTTCGTTTATAGATGCGCCGTTTAACTTAAAGTACTACAAGCCTGGGCATCCCGAAACCGAAATTGCCTATATGGGTTGCAGAACTAGGGTTATTGGCAATGTTTATGACCCTAGCCGTGAGATTACTTTTGGTAGGGGCAACTTGAGTTTTACCACTATAAATCTACCGCGCCTTGCTATCGAGGCTAAGGGCGATATCAATGCTTTTTACGAAAAGTTGGATGAAAAGTTAAATTTAGTGGCAAGGCAACTGCTGGATAGATTTGCCATTCAGTGCAAAAAGTGTGTAAAAAATTATCCGTTTTTGATGGGGCAGGGCATTTGGATTGATTCGGATAAACTTGCGCCAAACGATACAATTGAGGAAATCCTAAAGCACGGCACGCTTTCGATAGGCTTTATTGGGCTTGCCGAAACACTGATTGCTTTAATTGGCAAGCATCATGGCGAAAGCGAGGAGGCGCAAAAGTTGGGGCTAGAGATTGTTGGGCATATGAGAGATTTTACCGATAGAATGAGCCAAAAATACAAACTCAACTTTACCCTGCTTGCAACACCTGCCGAGAGTTTATCGGGTAGGTTTGTAAACATAGATAAAAAGGTGTACGGCGAAATTAAGGGCGTTACTGATAAAGAGTATTACACAAATTCGTTCCATATACCTGTGTACTATCCAATATCGGCGTTCAAAAAGATAGAGCTCGAGGCGCCATATCATGCTCTTACTAATGCGGGGCACATCACTTATGTGGAACTTGATGGCGATACCACAAACAATGTGGATGCGTTTATCAAGGTTATCAAGCATATGAAAGAGTGTGGCATTGGCTATGGTTCTATCAATCACCCTGTGGATAGGGACCCTGTGTGCGGGTACACCGGCATTATAGGCGAAACTTGCCCTAAATGCGGTAGGCACGAGCATGAGGGCGATTGTGGATTTGAAAGAATTAGGCGTATTACAGGGTACCTTGTTGGAACGCTAGATAGATTCAATAACGCAAAGCGCGCTGAGGAGCACGACCGCGTTAAGCACGGACTAAAAATGTAAATTATTTAACGAAATTGCGGGGTGCGATGGCGTACTCCCGTGGTCATGGTTGAATACTAAACAAAAATTGATTTTTATATTGAGTTTAATTTTTAAGCGCTATTTTGAATTTGGGGCACTAATATTAAAAATTAAACACAAATAAATGTGATAATATTATAAATAGGTAAAATTATTAAAAATTAAATATAAAATGCAATAATATTGTAAAAATTAAATAGTTTTAATAATATTTAATAGGTTCTATAAAAAAATATTGGGGAGGTATTCACTTATAAACATGTTTTACCTCCCTATAATTTAATATAATCTTATTTTTCATTATTTATATAATCTTATTTTTCATTTTTAGTTGTTTGATTTTACATATTGTGTGTTTATTAAGATACATATAATTCTTTATAAAATGCAATTTAATTTGTATAAATATTTAATTTTAACATTAAATTTGGATAAAAACTGCTTATAAAGCGGTATAGATGTTGGGTAGGTTATGGAAAAATTTATAAATGTGGCGGGGCTGATTGATGATTCGATTGTAGATGGGGTTGGGATAAGGTATGTAGTGTTTGTGCAGGGGTGTCCGCGCAGGTGCGAGGGGTGCCACAATGCCGAAACACAGCCTTTTATTGAAAAGCATCTAATGGCGCCTAGCGAGATTATAAAACAAATAGATAGTAATCCACTTTTGGATGGGGTTACATTTTCGGGTGGTGAGCCGATGTGTCAGGCGGAGGCGCTTGTTCCGCTTGCGCGCAATATAAAGGAGCGTGGGTTACATTTGGCTGTTTACACGGGCTTTACTTATGAGGCGCTGATAAAATCTAAAATTAAGGGCGTACATGAGTTGCTTAGGTATATTGATATTTTGATTGATGGCGAGTTTGTGCAAGCTTTGCGCGATTATAAGCTAAAATTTAGGGGGTCATCCAACCAGAGAGTTATTGATGTGCAACACAGCACTGATGTGCCAAAGTTAGTTACTGATGAAAAATGGCTTTAATTTATTTATTTATTTTTTAATTATTTTATAATTTAATTTTTACAATCCTTCTTGCACTTTCGTGAAAGTAAAACTAAAAACAAATTATATAAATAATACAAAATAATGTACAATCACGAAGTTTAGTTGGGCGCACTCCCGTGGTCACAGCTTGTGCTAGTTTGCTTTAGTATTTCTATTTGATGTTAAGGTGTTAGGCATTCTTTGTGCAGGCGTCCTGCACCTATACACTTTGATATACTTGTAAATAATAGATTTTTGATGTATAATATTTATTATAATAATGAGGTGAATTTATGAAAAAATTAGTATTTTTTAGATGCAAGCATTGTGGAAACATTGCAATAAAACTTGTAGATTCAAATGTGCCTATGTTTTGTTGTGGCGAGGCTATGGAAGTGATTAATGCTAACACTGCAGATGGTGCGGTGGAAAAGCATGTGCCTGTGCTTAAACTGGATGGCAACATTGCTACTGTTCAGATAGGCGAGGTGCTACATCCTATGACTATTGAGCACTACATACAATTTGTTGTTTTGGAAACAAATATGGGCATCAAAATTGCCGAACTACAGCCTGAGCAGGAGCCTATTGTACAGTTTGCTTTATCTGAGGGTGAAACCGTTGTGCGCGTGTACGACTACTGCAATTTGCACAGCCTTTGGTGCTTAGAAGTTTAATTTATTTATTTTATTATTTTATCTATTTTATAATTTAATTTTTACAATTTTTCTTGCACTTTCGTGCAAGTAAAACTAAAAACAAATTATATAAATAAATAATATAAAATATTGTTTAGGAATATTTATAAAACAACTTTCTTTTTGAAAGAATGTACAAATCAGGGGGAAGCACTTCCCCCTTTACCCCCGTGGGTGGGATGCCCCACCATGGCGTGGTCTTGGCTTGGGTAGTAGTAGTTGCGTGAACTTTCTATTCGTGCAATGTACAATCACGAAGTTTAGTTGGGCGTACTCCCGTGGTCACTGCTTAGGTACTAATATGTGTTTTTGTTTTCTATTTTGTTTTAGTGCGAATGCGTACTTATGTTTGCCCACCGTGGCGTGGTCACAGCTTTGTGCTAGTTTGATTTAATATTTCTATTTGATGTTAGGTGCTAGGCATTCTTTGTGCAGGCGTCCTGCACCTGTGGGCAAGGGTTTGCTTAGTTATAAAATAAATAGAAAAATCAACTACAAATTTGTACTAAGTCAAAGACCACGGCAGTGCGCCATCGCACCCTAAGGGGTTATAGGGGAACGGGTAGTTCCCCTGCAATGCACGAATGTGCAGATAATATGTTTATAATAATTACATTTATATTTATTATGTATTTTATTTAATGACGGGCTATAGACAAACTACAAATAGAAAACGCAATATAATTTGTAATTTACTTTTTGCGAAAGCAAAAAGCAAAATATTATTGTGTTTTGTACACAAAAACACATTTTTTGTTGTTTTTGACCACGGGTTCAAGGGGTGCTGAGGAGCACTCCCGTGGTCTTTAGGTGAGTGCTAAGCAAAAATTGTTTTTTCTATTTAGTTTATGTTTTAAGTGCGTGACGACGACGGCGCATCCGGCGAAGGCGTTCAGCGCGTCCTCGAGCGCGCGGATCGTGTTCACGTCGAGGTCGTTCGTCGGTTCGTCCAAAAGCAGCACGTTCGCGCCGCTTTTGAGTATGCGCGCGAGGTGGACGCGGTTGCGCTCGCCGCCTGAAAGCAGCCCGACGAGCTTCTGCTGCTCCGCGCCCGTGAACCCGAAGCGCGCCGCGTACTGCCGCGCGGGAACGCGCGCCTTGCCGAGCTCGACGATTTCGTTCCCGTCGGAAATGACTTCCCACAGCGGCTTGGAGCCGTCGAGCGCGTCGCGCGACTGGTCGACGTAGGCGAGCTTCACGGTT
>CALVJT010000034.1 GCA_944332315.1 uncultured Clostridia bacterium
ATTTTGCTCCTTAAACACAAAAATTATAGTACATTTTGCCAATTTTAGCAATTAATTTAATAAAATTACACACAATGCAAATATTTTTATGCAAAATGCCTATAAAATAAATGTCTTTTCAAAACTAACCCGAAATAGTAGATTTCCGCCTAATAAATAGATAATTAGTTGCATAAATTTAATACTCTACACATCATATTCTTTATTTTAGTTTACAAAACACTATAAAATTTATGGGCAAAAGTATTTTAATGTATTTTATTATTTTTTTAACATTGAAGTACACCCCAAAATTTGTCCAACTTTTGGGGTGCACATCATTTTTTATCTATAAAATAAGCCCTTGCATTATATTACAAGAGCTTGCTACTATATATTTTTGTAAGTTTTATATTTGGTACAATTATTTTTTTTTGCTTAAAGGCTCAATTTAGCCATTTATTAAAATTGCGAGTTATATAGTTCGGCATATCTGCCGTTTAATTTTAGCAATTCCTCGTGCGTTCCACTTTCGGCAACCTTGCCATCCTCCATAACCCAAATTTGGTCAGCATTTTTTATTGTAGACAATCGGTGCGCTATAACAAAGCTTGTTTTGCCTTTCGAAAGTTCATCCATAGCGTTTGCAATAATAATTTCTGTGCGCGTATCTACGCTACTTGTAGCCTCATCTAGTATCAAGAGCGGAGCGTTGTGCACCATAGCACGAGCGATAGTCAACAGTTGTTTTTGCCCTGCCGAAAGCGAAACAGTATCATCTAGCAAAGTATCGTAGCCTTCGGGCAATGTTCTAATGTAGTGGTCTAGCCCTACGCGTTTACACACATCCTCGACATCTTGTTTTGTAACATTTGGCGTATTAAAGGCAATATTTTCGTAGATAGTGCCCTCAAACTGCCAAGTATCCTGCAATACCATACCAAACAATTGGTGTGCATTTGCGCGCGAGATATCTTTTATTGATACATCGTCAATTTTGATATCCCCGCCGTCTATATCGTAAAATTTCATAAGCAAATTGACAAGCGTTGTTTTGCCCGCGCCCGTAGGTGCCACAAGCGCTATTTTTTGCCTCGGTAGTGCATGCGCAGTAAAGCCCTTTATTACCATTTTGTTTTTGATATAACCAAACTCGACATTTTCAAACTTTACATCGCCTTTTATGTTTGCTAAATTCAATTTTGGTTGCTCGGTTGGCATTTCTTTTTCCTCTAAAAACTCAAATACCCTACCGCTAGCCGCCGCCACCGATTGCATACTGGATACCGATTGCGCTATTGTTGCAAGCGGTTGTGTGAATATTTTAATATAAATTATAAAACTTACTATGGCACCAATTTCAATTTCGCCATTAAGGTAAAGCACTCCGCCAACTATGCACACTGCAACATACCCAAGGTTGCCGATAAACTGCATTATAGGCATCATTATGCCAGATAAAAACTGTGATTTATATTGCGATTTATATAGTTTGCTATTTGTAGCCTTAAACTTGCCATTCATTTTAGCTTGCGCATTAAAGGCTGTAACCACATTGTGCCCCGAATAGGTTTCCTCCACAATGCCATTAATTTCGCCTATTTGTGCTTGTTGGCTAGTAAAGTACTTTTGCGAGAATTTGAGCACCAAAGCCATAAGTCCAAAGCCAATAGGCACGCACACTAGTGCAACCAATGCTAGTTGCCAAGCGGTGATAAACATCATTATTGTAGCGCCCACTATTAGTGTTATGCCCGATATGAGCATAACTGTTGCTTGGTTAAACGATAAGCCAATTGTATCAACATCATTTGTAACTCTACTCAAAGTATCGCCAAATGTGTGGCTATCGTAGTACTTTAGTGGCAACCTATTTATTTTTGCATAGATATCGGTACGCATTTTTTTTGTGGAGCGCTGAACGACCTCGGTCATAATAAGCCCTTGTAGGTACGATAGCACTACGCTAATTGAATATAACACCACAAGCAAAATGCCAATTTTGCCCACAGCTACAAGGTCGATTGCGGTGCCAGCAAGCACTGCCTGCTCAATTAAGTTTGTCATTTCGCCAATCTTATTAGGCCCTATGATACTACAAACAGTTCCACCTATTGCAAACACAATAGCAAGCACCAGCCACACATAGTAAGGTTTTAGGTACTTTATGAATTTACCAATCGATTCACCGAATGAATATTTACTCTTTCTTTCCATAAATTTCCTCCTTACTCAATTGTGAACTTGCAATTTCTTGATAAACCTTGCACGATTCCAGCAACTGTTCGTGCGTGCCTATGCCAACAACATCTCCACTATCTAGCACCACAATTAAATCTGCATCCTTTATAGTGCCTATTCGTTGTGCGACAATAAATTTTGTCGATTCGGTCATCTCTTTTTTAAGAGTCGAACGCAAGGTTTTATCCGTCTTATAATCTAGTGCCGAAAATGAGTCATCAAAAATCAAGATAGGTGGCTTGTGTGCCACTGCCCTTGCTATGGATAGGCGCTGTTTTTGTCCGCCCGATAGGTTGGAACCATTTTGTGCTATATCGGCATCCAGCCCACCCATTCTATCCACAAAACTTTTAGCCTGCGCCACTTTTAGCGCCCACTCTATTTGCTCGTCGCTCAACTTGTGGTTGCCAAAATCTATGTTGTAACGCACTGTGCCCTTAAACAGCATTGCGCGCTGTGGCACATAGCCTAGCAAGGAATGTAGTTGCTGTAGTGTATAATCTTTTACATCCTTTCCATAAATAAGCACCTGCCCACTAGTTGCATCATAAAAGCGTGGTATCAAATTTATTAAAGTGCTTTTACCACTGCCTGTCGAGCCGATAAATGCCACCGTTTGCCCTGCGTAACACTTAAAACTTACATTGTTTAGCACACTTTCCTCGGCATCGGGATACCTAAAACATACATTCCTAAATTCCACAACACACGGATTTTGTGCATCTACGCTATTATTTTTAGCATCTTTACCATCGTTTTTATCCGCTTTAGCCCCTAAATTAGCATCCATATCTACGCCAGCGCCATCATGGATATTTTCTTTGCTATCCAAAACTTCATAAATACGGCGCAAGGAGACTGTAGCTCGTGGAACTAAAATAAATATTACACTCAACAGTAAAAAACCTGTTACAACTTGCATAGCGTACATTGTAAACTCTGTCATAGTGGCAATATCAAGGCTACCATCGTTTATGAGCGAGGCACCCAACCACACTATGGCAAGACTCAAGCCGTTCATAATAAGCGTCATAACGGGGCTCATACAAGACATCAATCTACCAACAAAAGTATTATTCTTTCTTAAAGCCTCGTTAGTGTTTTCAAACTTTTCCTTTTGGTAATCCTCGGCATTAAACGCACGCACTACGCGGATACCGCTCAAGTTTTCGCGGTTAATACCATTAATTTTATCGGTGAGTTTTTGTATTTTTTTGAACTTTGGTATTGCAAAACTAAATACGCCCACCACTAGCACCACAAGCGCTACTATTGATATGCCTGTTGCAATGGATAGTTCGCTAGATTTATCTATAACTTTTAATAGTGCAAACACAGCAAGTATTGGGGCATAAATTGCCGTCTTAAAGCCCATTGAAAGCGCGTTGCCAACTTGCGTGATATCGTTTGTAGAACGCGTTATTAGGCTTGCCGTTGTAAATTTGTTCAGCGTGCTTTGCGACATCGATTGCACTTTATCAAACACCATCCCTCTCATTCGCCTTGTAAAACGCGAGGCTAGAATAGATGCAAGAAAATCGCCCACTAGCAAGCACAGTATCGAAAGCAGTGCTATGCCAAGCATCTCTAATCCCTTTACTACAACCGTGCTAGTTGCACTCATTTGCAGTATCAGGTCTACTATGTCACCCATATATTCGGGCAATGCTAAATCAAGGAACACTTGCGCCACATTTAGCAACACAAGCAGTACTAAAAATAGCCATTCGTATCCTCTAAAGTACTTTAGAAATCTTATCATTCCAAAATTCTCCTTTATAATTTTATGTAGGTACATACTTATGAGATAGAATAAGAAAAACCGACCTTACTCTCGGCTCAAAATTATATGTTTTTTATTGCCCCATTATTATACAACAACAAAATAATATTGTAAAGTGATTTACTATTTTTATTTATTTATACAATTTTTTATGTAGTTATTCGCCTACTATTTGACATTGAACAATTCAATGCAAAGCTTAGTTTTTTAAGATGCAGTATGCAAATTTTTAACTCAACAAAAAATCGCAATTAAAAATATTGTAGTATCTTTAATATCACAACACATACCTCAATATTCTATTATTTTTATGCAAAGATATTAATCGAATAAGCAACTTATTTTTACACTTATTATTAGTGCCCTCAATCAAAACTTCAACATTTTGTTTTTAGAACCTATTAAATAGAATATTAAAACTCCACATTTTGTTGTTACTTTTTATAATTTTTTACTTTTTTATTGTTGTAAGTTTTTTTAATTAAAAGAATCGAATTTGATTTATAAGGAATTTTGTGATATAATGTTATAAATAATATTTTACACTTGTTATTAACTACGCAGTACACAAAAGCAATATCTTTGCAAAAATGGAGGTATTATGAAAAGAATTACACCTTTTAGCTACAGCGAATGTTTAGAATACTTAATAAAAATGAGCAATCTGCCACCTAAAAAGCAAAAGCTTTGCTACTTAGTTATAGGGCCAAACGGCAGTGGAAAAAGCACCCTAATTGCTAATTTATTTAGCATAGGTAAAGTTGCTACAACCTACATTAATGCCGACTTAATTAAATACAAAGCTCCAGAAATGACTGGTGTTGCAGCAATGCTTGCAACTACCTATCAAGTTAAAGAATATATAGATAACGGATACTCCTTTTGCTACGAAACTGTATTTTCGCATCCTAGCAAACTAGACCTTATAGAATATGCAAAAAATAATGGCTACACAATAATAACAATGTTTGTGTACACACAGCACCCGCACATCAACTGCGCGCGCGTACGCCTGCGTCAGCAACAAGGCGGGCACAAAGTAGCGCAAGAAAAAATTGTATCTAGGTACTACCGATGCCTAGCAAACTTTACAAGGCTTGCACAAATATCTACCGAAGTACATACATTTGATAACACAAATTTATCTTTTTTGATATAAAATCGATTCTATAGTATTAGTGGAGGTTAGCAAAAAATTTAGCGGAAAAAGCTTAGCAAAAATTTGAATTTATAGCTCACTTTACCCCATTAATAATAAAGAACCATAAAATCTTAAACTATTTTTGCCTAATACAAATTTATACTATACGGAAAAAATACAATAAGCACAAAGGGTATATTCTCTTTGTGCTTATTTCAATATAATGCTTTCCCCCACAAATGCAAATATATTTTTATATGGTTTTTATAAGTAGGTGCAAATGTCAGGCAACAAATGCTAATTTATTGCTCAAATTAAATAGGACGCTTTATCAAAAAAAAAGAGCATTAAAACAGTATGTAAACTTGATTAGGTGTGGCTTCTACAAATAATTTTAAGACAAGTATGTGCCTTTCCTAATATATATTTATTGATAGTAAAGTTATGTATACTAAAAAAAAAGTAAAATTTACATCAAAAAAACATTGACATTTTTTGCTAGAATGCATATAATACTAGAGCAGTGGCGGAATACTGCTTGACGGCGGTAACGCACACTAACTTGCAGGGGCAGTTCCTGTTGAGGTTGATTAGCCGAACAAGTTGGTGGTGGAACTTTTGTTAGGCTCTGCAAAGGCTTGCGTGCGACTCGCGGAACAACTGCCCTATCTGACTCGGAAGGTGCA